>NZ_SRRZ01000099.1 GCF_013179805.1 Microcoleus asticus IPMA8 | reverse complement strand
TAATATTTGACATCTCTACCGCAACATAAACCTATTCATATTCACTCATTTATTTATTATACATCGCTGATGTTATTAAATTTTCATTCCTGAGCGACTTGCCCGATCCCGAAGCCGAAGGGAGCCAAAGGGCCTTCAACATCTGCTATAAATATAATTAGCGCAGTTGGAAAGATTTTGGATAGCAGAGATGCTCGGCTTTTCGCTCAAACCTATGAGAAAGTTCGATACCGTACCTTTCCACTAACTGTATAGCGGGGTATATATACTATTAATTAAAAAGATATACTGTATAAAGTTGCCTACAAAGCGCCAGAAATTATGCATTCTCACCTCCAGCGCCAACTCGAACAGCTCGGTTTAGCCAGCGAGTCCCCCCCTCCCAATGCCGAGCAGTGGCAGCTATTCTTAGAGCAGGTAAGTTGTAGCTACGACGGAGCTAGGAGTGAGGAGGAACCGCTGCGGCAGGCTTGTTTGAGATCCGATCCGGTGGCGCTACAGGATTTGAGTTCCTCGCCCCAGTCGCCTCTAGACTCTCCAGCAGCTTCAGAAATCGATCGGCTGCGGGCGACTGTCAACAGTTTGGGGGCGGGATTGTGTATCCTTGACGCGAAGGGGTTTGTCATTTCGGTGAATCCAGAGGCCGAACGCTTGCTGGGGTGGCGAGAGTCGGAACTTGCAGGCGTTTCTCTGCTACAGCGCATCGCCAGTCACCAAAATCAAAGCCAGAAATCCCAAGTTTTGACGCCTCGGAAACAGTTGCCAAGCAAGAGTGAAGATGCAGCGATCGCACCTACACTAGGTTTACAAGAGGCGATCGCCTCCGGTCAACCTTGCAGCAATTGGGACGACGAGTTTCTGTGCCGCGACGGCAAGATTTTACCAGTTTCCTATTTTTTCAATCCCGCAGTTGAGGGCGGCGAAATATCAGTCTTGGTGTTTTTTGACATTAGAGAACACAAGCAATCGCTCTCGATGCTGCAAGCCGTTCTAGAATTTACAGATGCTGGAATTATAGCGGTTGACAGAAACTGCAATATATGCAATTTTCATCAAAAATTTGTCGAGATGTGGGGTTTATCCGCCAGTCAAGGAAAGTTGAGCCGATCGACCTTCGGCACTGTTAAAAAAAACATCGAAACAGGATTCCCCTTCGCCAGAGAACAATTAAAAGAACCCCAAGGATTTCTCCAAAACGCGATCGAAGTGTCGGCCGATCCAGATACTCAAATCAGTGAATTATTAGAACATAAAGACGGAAAAATTATCGAATTAAATTCGTTACAATCAAAAAAAATCCGAGCGAACAGAGTCGGGATAGTCGAGAGCTTTCGAGACGTTACCGAGAGCAAAAAAGTAGAACAATCTTTGCAGTATCAAGTAGAATTCAATCAGTTGATTGCCAGTTGGTCAACCCATTTCATCAGTCAGACCGCATCGGGAATAGACAAAAGCATCGATCGAACTCTGGAAGCGATCGCCACTTTGAGCGGGTTTGACCGCAGTTACATCTACCTGTTATCTCAAGACAAAACCCGCGCCGACAAAACCTACGAGTGGTGCGCTGACGGCATTCCGGTAATAACAGGCAGCACCGACAAACAAATAAACATCGCACAAATCCCTTGGATCGCAGAAAAGCTCGATCGCGCCGAATGCCTATATATTCCAGAAATCGCCGAACTCGCGCCCCCAGCCAAAACTGAAATTGCCTATTTTATCGGTCAAAACCCAGCAGAATTCCAGAAAGACTCCCCATCCACAACAGCCAATAAAACAGCAATCGCCTCAATACCTTCGATTGGCGCTTCCCTCAATAATTTAGAATCAAAAAAACAGCTAAAAAATATCCAATCGCTGATAATTATTCCCCTAATTTGCAGTAAAAACCTAGTAGGATTTCTCGGATTCGATGCCTTAAAGCAAATAGCAGGTTTATCGCCAGAAATATCCACACAGCTAAAAATGGTAGGAGAAATGCTCGCCAATGCCCTAGAGCGCAAGCGAGCAGAAGAAGCCTTGAGAAAAGCCGAAACAAAATACCGCAGCATCTTTGAAAACGCAGTCGAAGGCATATTCCAGACCACCCCAAACGGGCGCTACCTCAGTGCCAATCCCGCACTAGCCCGGATTTACGGCTACGAATCCTCTACCCAAATGCTCGCCGAACTCGCAAACCTCAACCGCCAACTTTACGTAGACCCCAAGCGACGCGCCGAGTTTATTGCCCAATTGGGGGTGCGCCGTCAAATATCAAAATTTGAATCCCAAATATACCGCCGAGACGGCAGCACGATCTGGATTTCCGAAAACGCGCGCAGCATGTGCGACGAAAGCGGCAGCGTTTTGTATTACGAAGGCACAGTCCAAGACATTACCGATCGCAAACAGGCAGAATCCGCCATGCAGTCGGCCCTAGAAGCAGCAGAATCAGCCAACCGGGCAAAAAGCACATTTCTTGCCAACATGAGCCACGAACTGCGCACACCGCTCAATGCGATCGTCGGCTACAGCGAAATGCTTAAAGAAGAAGCTGAAGAATTGGGCGATGAAGCTTTTGTCCCCGACCTCGAAAAAATCCGCAGCGCCGGCAAACACCTGCTGTCGATGATCGACGACATCCTAGATATCTCTAAAATTGAAGCAGGCCGAATGGATCTCTACTTAGAAACCTTCGACATCCATCCCTTAATTGAAAGTGCTGTCGCCACGGCCAGGCCGCTGGTCGAGAAAAACGGTAATACCCTAGAAGTTTACTGTCCAGACAACCTCGACACCATGCACGCCGACATGACCAAAGTCCGGCAAGTGCTGCTCAACCTGCTCAGCAACGCTGCCAAGTTCACCCAAAACGGGAAAATTGCGATCGGGGTGGAAAGAATTAAAAATGAACAATTAAAAATGAACAATCAAGAGGAATCTTCCCAAATTTTAATTTCTAACTCCGAATTTTTTAGTTTCCGCGTCGCCGACAGCGGTATCGGCATGACAAAAGAGCAATTGCAGCGAGTTTTCCAACCTTTCACCCAAGCTGACGCCTCGACTACCCGCAAGTACGGCGGCACGGGTTTGGGACTAGCTATCAGCCAGCGCTTCTGTCATATGATGGGTGGCAGCATTGAGGTCAGCAGCACGCTGGGCGCAGGCAGCACTTTCACCGTGCTCTTGCCCAGCGCGATTCAACAGCCGGAAATCGCCAACAAAGTCCGCGACAGCACTAGCCCTCCGGTCGCCCCCGCTGTCGGCACGGTGCTGGTAGTTGATGACGACCCGATCTCGCGGGATTTGATCCAGCGCGCCCTCGTTCGCCAAGGGCTGCACATCGAAGTCGCCGGCGGCGGCGAGCAAGCTCTCCGGCTCGCTAAGCAACTGCGGCCAGACGCGATTACCCTCGACGTGATCATGCCCGGAATGGACGGCTGGGCGGTACTCTCAGCGCTGAAGGCAGATCCAGATCTTGCCGAAATTCCCGTAATCCTGCTATCCTTTGTTGGCAACAAAAGCCTCGGCTTTGCATTGGGTGCCTCGGACTACCTCACCAAACCAGTGGACGGCAAACGGCTGGCTGCCTTGTTGAACAAGTACCGGCGCGACCAAGACGGCGTTGCAAGTAACAATTTGACCTGTCAGATTCTAATTGTGGAAGACGACGTTGCCACGCGGGAAATACTGCGACGCATACTAGAAAGACAAGGCTGGGCAGTAACGGAGGCTGACAGCGGGCGCGCTGCTCTCTCTCGGCTAGAAATTGCCCGACCACATCTGATCCTGCTGGATTTGATGTTGCCAGAAATGGATGGTTTTGAGTTGCTCGGCGAACTCCGCAAATCGTACTCTGGAGATCCAATACCGATTGTTGTGCTCACAGGGAAAGACCTGACACCGGCCGAAAGCCAGCAGCTTAACGGTTGTGTCGATCGGGTGCTACAAAAAGGAGTCTACAGTTGCGATACTTTGTTGCGCGATGTTCGCTCTATAGTGAATGACAGGTTCGATCGCAGGTACGACTCGAAAGGCAAGGAGAACACCAATGGCTAAAATCCTGTTGGTCGAAGATAACGAAATGAATAGGGATATGCTTTCCAGGCGTCTGGCCCGCAAGGGACACGAGGTCTTTATTGCTGTTGACGGTGCTGAGGGGGTGTCGATGGCGCTCGCGAAAGTACCGGATTTGATTCTGATGGATATGAGTCTGCCAGTGCTCGACGGGTGGCAAGCAACCCAGCAAATTAAGGCGGCTCCTGAAACTAGCACGATTCCGGTGATTGCTCTGACGGCTCACGCAATGGCGGGCGATCGTGAAAAGTGTCTGGCCGCCGGCTGCGACGACTACGACACCAAACCGGTCGAGTTTCCCCGACTTTTGGGTAAAATTGAAACGCTTCTGAAAGAGGCTATGACATGAAAGGTGACGAGGGCAGCGTGCTGGTTGTTGACGACAATGAGGTAAACCGCGATTTGCTGGCCCGCCGACTTCAGCGTCAAGGCCACTTGGTCACTGTTGCTGAAGATGGTCTCCAAGCTCTGGAAATGTTGCGAAGAGATCCTTTTGATTTGGTTCTCCTAGACATTATGATGCCGCAAATGAACGGCTATCAGGTGCTGGAAAATCTGAAAGCGGACGAAAAGTTGCGCTATATCCCGGTGATTATGATTTCGGCGGTGGACGATATCGACAGTATCGTCCGGTGTATTGAGTTGGGGGCGGAGGATTATCTTTCTAAACCGTTCAATCCGGTATTGCTCAAGGCTCGGATTAGCGCTTGTCTGGAAAAGAAGCGGCTGCGGGATAAGGAACAGGCGTATTTACACGAGTTGGCCCTGGAAAAGGAAAAGTCCGAGCGTTTGCTGTTAAATATTTTACCGAAGGCGATCGCGCAGCGCCTGAAACACGGGGAAAGTACGATCGCCGACAGTTTCGCTGAGGTAACAGTGATGTTTGCCGATTTGGTCGGTTTTACTAAGCTTTCGGCTCATTTATCGCCGGCCCAGTTGGTGGAGTTGCTCAACGAGATTTTTTCGGCTTTTGACGAGTTGGCCGAGCGCTACGGACTTGAGAAAATTAAGACGATCGGCGATGCTTATATGGTTGTTGGCGGTTTGCCGACGCCCAGCGACGACCACGCCGAGTCGATCGCCGAAATGGCGTTAGAAATTCAAGCAGCAATGACTAAGATACGCACCAAGGGAGGTCAGCCGCTCAGCATCCGCATCGGCATCCACACAGGCCCGGTGGAAGCTGGGGTAATCGGTACTAAAAAATTTACTTACGATTTGTGGGGAGATACGGTAAATACAGCTTCCCGGATGGAATCTCAAGGCGTCCCCGGCAGCATTCAAGTGACAGTTGCTACCTACGAGCGCCTGCGGGGTAAGTATGTTTTTGAGGAGCGCGGCGTGATTCCAGTGAAGGGGAAAGGCGATATGATGACTTATCTGCTTGTGGCCCGAAACGCTTAATTAATCATTGGGCATTGGGCATTGGGCATTGGGCATCGGGTATCGGTAACTAATATCAACAGTCAACAGTCAACAGTCAACAGTCAACAGTCAACAAATCATCAAATGAGCGTAAATTCTAACCTTTTAATCTACGCCCAATGGGCGGGAATTCTAACAGCAGCCTTGGCTATTCTAACTGTTATAGCATTTATCTTCAAATGGGGTATTCGCTTCCGATTGGTAGGAGTGACAAGTTTTATGACCGTAGTCGCTGCGAGTATATTCGGTCTGGGTTTGGGACTGTTTACTCGCACAGAAATTCCCGGTGCAGTTCGCTATTCTTTAGTTTACGATACTGGCGGCGCTCAAACAGTAGTTACCGTGCCGCCTACGATCACCGAATCGGAATTAGAAGCAACGATGCGCCAAGCGGCTGCGGATTTGTACTCTCCAGGGCGCTCTGGAAGGGGCAGAGACTACATGACAATCCGGGTTCGTACAGTTGTACATCCTGAACCGGGGCTGTCGCAGCCGCTGTTTTTGGGCGAAGTGAGGCGATCGCTCGCAACTCGTGATGATGACAAAATGGCGATCGAAATCTTCCCGGAAAAAGTTGCTATTCTGAAAAAATATCAAGCTTAAAAGTAGTGATTGTTGGGTGCTCCATGTGCACCCAGCCTTTTGCATAGATTCGATCGCTCTTCTTATAATTATCTGGGTTTATCCGTGTTCATCTGCCTTAAATCTGCGGTTGAGCCTATAAAAAACCAAAAATACTAAAAAAATTATGACTCAAAATACAGAAAAACTCCTAAAAGACCTCTACAACGCCTTTAACCCATCTTCTCCTTTACCAGCAGGCGACCCGCAATATGTTGACTGTGGGGAAGTGCGAGGAGAGGACAATATTATTAAAGACTTGGGTCTCAACATTGAGAATTCAGAACCGATGACTTGCCAGTTGTATGCGGGACATCGCGGTGCTGGAAAGTCAACCGAATTGCTGCGGCTACAGCAACACTTGAGCAACAAAGGTTACTTTGTAGTTTATTTCGCGGCCGACGCGGAAGATATCAATCCCGAAGATACTGAATATACAGATATTTTGCTAGCTTGCACCAGACACTTATTAGAAGCAATTAAAGAGGCTGACTCCAAGCCTTTGCTCAATTGGATGAAAGACCGCTGGGACGATTTAAAAGATTTAGGGCTAACAAAAATATCTTTTGAAAAATTGAGCTTAGAGGCGCAAATTACTCAGTTTGCCAAGTTGACGGCGAATGTGAGAACTCAACCGAGTCTGCGCCACAAAATCCGAGAAAAAGTTGAACCCCAAACACAAACGCTGATTGATGCGCTAAATGAGTTTATTGGCGATGCTAAAAAAAAGTTGCCCAATAAATATTCGCAACTGGTAGCGATTGCCGATAATTTAGACCGGATTGTGCCATTTTCTGCGACAGACGCAGGAGGACGCAGCAATCTAGACCAAATTTTCTTAGACCGCAGCCAACAACTCCAAGCTTTAGATTGTCACGTGGTTTACACTGTACCGATTTCCATGGTGCATTCTAACCGCGCTAATGATTTAAGCGATAAGTACAATACTCCGCAAGTGCTGCCAATGATTCTGGTACAGAATCTAGATGGTAGCCCTCACCAACCGGGAATTGCTAAAATTAAAGAGTTGATTAAGAAGCGGGTGGAAAAAATAGATCCAAATCTATCTTTAGAAACAGGATTGTTTGATACCAAAGAAACCGTAGAACGGCTGTGCTTGATGAGTGGAGGTCACGTTAGGGATTTGATGAAGATGATGCGAGAAGCTGTCAATCAAACACAGAATTTGCCCATTACTGCCAAAGCGGCCCAAAGAGCTATCACGAAAGAGCGGAATGTCTACCGCAAAACTCCCGGACAAGATGAATGGTCAATCTTAGCAAAAGTCTCTATTTCTCATCGGATAGTTAATGAAGAAAAGCACCGCAATTTGCTATTTAACCGGTGTATTTTGGAATACCGATATTTGGATGATGAAGAAGAAATGCAGCCTTGGTATGATGTTCACCCGCTAATTAAAGGCATTCAGGAATTTAAGGAAGCAGTCGCCGCTCTACCTCAGCCATGAAACCAGAAGCAATTGATTGGGACGAAGATTTGCCACCAGCCGAACCGGAGGAAGAATATCTAACTCTGGTACGCACTCTCAAGCGGACAGATGGCTTTAACTTGTTGTTTGTGGAGTGTTCGCCGGCGGAGGGAGAACGCTGGATTACTAGAGTTAAAACAGATATTCCGCAGCAAAATATTGAGGTTTTGCGGCTGAAGGAATCGGTTTATGATTTTTACAATCTAATTGAAGAGTTGCCAAATCGCGATCGCATCAATGTCCTATTCGTCCAAGGTTTAGAATATTCACTTTATGAATACGAACAAGAGAAAAAGGAGCTCGGCTGGGAAAGCAAGGATATTTACTCTTATAGTTGGCGGGGTGTGCCGCCTGTTTTAATTAATTTAAACCAGCAGCGAGAACGATTTCGAGATAATTTTAAAATCTGTTTTGTTTTTCTGTTGCCTAAGTTTGCTATTAATTATTTTATTCAGCGGGCGCCGGATTTCTTTGATTGGCGATCGAGTTTATTTAAGTTGTCGATGGAGAAAAAACTGCTGCAACTGGAATCAAGGCAAGCTTGTTCGGAAAGAGGGAAGCGAGAAGATTATCTAGCTTTGACTCCCCACGAACGAAAATGGGAATTGGTGAGGATTCAAGCTTTAATTGATGAGGATGGGCAAATACCCGAACAAAAAGCTGAATTGTTTTTGGAACAAGGTTTATTGCATGACTCTGCTGAACAATATGCAAAGGCGATAGCCTCATTCGACAAAGCCTTTGAACAATATGCAAAGGCGATAGCCTCATTCGACAAAGCCTTAGAAATCAAACCAGATGATCCCGAAGCCTGGAAGAATCGGGGCATGGCACTGGAGGATTTAGGAAGAGGGGAAGAAGCGATAGCCTCCTACGACAAAGCCTTAGAATTCAAACCAGATTTTCACGTTGCCTGGTACAATCGGCGCTATGCACTGGGTAATTTAGGAAGATGCTAAGAAGCGATCGCCTCCTTCGACAAAGCCTTAGAAATCAAACCAGATAAGCACGAAGCCTGGAACAGTCGGGGCCATGCACTGCGTAATTTAGGAAGAGGGGAAGAAGCGATAGCCTCCTATGACAAAGCCTTAGAAATCAAACCAGATTTTCACCCAGCATTTTATAATAAAGCTTGCTGCTATGCGTTACAGAGTCAGATTGACCAAGCGGTTCAGAATTTGCAGCAAGCCATCAATCTGAATCCTGATAAATACCGAGAAATGGCAAAAACTGACTCGGATTTTGACAGCATTCGATCGCATACTCGGTTTCAAGCCTTGATTCAAGAATAGGGATTTGCCCTTGGGCGGGGCGGGTTTATGAGATTGTCGGTTTGAGGCAATTATTGTTGGTAAAACCCGCCCTTACAGCATCAAAAACACTATTATTATTTATTAGTCTGCAAAGGCGGGCTTCGCTTGACAAGACGAGGTTTCAACCCCCGATCGCTCAAAAGGGTTACGTGAAAATGATATCTTGGGTGAGGTTTGTCACATCTGAGTGCGATCGCCCTTTACTTTTTTCTACGCAGTCATCTAAAAAAAGAGTATTAATCTATACCTACAAATCTCCGAGATAGGATTATATTGAAAAAAATTGAAAAAGTTCCCAAAATCCTGTAAAATTGCGAGAAATAACCAAATAATATCGATCGAAAGCACTCACAGGCGAAAAAGATCGCATATAAAAAAGAAAAGAATCAATTAGACAGAAAATGAGGTGAAACCCCTTGCAAAAATTAGCCAGCATAGAAAAGCCGATCGACTCAGGGGAAAAATCCATAGCAGTCAACACCCAAAACGCTCAAACCTTGTACGATCGCGGCAACGCCCTAGAAGCAATGGGGCGCTTCCAAGCAGCGATCGAATCTTGGGAAGAAGCGATCGCACTCGAACCAAAATTTTATGAAGCGCGGTACAACCAAGGCGTAGCCCTCAAAAAATTGGGACAGCTAGAAGAAGCGATCGCAGCCTACAACAAATCCCTAGAAATCAAACCAAACAATCCCGAAGCGTGGTACAATCGCGCCAACGTTTTGCGGAAGCTCAACAGACTCTCAGAAGCGATCGCATCCTACCAAAAGGCGATCGATTTCAAGCCAGACTACCACGAAGCTTGGACGAACCGCGGCAACACCCTCGTCAACGTAGAAAAATTATCAGAAGCGATCGCCTCCTACGACAAAGCGATCGAACTCAAACCAGACTACTGCGAAGCTTGGTACAACAAAGCATTTACCCTCAGAAAATGCGACCAAAATACAGCGGCGATCGCCTCCTACGACAAAGCGATCGAACTTAAACCAGACTTGCATCAAGCCTGGTACAACCGCGGCTTAGCCCTAGCCGATGAAAAACTCTACCCGGAAGCCGTCGCCTCCTACGACAAAACCCTGCAACTGCGGCCGAATTCCGCCGAAGCCTGGAACAAACGCGGCACGGCGATCGCACAAATGGGACAATTTGAAGCTGCGATCGCATCCTGGGACAAAGCCCTCGCACTCAAGCCAAACGACAGCGAAACCTGGTACAACCGCGGCTTAGCCTTCGCCAAGTTACAACGCTTTGAAGAAGCAGTGGCCTCGTGGGACAAAACCGTAGAGTTGCAGCCAGACAACACCGAAGCCTGGTACAACCGCGCCGTCGCCCTCAAAACAATTCAACGATTTACCGAAGCGATCGCCTCCTACGATAAAATCATCGCACTCAACCCCGACGATCCAAACCTTTACTATCAAAAAGCTTGCGTTTACGCCCTGGAAAAAGCAGCAGGCGAACTCACAAACAACCCCGAACTTGTAGCCACCAGTATCCGGCTGGCGATCGAAAACTTATCCAGGGCGATCGAACTCAATCCCCATAAATACCGGAAACTGTGCAAAAATGACTCTAAATTGCGTACAATACGGGAAGAAGTGCGGTTTTTAGCTTGATTTCAGGGTAGCGATGATTGATGGATACGGATGCCGCACTGCAACCTTTGTAGGCAAAACAGCACCATAAACCCCAATCATGCAAACCCTAGACAAAACTCAAGCAAAATTCGCTCAACTGGCAGCCCACCTCAGAGAAGTTAACGACATCGAATCAGCCTCGTCGCTGCTGCATTGGGATCAATCAACTTATATGCCCGCCAAAGGTGCAAGTGCCAGAGGCCGCCAGTTGGCAACTCTCAAACAAATATCCCATGAAAAATTTACCGACCCCAAAATTGGTGAACTCCTAGAAGACTTGCGTTTCTACGAACAAACCCTCCCCTACGACTCCACCGCAGCCAGCCTGATCCGCATCGCCCGCAGAGACTACGATCGCGCCGCCAGAATCCCCGCAACCTTCATGTCAGCACTCTGCCGCCACCAAGCCGACTGCTACGAAGCTTGGGCCGCGGCCCGAGCAGCCAACAATTTCGCAGCCGTCGAGCCGTATCTCGAAAAAACCTTAGAATTAAGCAGGCAGTACGCCGAGTTTTTCCCCGGATACGAACACATCGCCGATCCTTTGATCGATCGTAGCGACTACGGCATGAAAGTATCCCTGCTGCGCCCGCTTTTCGCCCAACTGCGTCAAGAATTAGTGCCGATAGTCGAAGCCATTACCTCCCAACCTCCTGCCGATGACTCCTGCTTGCACCAACACTTCCCCGAATCCCAGCAATTAGAATTCACCCGCACAATCGTAGAACGCATGGGGTACGACTTCCAGCGGGGACGCCAAGACACCACCCTGCATCCATTCATGACCAACTTCTCCATAGACGACGTGCGCATCACCACCCGCGTCTACGAAGATCACCTGGATCAAGCACTCTTCAGCAGCATCCACGAAGCCGGACACGCCCTCTACGAACTCGGAAATTCCCCCGAATTTGAAGGCACGCTTCTGGCAGGCGGCATTTCCTCCGGCTTGCACGAAAGTCAGTCGCGACTTTGGGAAAATTTGGTCGGGCGCAGCCGCGGTTTTTGGGAATGTTTCTACCCGCAACTCCAAGGCGTATTTTTGCGACAGTTGGGACAGGTATCCACAGACGCATTTTACCGGGCAATTAACAAAGTATCGCGATCGCTCATCCGCACCGACGCCGACGAAGTAACCTACAACCTCCACGTCGCCATCCGCTTCGATCTAGAATTGGCAATGGTAGAAGGAAAATTAGCAGTGCGAGACCTGCCCGAAGCCTGGAACGAACGCTATCAAAACGACCTGGGAGTGGTCTCCGACACCGACAGCGATGGCGCCATGCAAGATGTTCACTGGTATGTTGGTACGATCGGCGGAATGTTCCAAGGTTACACCCTCGGCAACTTGATGAGCGCCCAATTCTACGAAACAGCAGTAAAAATCAATCCTGAAATTCCCGTAGAAATAGAACAGGGCAATTTTACCGTACTCCACGACTGGCTAAAACAAAATATCTACCAGCACGGCCGCAAATACACCGCCGTCGAATTGATCGATCGCGTTACCGGTTCAGCTTTAAGTATCGATCCCTTTATCCGTTACATTCGCCACAAATACGGGGAATTTTATGTCATTTGAGGGATAGCAAGTTCAGATTGCAAACTTTAAAATGACAAAAAAAGTAGCCGCCTAAAAAAAAAGGGCGATACTCAAACAGTATCGCCCTTTTTTACAGATAAAATCAAAAATCATAAATAAGGGAGTATGTATGTCTGAACTCTTTCAGGCTGTTATCGCCAGCGACGAAAAAACCGACTTGCGTCAGTTTGTCAGCGATTTGCGGATTTTAGGCAACAAATATTTGCTGCGAAACGACATAGTTAACGCTTTTGCCGCCTACTGCACCAAATACGAAAAGCCCGAACAGTTTCATCAATCTTCTCTTTTAAGCAAACTGATTTACTACGTTCAGGAAATTATTCTCGAAGATGGCAGTCTTTGCGTCCTGCTGCGGCCAAAAATTGCTACAATGGAAATACTGCGAGTTGCAGACGACTTGACTGTTGAGCAGATGACAGTGCAAGAATTGCTCGACGTGCGCGATCGCTTCGTCAACCACTTTCACCCCCAAGAAGGCGACATTCTAGAACTAGATTTCGCCCCTTTTTACGATTATTCCCCCACAATTCGCGACCCCAAAAACATCGGCAAAGGAGTGCAATTCCTCAACCGATACCTGTCCAGCAAACTGTTTCAAGACCCCAGGCAGTGGCAGGAAACTCTATTTAATTTCTTGCGGATTCACCGCTACAACGGCATACAATTACTAATTAACGATCGCATAAAATCCCAAGAACAACTTTCAGAACAAATCAAAAAAGCCCTCACTTTTGTCAGCGATCTTTCTGAAGAAGAACCCTACGAAAGATTTCGACTGGTTCTGCAATTGATGGGTTTCGAGGCAGGTTGGGGAAATACCGCAGCCCGCGTGAATGAAACCCTAGGAATTCTTGACGAATTAATTGATTCCCCCGATCCGCAAACCCTAGAAGCATTTATTTCTCGCATCCCGATGATTTTCAAAATCGTCCTAGTTTCTCCTCACGGCTGGTTCGGCCAAGAAGGAGTTTTGGGGCGACCGGATACGGGAGGTCAGGTAGTTTATGTCCTCGATCAAGCCAAGAGTTTAGAGAAACAACTGCAAGAAGACATTCATCTTGCCGGTTTCGATAGTTTAGGAGTCAAACCTAAAGTAATTATTCTCACCCGGTTAATTCCTAACAGCGACGGCACGCGCTGCAACGAACGTTTGGAAAAAGTTTACGCCACAGAAAATACTTGGATTTTGCGGGTTCCCTTCCGAGAGTTCAATCCCAAACTGACTCAAAATTGGATTTCTAGATTCGAGATTTGGCCTTATTTGGAAACTTATGCGATCGATGCCGAAAAGGAATTGCTGGCTGAGTTTCAGGGCAAACCAGATTTAATTGTCGGCAACTATTCAGACGGCAACTTGGTAGCATTTTTGCTGTCTCGGAAACTCAAAACTACTCAGTGCAATATTGCCCATGCGCTGGAAAAATCTAAATATTTGTTCAGCAATCTCTACTGGCAAGAATCAGAGGAAAAGTACCATTTTTCGCTGCAATTTACTGCCGATATAATTGCTATGAATGCAGCTAATTGTATTGTCAGCAGCACCTATCAAGAGATTGTGGGTCAACCCGATAGTGTCGGCCAGTACGAATCTTATAATTGTTTCACCATGCCGGATTTGTACCACGTTGTTAACGGGATTGAACTGTTCAGCCCTAAATTCAACGTAGTGCCGCCGGGAGTCAACGAAAGCGTGTACTTTCCCTACACGCGGATAGAAGACCGGGTGCAAGGCGATCGCGATCGGCTCAACGAACTGCTGTTTACTCTAGAAGACCCGGAACACGTCTTTGGAAAACTTGACGACCCGCAAAAGCGCCCTTTATTTTCGATGGCCCGGCTCGATCGCATTAAAAACATGACAGGCTTAGCAGAATTGTTTGGAAAAAGCCAGGAATTGCAAGAAAAATGCAACTTAATTCTAGTAGCTGGCAAGCTGCGGGTCGAAGAAACCGAAGACCACGAAGAAGCAGAAGAAATTAAAAAGCTCTACGCAATTATCGACCAATACAACCTTCACGGTAAAATTCGCTGGCTGGGAGTGAGGCTTTCCAAAAGCCTGTCCGGCGAAATCTACCGGGTAATCGCCGACACCCAAGGTATATTTGTTCAGCCAGCATTATTTGAAGCTTTTGGCTTGACAATTCTCGAAGCAATGATTACCGGCATTCCCACTTTCGGGACGCAGTTTGGCGGCCCGCTGGAAATCATTCAAGATGGCGTAAATGGGTTTTATATCAATCCGACTAACCACCCCGAAACCGCCCAAAAAATTCTCGATTTTTTATTGAAGTGCGAACAAAATCCCAACTATTGGTATGAAATTTCAACGCGAGGAATTGACCGAGTTTACAGCACGTATACCTGGAAAATTCACACTACAAAGCTGCTGACGCTGGCCCGGACTTACGGTTTCTGGAACTACTCATCTAAGGAAAAGCGCGAAGATATGCTCCGCTACATAGAATCGCTGTTTTATCTAATTTACAAGCCAAGAGCCAAGGCTTTATTGGCAGAACACGCAAACCGATAAGTGGCGAGTTTTGCTTTTTATATCAAATAGGTTGGCATCGGAATTATTCATGTCTCTCTTCCGTTTCTCCTTATCCTCTGCGTCAAGAGCAGTTTAATAATTCCGATACAACAGGAATTGATATTACGGCGGGGTTGAAGGAAAAAACTTAGCCTCTCATAGAGCAACTTTGTACAAAATCAGCCTGTAAAGATTTGTGAAGAACCGCAGGTTTTGTACCCTAAGACTGAGGCTAAAAGACGTGGTTTATACGACAATATTGGCTTCGGTAACGAAACATTTCGGAATCAACCGGGTTTATTAGGAATAGTGCGAACCGGCCCCTACTTCTAACACGTAACTTCCAACTCGCAACTTCTGAGTGCTGGTGTCTCCATTGCCGAACTTCTCTTCTAGAGGCCGGGGCAGATATAGCAACCGCCCCAAACGCTTAGGAGCTTCTTAAGGGTTCAAACCAATGCGGTCGATTACCCCTTTCTTCGGACTTCTAGTTACCCGATCGCCAAGTCGAAGGGTCTTATTCCTTCTTCCTTCTGCTATATGTTTCATAAAGCAGTCCGGGTAATACAATTAGATTTAGAAACTAGAAAACAGGGAAACCTTGTCAAACCTCACTAACAGGATGAAATTTATGCGTGTGACTACTGTTACGATTTTCAGCTTGATCGCTCTGCTCGTTCCCGCGTTGACCCGAAAGGCAACTGCTGCTTTCGACTCCCAACCCTTGGTGCAGGAACAGTACCGCAGAGACTTTACGGCTCCCGCCGATCCGGGTGCGTCAGCATCGCCCGAGGAAAATTCCCAAGCAGATATGTTTAATAAGCCTTTTTACGCAGGCGAGCAGCCGCCAGTGAGAAAGGAAAAAACAATCTCGGCGGGAGCTGACGGGCCAGAAGTTGCTGCCATACAGCAGCGTTTGCAGGTACACAGTTTCAAGGTAGGGACGATCGACGGTTCCTATGGTTCTCGGACCACATCGGCGGTTCGTGCCTTTCAGCAGTCTAAGGGTTTGAACTCAGACGGCATTGTGGACAAAGAAACTTGGACAGCTTTAGCAGCAGATCCGGCGGCAGCTCCTGAAACTGTGCAGAGCAATGCTCCTATTCTGAGCAATGCTGCTGTTCCCGGCAATCCTCCAACTCTTCTAAATAAAGGCGCTGTCGGTTCCAAGGTGAAGACCCTACAGGTGCGTTTGGAAATACAGGGTTACGATCCGGGCCCGATCGACGGCATTTTTGGCGCTCGCACTGCTACGGCTGTCAAGAACTTTCAGAAATTTAAGGGTTTGACGGCTAACGGCATGGTGGACGAAACAACCTGGAAAGCGCTCGGCCAAAAGTAAGTGACAAGTGAAAAATACGGAAAATTGCTGTGGCGATAACTCATGATTGAACCCGGTGTCCAAAAATGACCGGGTTTCTCGATGTTGAGCGATCGAGCATTTGGGCCATCAGCCTGCGGATTTATCAGTGGGTCGCTTTTTTCAATCTAAAATCTAAAATCTAAAATCGGTTGACCGATCGCTCTGTGGTGTGCTATAGTATTTGAATCTCAAAATGCGGATATGGCGGAATTGGCAGACGCGCCAGATTTAGGTTCTGGTTCCGAGAGGAGTGAAGGTTCAAGTCCTTTTATCCGCATAGCAAATTGTATTCCCAAAGCAAAAACTGTACAGTAACAAATTATTTGTCATTGTACAGGCGGCCATGACGCTACAACGGCTGAGGGAGAAGGAACCGGGGTTTACCAACTCGCTTTCGCTGGGGCGGTTTAGGTTGTGCTGGGATTCATTCATAGTGATCGCTCCAAGTGGTAGAGTTTGATAGGGAGAGTGCGATCGCTTCCTTACAGTCTGGTCAGCCTGTGATTCCGGTGTGGTTAGATCGGATTTATCAAAAACTAAGTGAATTAATATGAGCAATAACCAAAATGATAGTTATGCGAATCTTCCAGACGAACTTTTAGAAGATATTTTAGAAGATGCGCCCAAAATAGCAGATAAAATTAAACCACTGTTTGAGGAATTACAGCAACAAAGAAAAACACTACATCAAACATTAGATGATAATAATTTAATTTGTAGAGTTGGTGATTTAGAAAATCCTTCAAGTCCTTCTGTAGCAGCAGTTGATGGAGGACAGGCTATTGAAAAATCTATCGGTGCTGATACTTTAATTGCTGTTGCTGTGGGTGTGGAAGGATTGGTAAGAGAGGATAAGCGAAAATGGAGTTCAGTTCAATATAAAAATTGGCAAGATGTACTTCCTCATAGTTCTGAAAGTAATCCTAAAGTAACTAGAGGAGCTATGACAGCTTTAGAATTATTAGTAATTAGTAAAACTCCCCATGATGTAGTAATTGCAGATGGTTCTCATCAAACACCTGTAATTGGAATTAATAGTTTAACCAGTATGTCAACTTTAGACGAGCCTCATATTCAACAAGTAACATGGGACATAATTACTAAATTTGATGTTATGGATTCTATCAAAAAAGCGATGACGAATCCTAATGTTGTTTATATGGTTAAATATGATTCTTCGCAAGACATTGGTTTAAGTGTTTTAAAGAATTTTAATTTAAAGCTTGACGATAAAACAATCATGACATTAATTTTAAACTCAGATGAGTTTACAAAACCTTTACCTGTCGGTCAAACTCCTAAGACACAACAGGTGTGGGGTAATCTATATATTTCAGTTTCTGATAAATTCCATTTTCATGGACAGCGACACAATATTAAAGAGGAGTTGAATAAAGCAATTGCTTTACCTAAAAATCGAAAAGTATATTTTACTTATTACAAACCTTATAAGTGGTCGCCTGCGTATAGAATAGAAATTAAGGAAAACTGTGCTAACACGGAGATTGAACTTGCTAAAGTATTAAAAGCTGTTAAAGAGCAAGTTGTTTCTACTGAAATCAAAGAACCTTACCCGCAGTATTTAGCTGATATGATGGCTAAAAGCATTAGTGGAGGTTTAGAAGCACTACGAGCAGTGGTACAATATCAATTTAGTGATAACCCTGATTTTCTTCAACTACTTACCCAATCTTACAGAACTTAATTAATACTTAGGAGAAACTATGGATTTGCTTGATTTACTCGATAACCAAGATGAATTTAATATTGGTAGTGTTGGTTCGCCAAGTAATACCACAGAAATTCTTATTGACATTAATCTAAAAAGCGAAAAAAAGAGAAATTTAGGACAATTAGTATGTCTTATTCAACCACAAGAACAAGAAAAATTAGTCGTTATTGGACAAATTAGCGAAATAGAAACTAAAAATCGTTGGCATGAAGATTTAACCTTTAGAGGCATAATTAAGCGTAGAGGTTCACTTCCACATTTAAGTGGAAAAGCTGATGTCAGAACGGCTAAATTAAATGTACAAGCTTGCTTTAGTATTGCACCAGATGGCAAAATTACCGAAGGAATATTAGGAACATCTCCAGCTACAGGTACTCCAATTTTTTCAGTTCGAGATGAAATTTTAGATAACCTTTTAGCACAGTATAAAAATCAAATTATTTATTTAGGCCATGCTTATGCTACTGATGTGAAAATGCCACTTTGGTTAAAACATTTTGATAGAGATCCAAAAGATGCTAAAGCTCATGAAAAAGCAGGTGCAGGAGAAGCTTATCATATAGGTGTTTTTGGTAAAAGTGGATCAGGAAAATCGGGTTTAGCAGCTTATATGTTGTTAGGATATGCGAGACATAAAAATATGGGAATTATTTTTATTGATCCTCAAAATCAATTTGCCAGTGATAAAGATTTACCCTTTGGATTGCATGATTCCTTAAAAAATTTAGGTAGAAAGGTTGAAGTTTATAGTTTAACTAATCAAATTAGACTAGGAACAAAAAGTAACGCTGTAAGCCTATTTTGTTCTATTTTGTTGAAAGCAGATTTTTATGCAAACATTGGTGTTAAAAGCAAAGGAAATCAAGAAGATGCAGTTGAAAGAGTTAAAATAATTATAGCAAATATTTTATCTCCCTCAAAAACAGAAAAAACAGAGCTAAAAAAAGCTCCTAATAATTTACTTGAGCAGTTAATTCAATCACTTAAAAATGATAGTGTTGCTTTGGAAAGAATTTATGCAAGTAAAGAATCAAGAAAGCGGTTAGAAAATACTCTTGATGACATTATGAATAATCCTGTGGAACTTCAAAGAATTAAAGAAGAAATATGGCAGCCTGTATTAGACTTATTTCTTGAAGAAGATAGTAAAGGTAATAAGAGGACTTCTTTATGGTATATTGTTCAAAAATCTGTTACAGATGAACAAAAACCGATTGTTTTTTTAGATATTCAAGGAAGAGGTGCAACTTTTGCAGAGAATGATGAAATCAAGGCACTGATTTTAAGAGAAATTAGTATTACTTTAAAAGTAGCTGGTGAAGATGCTTTTAATCAAGATAAAAAATTAAATTGTTTAATTTGTCTTGATGAAGCTCATAGATTTGTTAAATCGTCATTTGGTAGTGATGATAGTAGCGAAATGTCTAATTTAACAAGAGCTTTTGTTGATGGAGTAAGAACAACTAGAAAATATGGTTTAGGTTATATGTTTATAACTCAAACTATTGCATCCTTACATAAAGAAATTATCCAACAATTAAGACTTTATGCGTTTGGATATGGTCTAACTTCTGGAAGTGAATACAGACAAATTGAAGAATTAGTAAGTGATAAACAAGCTTTGAGCTTATATAAATCATTTGTTGATCCTCAAAGCAATAAACAATATCCTTTTATGTTTCTCGGTCCCATTTCTCCTTTGTCTTTTACAGGTTCTCCTTTATTTATTCAAATGTTTACAGAATTTAGTCAATTTAAAGATGCTAATAAATTGGTAGAACAATCTCAGGGTAATTTATTTAATCAAAATACACTTTAAATATGAACCCTAAACAATTAAATAGAATCAGAATAGAATTATTAGCAAAATTAGCAGAGTATGGCGTTGAATGGGATTTTGATTCAAAAAAGCTAATTGCTGATGACTTAAAATTAATGCAAAAACAATTAGCTCAACATACTAATTTAGGAGGACTAAAATATGAAAGTAAATTCAAAGATTGTTTAGCCAAACCAGAAGAAATAGATATTCTTAAAGTTAATCCGTACTTACAAATTGTTGACAATCAGAATGAAAGAGAACTTTGGAATTATGCTACATCTTTCTGGTCAATTCCTGTTACAAATGGTTATGGTAGAAGAATACGTTTTCTAGTATTTGACGAACAGAATCATAAGTTAATTGGTATTTTTGGATTGAGCGATCCTATTATCGGTTTAGGAATAAGAGATCAATATATTGGTTGGACAAAAGAACAAAAGTTACAAAGGTTATATAATTGTATGACTGCCTATATTTTAGGAGCAGTACCACCTTATAATTTAATTTTTGGAGGTAAATTAATTGCTTTATGCTTAATGTTTCCAGAAGTTAAAAAAGCTTTTCATAATAAATACAAAGATAAAATATCTCTTATTTCTGGGGAGAATAAACAAGCCGAACTTGTATATATAGATACTTTAGGAGCTTTTGGTAAATCTGCTATATATAATCGCTTAATGAATTGGAAATTTCTTGGTTATACGAAAGGTCAAAGTCATTTACATATAACTGCTAATGGAAGTTGGGAATTAATCAAACAAGTTGTTCCTCAAGATTTTTTTAATACTTATAAATTTGGTCAAGGTCCCAATTGGAAAATGAGAGTTTTAAAAAAAGGACTTAGAGAATTAGGATTTTCAGAAGATATGGTAAGTATTGGTTGGCAAAGGGGCTATTATAGTTGTCCATTAGCAGAAAATTGGCAAGAATATCTTTTAGGAGAATCTAATATACCACAATGGAAACCATTTAAAAAAGATCAGTTAATTGAATATTGGAAGAATAGATGGATAATACCAAGATTAGAAAAACTAGATAATGCTTTAAAAGTAGATTGATATTATAAAATATTTTATTTGTCTTTATTAATCCTGAAATAATAGAGCAATTAGTATTAATTTTTTTATTGTCCAGTCGCCTGCCCCTAGGTCTTCAACATCGCATTACGAGAAAGATTAGAAGCTACAGGTAACTGCAAAACCTTCTTTTCCCAAACTTCCACCCTCCGCTTAAACTCCTCCCCCGACAACTTACCAAACCGATGACTTGACGGAAAACGGTTATAAACCTGTTCATCCCGCCTCATCACCGCATCTCAGCGATCAGTATCGCCTAAAACCAGCGCTTTTTGAGTTTCTTCAAGTGCGATCGTCTTAAATTTTGCACCAACCGCCGCAACTGGTTCAAATTACCCGCTTCGCCGCCATACTTCCAGCGCACGTAAGCTTGCGAAACTTCATCAATCACCTCAGCTTCATCAGTGGGATGATTACCGCGCATTGCCTCAGCATACTCCAAAGGCGTTTGAGCTTTCTGCTTGGCAAATCCCCTACTCGCCAAATCCTTCAGCATTTCCTGATAAACCCCCTCCACCGGCGGCAACTTCGCCAGCCAGCGGCGGTGGCGCCACTTGCGCCAGACTTGCCAAATTAACCAGCCCATAAAGCCAAAGGCGATCGCAGCAATCAAGCCAGTAAATAACCCCACCCAACCCTTAGCAAACTGTCCCAGAAACCAACCCACAATCAAAGTTATCCAGCCAATTAGAAAACCTATAACTGAATCCAGCCCGCTTCTGACAGGAGTCGGTAGCCAACCCGCGATCCACTTCCAAAACGATTCCAGCGCACTAAAAGTCTGGTTGTCTTCCACCGAAGCCGGAATCAGCGGATAACCGGGAATCGGATTAAAACCAAACCAGCCGTGATTTGGAAAATATACCTCCGTCATCAAAAAAGCGTCGGTATTTTTCACAACATAGTAACCAGTAAACGGGTTGAATTCCCCCGTATCGAAACCGCCCACCAGCCGCGCCGGAATCCCGATCGACCTCAGCATAATTGTCAGTACCGTCGAAAAGTGGTCTGGATATCCACCTGTAACTTTTTTGCCGGCCTGGGTGTTTTTGTAGCCAAACAGAAAAGCCTCGACTAAATCTTCACTTTCCTCTAAGTAAGGCAAAGCTTTTTCTATTTTGTAATTCGGATTTTGCTTTAAATATTGAGCCAAATACAAAGCTTTTTCGTAGGGAGAATCGATCGGTCTGTCCGACTGAGATACTCTAGTTCTTGCCGCCAAGATTTCTTCAGTTTTTTCTCGCACCTTCTGGGCAATTTTCGGCGGCACATCCAAATAGAAATTGCGAATATTTTTCGGGTATTTAGTACCAGTTTTTCCCAACAAAGAGCGATCGCGAAAAGGCACATTAGAAATCACCGTATAAGTCACCCCGTCTCCCAATTCCACAGGCGCTCGCAAACCCCCCTCCGCATCAACTGCCACCTCTGGACTCGGAAAATAAAGCTCCTTCGGCTTGCTTAAAGCCGGAATCAAATTCGGCAATGGAGCAACAATATTATAAGTTTGAATCACCTCTTGAGTCCGAGGCGCATTGGGAAAAGGATTCAGATAAAATTGATAAGACCACCTAGGTCTATTCAGCTTTTGAGCTTGTTCGTTGCGAGAAATTTCCCAACCCTGACCGGTGTATTTGTCAAAGCCTAACACTCGCCAAAAACCCGCAGCCTGCGATCGGACCCGCATCACCACTTGAGGTTTCATTTCTCCCCGCAAATTTTGATTGATGCGCTGGTTGAAACCGTAATAAAAAGTAGAGTCCACCTCTCCTGGCCCTTTGTCAGGGTTTCTCCCCCTTCCTCCGCCAGTTCCTTTTTGATTTCCCCCTCTGACATACCCCGGATTCAGAATGCTGCGCGAGTCAAACTCCCCCTGATATTCAATAGGAGCACTCACCGGAAAAGTCCGCAACTGATAGCCAGGGAGGCGCGGCAAAAACGCAAAAATAGTCAGCCCCAACCCGATAGTTATCAGCAGCAGCCAACCAAAATACTTTGGGGATAAAGTAGCAGCAAATAGCGACAGGCTTTCATTTTTCCCTTTACCTTGTGCTTTTTCGCCAATGGCTTCTGGCTTCAAAAATCCCAAGCGCGATCGATAATCCAAAACCAAAGTCGGAAGCGCTAAAGCCAAAAACACCAACAACAGCGGCCCAAAAGTCAAGGTTTGGCTGAGAGTCGCTGCTACCCCTAACAAAATTAACCCGATTACCATCGAATAGCCCAAATCCTTGCGGCGGGGCAAATCGAAACTGTGCAGCACTTGAAGTTGGATTAACAGTTGCGCCAAAACTAACCGCGTATCATTCAATTCTCCCACCAAGCGGCTAAAAAAAGCGAACAGCGCCACCAGCATTCCAATAGCTATGCAGAACTTAGCAGCTACATTGCGATCGCGGCGGCGGTACCAACTCCAAGTTGCTCCCACAATACTAACAGGCACAGCCCACAGGTTCAGGGGTTCTTCAGCAGCAACGTCAGTAGCTACAATTCCCACAATTACCAACAACTGAACTAGGATTCGCAGCAGTAAAGAATCCTCAATCACCGGCGGAGGCATGGCCTCAATCTGCTCCCACAGCTTACCCAAAACAGGTATATTTCGCAGGTTATCAGTTGTCATGTGCACCCATCCAACTATTTTAGATTTTAGATTTTAGATTTTAGATTGAATCCACAGATAAATCTGGGTTTTACCTAATATCTAAATCTTATTTCCCTGTCAAACGATTTTAGATTTTAGATTGAATCCACAGATAAATCTGGGTTTTAACTAATACCTAAATCTTATTTCTGTCTCATTAGATTTTAGATTGAATCCACAGATTAACTTCACAGATGAATCTGGGGGCTTGAACTAATATCTAATTTTTTTGGCTTTCCACGACAGAAGTCGAGGAATTGCATTTGTTTTTGTGTGAGGTCAAACCACAGAGTAAAAACCTAAATTCTTTACTCTAATTAGACCTTTCTAGTTGCTATCTTGTCTTGCCAAAATTGGACGAATAGCAAACATCAAAGGTCGAGTCTCAAAGTTTTGGAATCGAACTTCTAGGGCATAAGTCTTGTCAGGTTGTGGGTCAAACAACTCCACACTTAAATGCCCGGAATTTGGACGATGTGCAGTTGCTTCGGCATCTCCTCCCTTGAGTTCCAAACTTCCTGCCCCTGGAAATTGGCAATCAACTCTTAAACACGGCATTGGCTGTTCTCTGTTGCGGTTCGACAGGTATTGAGCCTCCAGAGTCAGCGAACCCAAACCAGTCAGCCACTCCCGCGAGACCGGCGACTGATTCACAGGACAATCCAAAGTTAGAGACTCAATGATTTCCTTGGCGGCCAACAGCGACAGCACCATTTTTTGATCGGTACTCGCCGCTTCGTAATTCGGGAAATCTTCTAAATCTAGAAGTCCCCGCAAAGAACCTCTGAGCACTAAACCAGCTAATTCGTTGAGTTCCTGAGACTGGCCCGGAAACAAGCCATCTACAGCGCGAACTAACTTCGAGCCTTGCCGCAGCGACGACATTACCAGTTCCTGACAAGGTTCTAGCAGTTGAGCAAAAACCCCTTGGGCGATCGGAATTGGCAGGCGGCCCCACCTGATATTTTGTAGTTGGGGAGTCCAGAGGTGTAGGGGGGGAACCCATTGCGGGGCTACATCGTCTGGGTAATCGTGGTCGTAGCTTTTGAATTCTGTTTCCCAGGGGAACAGCGGCGGGTTGGATTCAATTTCGGCTCTAAGCCTTTGTTTTAACAAGGTCTGAAAACGGTCTTGCACGGTCGGTATTTCTCCAATTGTCAGCGGTTGTGCGGGTGCATTGTTGTGCCCCCCCACTTGATAGTCCAGCGGGTCTGGTTCGTCCCATTCCCAGTATTCCACCCCGGAATTCTCTTCTGTATCGCCCCACTCTTGTGAGCGAGGGGGCGGATTGAGGTTTTCCTCATCTTCGCTAGAGACATTCGCGATTGGCGCCTGCAATATCCAGTCTAAAAAATGGCGCTCGAAAGCCTCTGCATCCCTGTTCGTTTCGTTATTCATCACTAGATGCCCCTTCTCCGGAATCTGAACGATTTCGCAATTCCCAGGCAAGTTCCAGCAATTTAAACCACCGTTTCTGTACCTGGGCTACCGTGCTGCCGAGGGTTTGCGCGATCGCTGACTCTGACAGACCTTGTTGCTTCAACTTTAGCAAACGCTGTCCCTCTGGGCCAATTTGCTCGCCAAAATCCTGCCACTGAGAAGGCAGCAAACCCAGATTGCGGTCTAAGTCTGCTTCCAGCCACTGGTGAACGAGTTCCCAGCGGTGGGACATGGCGAACCTGAGCAAATGGTACTTGAAGCGCTGCTGCAAATAGTCTCTTTGGCGGGGAGTTATGCCCAGAAGCGACTCTATTTCATTAGTCGGCAAGTCTTGCAAGCGCAGCACGAAGTAATCGGCGCAGTCTTGTTGGTTGCGCTCTTTCAAGTAAGCCACTAATTCGTCAATCACGTTTTGCCGCAGAGATTCTGACTCGTCGCCTAGGGGACGAATTGCCGCCGAACCCTGCCCGGCCATCGCTTCCCGCACGGAGTGCACCGAGGTGTCGTTCCAAGTTTGGTCGGAATCAGAAGCCCCTCCGTCGGCGGCTTGTTCCATATCTACGGAGGTTTCTTTGGGCTGCTGCTGGGAAAAGGTTTGGGCCCGTAAAATAATTAGTTGCTGGCTGCGGTTCCGAGGTAAAGGAATGCGCCGCTTGCCGAAGCGTTCTACAAAAGCCATGTACTCTGCTAGTTCTAAGCGAGTGCGGGGACTGTAGGTGAGTGGTAGTTGGGTTTCGCGCCGGAATGCCTTTAAAGCTTCAAGATAAAATCCTTGCAAAAAATCTTTGATCAGTTCTACTCGCGCCTGATAGCTAGACTGCACCTGCGGAGGAGTGATGTAGCGATAGACGATCGCGCTGAGGGTACTGTGCAATTCTACTCGCCCGGGCCCGGAGCCTAAATTGTAATAGTGGAGGCATTGTTGCAAGCGGTGCTGAGCGAGGCTCTGGGCTGAACCTTCTATATCTCCGGAAGCTTGAATCCGCTGGCTTTCAGTGCATATCCTGTTGACTTCTGCTGCGAGTCGCCCTGCTACATCTTGGCAGTTCTGCTCAGACGCGCGAGTGGACTTTTTAAGTTCGTCTAACAGCAGTTGAAATATGGTTTCCACGCTCTGGCAGATTTCCCGCATGATGGTTTACAGCTAACAATGAAAGTAGCACAGTTAGTAAAAGTATGGATAAATCTTTCCTACCGCTACTTTACCCCGTATTCCCCAGATAGGACAAACTGCAATGCCCTCGATCTCCTCCTTTGGGCAAACACTGAGGACTGCTTTTTTAATTTGTCCTGGACGCGCCATCCGCTAAAAACCTGGTTTCAACAGTTGCCACTGCAACGATGGTTCATCACAGCGTCCGGTTTGACAAAGCCTTCATGCAGCAAGGGGCGAAAACGCCACACTGCCGTTGATACCTTCGGCTTAGTGGCGTGGTGGTCACAGCAGCAAGTGTTACTGAACGTGAAGCGAGCAAATAGGTTCTCTCTTTCGGTCTACCAGATAGGACAAAGGGTTTCACGGCTGTATTTGATCTGGATCGATCGAGGTGACAGCGGCCAACGGTTTCTCAAGTGGGTGATGGATAGCTTGGGATGGATTATTCAGGTGGTTTTACGACTCCAACAGACCCAAGGCTTTGTTTTACTGAAAAAAAGATAGGTGGTTGAAAAAACTTTTGGTTGGCTCAATTGGTATCGACGGTTGAGCAAGGATGATCGGCGATTACCGGCTTGCTTGCTCACAGGCCATGCTATACATCTCCCTGATTCGGCTTATCGCTCTTCTGTCACTGTCACAAGAGTATAATCAAGAAAAATTATTGCTCAAACCCAATTGCCGTAGATGGATAAAGACCCTGCTGCTTCACCTACCCTTAATTGTATCGATGAATATTGCGGTTATTATAGAAATTTGTTTTCAGACGTTAGAAGTTTTGAGGCATTTAAGCCTCTAGATCTAGGGAGGCTCTCCTCAATACCGCCTAAAGCTCTAGCAGCTAGTGCCAAAGTGGTAAGATTAGCAAATGAACAATCCTTACATCACTTTTTAAGTCAATATCCTTGCCAAGTTCAGGATTTAAGAAACCCAAGATTATCTTGGTTTATGTAAGCCGAGTTGAACACTATTAAGGGTTCCATCCTAGAAATCTTGCAACTTTCCGGGCTGAACCATTTAAGTAGTCTTCAGTTACTTTTGCCGCCATAAAGTCTCGACGGCGATCGCCCGTCAGTTTGTTGGCAGCATCCTTGAACATCGATTTAACGGTTTCACTCAATATCATTTCTAGCATCCCAATCACAGAGGTCGGAACTACCGCTCATGTCAGAAAATCCGTTTCCTAGCCTTCTAGGATAACTGGGGTTATATTTAATGGCAAGTCCCTTATGCCGTCATTTAAAGCAGCCCGCACAATTAAGTGTGTGCGATGTTGGTTAACTTGGGCATAAATTCCTTGATTGTTAGTGGCAATTAGAGTGCAGCCTTTTTCTATAGCGGGATTGAGCGGGGGCTCACCTGCCACCCAATCGCTGTGTTCGCCAAACAAAGGCGAGCCAGAACAATAAGTTTCCTTGCATCTATCTAAGGGTATCTATATTGCGATTACTTTAACCTGAAATGCAGATATTTTACTAAAGTTCGATCGTCTTCGATCGTCCTCTGGGTTGATGTAAGTGGCTGTCGAAATTTGTTTTAATAAATGTAAAGTTAGAGTTGAAGGAAAAATGTCAATGCGTAAGTTAA
Source organism: Microcoleus asticus IPMA8 (assembly GCF_013179805.1). Taxonomy (GTDB): domain Bacteria; phylum Cyanobacteriota; class Cyanobacteriia; order Cyanobacteriales; family Microcoleaceae; genus Microcoleus; species Microcoleus asticus. The sequence goes on along the minus strand of NZ_SRRZ01000099.1, from coordinate 947 downwards.
ACATAGGTCTATCTGACGAGCAACGTGCAGGCGTTATCGAACTATTGAATCACGACCTGGCAGATGCTTATCTGCTGTTAATCAAAACCAAAAAGTATCACTGGGATGTAGTTGGCCCGCAGTTTCGCTCGCTCCACCAGTTGTGGGAAGAACACTACCAGGCACTGACAGAAAATATTGATGCTATGGCCGAACGGGTGAGAACTTTAGGTGGCTATCCAATTGGTACTGCTGAGGGTTTTCTGAAGTATGGCTCGATTAAAGAACATATGGGAGATTTGCCTTTGGCTACGGAAATGGTATCGCGTTTAGTTGATGACCACGAGTTAGTAATTCGCAATCTCCGCCAACACGTCGAACAGTGCGGTGAAGAGTTTAACGATGACGGGACCGCAGACTTTTTAACTGGTTTGATGGAACAGCACGAGCAAATGGCTTGGATGTTGCGCTCGTTTATTGAAGGGGAATCCCTGGCGCCAGACGGCCAGCACCCAAAAGCTGAAACGGCTACAGCTTCTCACGCTTAGAGAGATTAAGTAGACGGAAGAAGGAAGGAAGAAGGAATAATGGAAAATTTAGATTTTTTCTTTAACCCTCTTTCCTGATTCTCGATCGACCAACCAGGCAGAATTAAACGCCCTCTAGCTTCCTGAAAAACCCGGTTTCTTCAAAAAACCGGGTTTTTCAATGTTGGGTTTATGTAGATTTTCGATTGGCTAAACTATTGAACCGTATTCTTTCATACACCTGCGACGGCAGAACTGTGTGAACTTTCGTTCGCGTCTCAATCTTAGCAAGTGTCATCCCTTCACTCGATTCTGATCCTTGTTTTAACTCTAACCCTGATTCAGTTGGGGCTATATAGCAATCCTAAATCATTATCATGATTACGGTACAATTATATGCAATACTCGATCGTGACAATAAAAAAATGAATAACTTACAAC
>NZ_SRRZ01000098.1 GCF_013179805.1 Microcoleus asticus IPMA8 | reverse complement strand
ATGATTCAGGATGTCGCTCATGTTTCTGTCTCAAAAAAGCTTTACGATCTTCTTGTACCACAAAATGTTACTATTTTGGAGATGTCTATTGCAATCTTTGACTAAACTGGCTGAGCTCTACCTCAGCAACAATGAAATCAGCGACATCACACCATTGCAATCTTTGACTAACTTGACTGTGCTCTACCTCAGCAACAATGAAATCAGCGACATCACATCCTTACAATCCTTGACTAACTTGGCTGTGCTCAACCTCACCTTTAATAAAATCAGCGACATCACACCCTTGCAATCCTTGACTAACCTGAAGATGCTCAAGCTCAGTAACAATGAAATCAGAGACATCAAACCTTTGCAATCCTTGACTAACCTGGGTCAGCTCCGTCTTGATAACAATCAAATCAGCGACATCAAACCCTTGCAATCCTTGACTAAGCTGGGTGGGCTCCATCTCTACAACAATAAAATCAGCGACATCAAACCCTTGCAATCTTTGATTTATCTGGTCGAGCGCCATCTATACCTCAGCGGAAATCCGATCAATCCCAAAACTTGCCCTCTCAAACCAAAGTCTATCTGTCAATGGGAACCACCAACTGAGGTTGACTTAATGCATTAGAGCGAAAAACTCATATTCGGTGAGGACTTCAGTCCTCAAAGTCCGAAAATGCCGCTTGCCCAAAATTCTACGATTTCTCTCAAGTCTTGCTACAAAAGAAGTGTTGGGTTTCTTTCCTCAAGCCTTTAGGCACAGGTGCGTCGCTCGCTCAATTGTCGATATGCAAGTTAGGGATTTATTTTATTATTTCATTGCAGGCGACGTGCCCTACGACTACGACTAAAATGCTGATCGCTGTGGAGTAAATCTAAAATCTAAAATCTAAAACCGAAAATCGACTGACGGCGAGGAGCGATCGCACGTTTTTAGAACACTCAAGAAACTTTCTGCCATACATCCGGTGCAGGCATCGCGGGTTCCTTCTAACTCGGGCGATGTTTTCAACACTTGAAGCGCTGCATAAATCAATCAAATTTCACAAATAGTTGCTCGCAACTATTGGGCATTGCCATTTTTTAAATGCTGTTAACATATCGCCGAGAGTTCGTTGACTATCTTCACTCTTCCCCTGAGAACAGAACGCAGCAGGCGGTTGATCGAAAGTCTGCATTCATCGTCGAGAGAGTCGTCTAAAACAGCGGCCATCAAACCGTAGCGATCGGCTAAAGTCAAACAACCTGTATCGCTAACAGAGGCAAGCATTTCGGAAATAGCGCCGGGGATAAGTTGAACTAAAAACATAAGACGTTCCCTGAATTCGATACTTATATCATCTCTCCTTCTCTAAAAATTAAGAGTGACGCTGGCATAGCAGAGAACGTGATGTTTTGAGGCAAACTGTGTGACAGCCACCGCTCTAATTGTGTGACGAACTCCGTTTTAAGTCTGCGATCTTAGTCACAAGATAATTTTATATCTTCCAATTTCCCCCTCTGCTCTCCCAAATCTAAAGATTTAAAGAGATTTTTTCGCTGCGTGGGTGTCTTTACCCATTACCCATGTATAAAACGCATCTGAGCTATGCGAAAAATTCATAAAACTCAATATTTTGTAAAAATAGCTACGAATGTTTACAGTGGTGCGCTTTACATTAGCTCATAACTAAGGTGCATGGAAACGCAGCGATCGACCGAACCATCGGTAGCAACTATAACCATAAATAGTTTTGCGACGTTCGAGCCAGCGCCCAGTCAAGCTCAAATGTACAGAAGACCAACCATGCTTAAAAGAAATTAGATCTAGTAACTAAATATACAGTTTTAAATCAATACACTCACTAAGGTTAGCAGGAAACACACACTTTATGCTCCAAGTCAATACTTCTCCCCAACAAGCCAGCAGCGAGGGTAAACCGATGACCCAAACAGTAGAACCCAAAGCCCAAGCGAGCCTGAACAAGTTTGAAAAACTCAAAGCCGAAAAAGATGGCTTAGCATTAACAGCCGAACTCGACCACTTCGCCGAGATCGGCTGGGAAGCAATGGACGAAATCGATCGCGAGCACCGCCTCAAATGGCTCGGCATCTTCTTTCGGCCAGTAACTCCCGGCAAATTTATGATGCGGCTGCGCTTGCCCAACGGCATCATTACTAGCAATCAAACCAGAACGCTAGCAGAAATCGTCCAGCGCTACGGGGACGACGGCAGTGCCGACATCACCACCAGACAAAACCTGCAACTGCGCGGAATTCGCATCGAAGACGTGCCCGACATCTTCCGCCGCCTCAAAGAAGCGGGCATGACCAGCATTCAATCTGGCATGGACAACGTGCGCAACATCACGGGTTCCCCAGTCGCGGGCTTGGACGCGGACGAACTGATAGATACGCGGGAACTGGCGAACCAAGTCCAAGACATGATTACCAACAGCGGCGAAGGCAACCCCGCGTTTTCAAATTTGCCGAGAAAGTTTAATATTGCGATCGCAGGCTGCCGCGACAACTCAGTCCACGCAGAAATCAACGACATCGCCTTCGTACCCGCTTACCAAGACGGCAACATCGGCTTTAACGTTTTAGTCGGCGGTTTCTTCTCCGCCAAACGCTGCGAAGCTGCAATTCCTCTCAACGTCTGGGCAAGTCCCAGCGACGTTGTAGATTTGTGCAAAGCCATATTAACTGTGTTTCGCGATCGAGGCCCGAGAGCAAACCGCCAAAAATCGCGGCTGATGTGGCTGATTGACGAACTCGGAATCGAACAATTCCGAGCAGCAGTCGAACAAGAATTTGGTCGCACTTTGCCCGCCGCCGCCCTCAAAGATGAAATCACCTGGGACAAACGCGACCACATCGGCATCTACCCCCAAAAACAATCAGGGCTCAACTATGTAGGGCTGCACGTTCCCGTCGGACGCCTGCAGGCATCGGATTTGTTCGATTTGGCCAGAATCGCCGAGGTTTACGGCAGCGGCGAACTCAGGCTCACTGTCGAAGAAAACGTCATTATTCCCAACGTTCCCGACTCGCGGATTGAATCGCTGGTCAAAGAACCGCTGTTGCAGCGTTTTTCCATCGACCCCGCACCCCTGACGCGAGCATTGGTTTCCTGCACCGGCTCGAAGTTTTGCAACTTCGCCCTCATCGAAACCAAAAGCCGCGCCGTGGCAATGATTGAAGAACTCGAAGCCGAACTGTCAGTTCCCAAACCGGTCAGAATTCACTGGACGGGTTGCCCCAATTCCTGCGGTCAACCCCAAGTAGCAGACATCGGTTTGATGGGCACAAAAGTTCGCAAGAACGGCAAAACCCTCGAAGGTGTAGACATTTACATGGGAGGCACAGTGGGCAAAGACGCTCATTTGGGTACTTGCGTCCAAAAAAGCATCCCTTGCGAAGACCTCAAACCAGTGCTGCACCAACTTTTAGTCGATAACTTCGGGGCCGTTCCCAATCTATCTCAAGAAGATGAGGTAGCTTCCCTCAACCGGCAACTGCAACTGACGGTTGAGAGGGACGAAACGGCAGTCCCGGCAGCCAAACCTCAGACATCTACTGTCATTTTCGCTCGATCGGGCAAAGAAGTTGCTTGCAGCGAAGATGAGTTCATTCTCGATGTTGCCGAACGGGCCGGAGTCGAACTTGACAGCAATTGTCGGTCGGGAAGCTGCGGCACTTGCAAGCAGCAACTCCTAGAAGGACAAACAGTCTACGACAGCCAACCCGACGCGGCCCGAGACTTAGAACCAGGGTTCATTTTAGCTTGCAGCGCGCGGGCGATCGGCAAAGTGTCGATCGACGCCTAATCTCACAATGTGAGGTGCGATGCGAAGGTCGCGAGGCAATCTCACATTTCCACCATCTCAAAGTACAACAACAATTCAAGACAAATGAGCAACCTTTCCAGAAGAAAATTCATCATCACCGCCGGAGCAACAGCAGCCGGCACCCTACTAGCCCACGGTTGCAGTTCCGGTTCCACCACATCTAGCGCAACTTCCAGCAGCGCCACACCCAGCGCAGCCCCAGCAGTCAACATCAACCCTGCCGACGCCCCAGAAGTTACCGCAGCCAAACTCGGATTCATCGCCCTCACCGACTCAGCACCCTTAATCATCGCCCAAGAAAAAGGGCTATTTGCTAAGTACGGCATGAAAGACGTACAAGTTACCAAACAAGCATCTTGGCCAGTTACTCGCGACAACTTAGAACTCGGTTCCGAAAAAGGCGGCATTGACGGAGCCCACATTTTATCGCCCATGCCTTACCAATTGACATTAGGCACAATTACCAAAGGCAACCAGCCTGTGCCGATGAACATTGTGGCGCGGTTAAATACTAACGGCCAGGCAATTTCCCTCAGCAAAAAATACCTAGATTTAAAAGTAGGTACTGACAGCAAACCTCTCAAAGAAGCCCTCGCCAATCAAAAAATTGCTATTACCTTTCCCGGCGGCACCCACGACTTGTGGATGCGCTACTGGCTAGCAGCCGGCGGTATTAATCCAGATACAGATGTTTCGGTGATTCCCATACCGCCGCCCCAAATGGTAGCGAACATGAAATCTGGCAGCATGGAAGCCTTTTGCGTAGGCGAACCTTGGAATGCTCAGCTAGTTACTCAAAAGGTAGGATACACCGCCTTAGTAACCGGAGAACTTTGGAAAGACCACCCAGAAAAAGCTTTCGCTTTAAGAGGAGATTGGGTTGAGAAAAACCCCAAAGCTGCTAAAGCAATAACAATGGCCGTACTGGAAGCCCAGCAGTGGTGCGACAAGGCAGAAAATCACGATGAGATGTGCCAAATCATCTCTCAAGATAAGTGGTTAAAAGTTCCAGTAGCAGATATTATCAGTCGCTCTAAAGGTCAAATTGACTACGGTACCGGCCGCATTGAAGCTGCCAGCCCAGTAGCTATGAAATTCTGGGCTGATAATGCTTCCTATCCCTACAAGAGTCACGATGCTTGGTTCCTCACTGAAAATATTCGCTGGGGTTATATGCCAGCAACTACAGACATCAAAGCCACGGTTGATAAAGTTAACCGCGAAGATATTTGGAAAGCAGCAGCGACAGCACTTGGCGTTCCCGCCGCCCAAATTCCAGCTACCACTTCTCGCGGTGTTGAAACCTTCTTTGACGGCGTGAAGTTTGACCCAGAAAAACCACAAGAATATCTGAATGGTCTGGCAATCAAGAAAGCATAATTAGTGAACAGTTGACTGTTAACTGTTAAGAATTGACCAATTTTTAAATTGAGTTGAGTTGGGTTTCCTAACTCAACCCACCCCAGACACGGCGATCGCTTCAAAGTATCTACAAATAATCGATTATTCACAATACTGCACAAACAAAAATGGCAACAAACCTCGCTGTTACTAAAAGCAAAAATCCAGTAAATTTCGTTCTGGATCGGGTTCAAAAAAACCGCCGAAAAATCATCCGCCCGCTGGTAGCAATTACAGTTCTGCTCATAATCTGGCAGATCCTCTGCCACAGTCCAGAGTCCACCTTGCCGGGCCCAATCAAAGCTGTCCAAGAAAGCTGGAATCTGATTATCAATCCTTTCTTCGACAATGGCGGTACAGATAAAGGCTTGTTCTGGCAAATTTTGGCTAGCTTGCAGCGGGTGGCGATCGGCTTTACTTTGGCAGCAGTTCTCGGCATCAGTTTAGGAATCCTGATCGGCACAAACTCCCTAATGTTCGATGCTTTAGACCCGCTGTTTCAAGTATTCAGAACTATCCCGCCCCTGGCTTGGCTGCCGATCGCCCTAGCTGTATTTCAACAGTTCAATCCCTTTGAAGGCATGGGGGTGAAAGCTAACGAAGTGTCAGCATTATTCGTCATCTTAATTACAGCAATTTGGCCGATTTTAATTAACACGACAGTAGGCGTTCAACAAATACCCCAAGACTACAGAAACGTCGCCCGAGTCTTGCGCCTCCCCAACCAAAAATACTTCTGGAAAATCCTGCTCCCTTCTTCTGTTCCTTACATCTTCACTGGCTTGAGAATTGGCATCGGTTTGTCTTGGCTGGCGATCGTAGCTGCGGAAATGTTAGTCGGCGGCGTCGGCATCGGCTTCTTCATCTGGGACGCTTACAACAGTTCTCGACTCAGCGACGTGATTCTAGCAGTGCTTTATGTAGGAATTGTCGGTTTGATTTTAGACAGAGTTGTTGGTTTCATCGCTTCCAAAGTTGTTCCAGAAGAACAGAAATAGGATTTGGGAATGGGGAATGGGTGATTAGTGGTTGGTGATTGGTGATTAGTTATTAGGAAGCGGGAATAATTATATATGCCCCATGCCCCATTCCCCATTCCCAATGCCCCATGTCCAATGCCCAAATTCCAATTAATAACTAGCATCTACAAATTACAAACTAACCTAAAATAGCCATGTCAGTATTTGTTGAAGTAGACCACGTTGACCGCGTATTTAACTTGCCAAATGGAGAGCAATACATCGCTCTTAAAAATATCGAACTTAAAATAAAAAAGGGAGAATTCATCACCTTAATCGGACACTCGGGCTGCGGCAAATCTACGCTGCTAAATATCATCGCCGGTCTCGACAAAGCAAGTCAGGGCGGGATTATCTTAGAAGGACGCGAAGTCCGCGATCCAGGCCCGGACAGAATGGTGGTGTTTCAAAATTACTCGCTGCTACCTTGGCTGACGGTGCGCGAAAATATCGCCCTAGCAGTAAATGAAATTTACAGCGGTAACTCTCAAGAAGATCGCGAGTTGGTGATCGAACACCACATTAAATTGGTCGGACTCGGACACGCCGCCGACAAACGCCCGGGCGAAATTTCTGGGGGGATGAAACAAAGAGTTGCGATCGCCCGTGCTCTGGCGATTCGCCCGAAATTGCTGCTGCTAGACGAACCCTTCGGCGCCCTCGATGCTTTAACTCGCGGCGGTTTGCAAGAACAGTTGATGAAAATTTGCGAAGAAAGCAAAGTCACCAGCGTGATGGTAACTCACGACGTGGATGAGGCTTTATTGCTCAGCGATCGCATTGTAATGCTCACCAACGGCCCGGAAGCGCAAATCGGGCAAATCCTCGAAGTGAACATTCCCCGCCCCCGCAAGCGCATGGAAGTTGTCAACCATCCGAGTTACTACGCGCTGCGCAACGAAATGGTTTACTTCCTCAACCAGCAAAAGCGGGTCAAACAGCGCCGGGCCAAACAACAACCGCCCGTCATCGCCCGCAACGGCTTGGAAAAAATCAACCTCGACATCGGCTTTATTCCCCTCACCGACTGCGCGCCCTTAGTTGTAGCCAAAGAAAAAGGATTCTTCCAAGCCCACGGCTTAGAAGAAGTTTCTCTCAGCCGCGAACCTAGCTGGAAAGCGATCGCCAAAGGAGTCGCCGAAGGACGGCTGGACGCAGCGCAAATGGTCGCAGGAATGCCGATCGCCATGCTGTTGGGCCTGGACGGCGAAGCCCCTGTACCCGTCTGCAGCGCCATGACGCTCTCTCGCAACGGCAATTCGATTGTTTTCAGCAAAGACCTTTACAGACAAGGCATTCGGACGTTAGAGGATTTCAAAGCTGCGATCGCCAAGACTCCAGATAAAGTTCACACCTTGGGCACGGTACACTCAGCCTCCATGCACAACCTGCTGTTCCGCTACTGGCTGGCCGCCGGCGGCATCGACCCCGACCTCGACGTGGGCTTGACCGTGATTCCGCCTCCACAGATGGTATCGAATTTAAAAGCAGGCAACATTGACGGCTACTGCTCGGGCGACCCCTGGAACTCCCACGCAGTCAACAGCGGTACGGGTTTTGTCATGGCCCGTTCCCTCGATATTCTGCCCGGACACATCGAAAAAGTTCTCGGTGTTACCGAAGATTGGGCTCAGAAATATCCTCAAACCCACCTGGCTCTCGTCAAAGCGCTTTTGGAAGCCTGCGACTACTGCGACGACCGCCGCAACCGCGAAGAAGTCCTAGAGTTGATTAGCCAAGGACAATACATCGGTGCCGATCCGAAAGACATCCGTCCGGGGTTCCTCGACCCGTACAACTCCGGTACGGAGGCAGAACCTGAAATGCTCTACAACTTCAACCAGTTCTACGTTGACAAAACCAATTGTCCAGACCGCCTAGAAATGGTGTGGGTGATGGCGCAGATGGCTCGCTGGGGACTGATTCCGTTCCCGAAAAACTGGGTGGAAGTGGTCGATCGAGTTTTGCGGCCCGATGTTTTCGGTCAAGCCGTGCGCGAATTGGGTTTGCCTGATATCGCCAGAGATCGCCGGACGATCGAGCTATTTGACGGCACTGTGTTTAATCTAGACGACCCGATCGACTATCTCCACAATGTCAAAATCAAGCGCGGCGTCCGCATTGAAGAAATCTTAATTGAACAAATAGGCAGTCAGTGTTCCATCAAACTGCCAGCATAACCAGCAAATAGGAAGAGGGAATGAGGAGCAAGAAATCAGGAAACAAGACTCCACATTTCCCGCTTCCTAACTCCCTAATTTCAAATTCTCAATCCAAATTTCTCATGTCTAATTCATCAACCCAAAATCCAAATCCTGAAAATATGCAAACTCTCAAAACCCCCGAAACAACGAAAATTGAGACGCAGAAGCAAGACTTTCTTACTATTAAAGACGTATCGAAAGTCTACGAAACTCCTAAAGGCCCTTACGTCGTTCTCGACGGTGTAAACCTGACTATTAATGAAGGCGAATTTATTTGTTTGATCGGTCACTCGGGCTGCGGCAAATCAACTTTGCTGAATATGATTGCGGGATTCAACGGGCCGACAAACGGAGAAGTTGCCCTGCAAGGTTCGCAGATTACTGAACCAGGCCCCGATCGCATGGTGGTGTTTCAAAACTACTCGCTTTTGCCGTGGCTGACTGCTACTGAAAACATTCACCTCGGCGTTGAAAATGTCTACCCGAACAAGTCCGCCGACGAACACAATACGATCGTCAAGGAACACTTGGAATTAGTGGGGCTGACGGAAGCTTGTAACAAAAGACCGGGCCAATTGTCAGGGGGGATGAAACAGCGGGTGGCGATCGCCCGAGCTCTGGCAACTCAACCCAAACTCTTGATTTTAGACGAACCTTTCGGCGCTTTAGACCCAATTACGCGGGAAGAGTTGCAGGAAGAATTACTGAAAATTTGGCGGCAGCACAAAATTACCGTCATTATGATTACTCACGATATTGATGAAGCTTTGTTTTTGGCCGATCGCATCGTGATGATGACCAACGGGCCTGCTGCTTCTATCGGCGAAGATATGCACATTCCGTTCAGCCGTCCCCGCAACCGGGCGCGGATTATGGAAGACCCGAAATACTACGAACTGCGCAACTTTGCTTTGGAGTTCCTGTTTTCTCGCTACGCGCACCACGAAGAGGATGAAGCAACGGACTCGGAGACAGAAGCCGTCGCGCTACCGATGCCATTACCTGCTAGCAAAAAGCCTGCGTTTGCGGAGACTGCTAACAGGCCGATCGCACCTGCACCTTTTGTGTCTCACGCTGCTGCCGAACCCCCAGAAGTTTCGCCGATCAAACGCGGCATCCTGGCAGCCTCGTGGTTCGTAGCAATGGTTACTTTAGCAGCCGTCAATATGTCTGGTGTTTCCAACCAGCTAAAGCAAGCGAAACTAGCAGAAACTGCACCTCCAGCGGCGACTGCGGCGGCGGTTGTGAGTTCTCCCCCCAGCCCGCAAATCGCAGCAAGTTCGATCGCACCAACTGCTAGCCCTGCACCCATCGCTGCTGCTGCCAGTCCTGCACCCATCGCTGCTGCCAGCCCTGCACCCATCGCTGCTGCTGCCAGTCCTGCACCCATCGCTGCTGCCGCCGCGACGGCTGCCTCGCCCAATGCAGCAACCAGTGCCACATCAGAGATTTCTGACCAAGCCGAACTCGATGCGATCGGAAAGCAGTTGTATGCACAAATCGACCAAAATTGGAGAACAACTCCGACATTTACCGAAAGTTTGACTTATCGGGTCAAAGTAAAACAAAACGGCGATATCCTACAGTTCGATCCCACAAATAAAGCAGCTAAAGATTTCGTCAAAGAAACTCCTCTGCCTGTTTTGCAAACTCCTACAGGTGCCACAACAGGCGCTGAAAAAACTGCTGAATTCCAAGTAACTTTTAGCCCCACCAACGGTGGCGTATTTGAAGTTAAATCAGGGAAGTAGGGAATATAATACTCCCGCACTAAATCTCTAATTGCTATCAACAACTAGGTCAAAAGTAGTACCGGCGCGCTGTTCGATCCCTGCAAAAAATCCTCCTAGCCCCCCATCCTTGGGGTGACAAGATTTAGGTCAGGAGTCCCTCTATTTGAGAGGAATTTAGGCGCAGCGAGAAGCTGGCTACAACCCAGATCGATCGCGAGTTTTAGTAAGAGATCGGTTAATTTTAAATCAGGGTATTGTCCGTTGTTGTAAAGCATTTTTGCGGTAATTTAGTAACTATTGATACGTTATTTGCAGGAGCTCTCAGTTCCGACTATAATGACGAATTACCAATTACCCATTAGCTTTCAAAAATTAGCATCTAAAATCACCAGATGGAAACTATAAAAACTCTTTGCCCTTACTGCGGTGTAGGTTGCGGTCTAGAAGTTGTTGCCGACAAAAAACAAAATTGGAAAGTGCGGGGCGATCGCAATCACCCATCGAGTCAGGGCATGGTTTGTATTAAGGGAGCAACCGTAGCAGAGTCGATTCGGAGCGATCGGCTACTTTATCCGATGATGCGAGATACTCTCGACCAACCTTTCCGCCGCGCTAGCTGGGACGAAGCTCTCGATGCAATTGTTAACCGCATCCAAACAGTTCGCAGCACCAGCGGCCCCGATGCTTTGTGCGTTTACGGTTCGGGTCAATTCGCTACAGAAGATTATTATATTGCCCAGAAACTAATGAAAGGTTGTCTGGGTACTAATAATTTTGATGCTAATTCTCGCTTGTGTATGTCTTCAGCAGTTTCGGGATACGTTCAAAGTTTTGGTTCGGACGGGCCGCCTTGCTGTTACGACGATTTAGAATTAACAGATTGCGCTTTTATTATTGGCAGCAATACAGCGGAATGCCATCCGATTGTATTCAATCGATTAGCAAAATACCACAAAAAAAATCCAAATGTTAAGATGATTGTGGTAGATCCGAGGCGGACTCCGACTGCTGAAGCGGCGGATTTGCACTTAGCAATTAAACCGGGTACGGATATAGATTTGCTTAACGGAATTGCATATTTGCTGTTGCGCAGGCAAGCAATAGATCCTGAGTTTATTCAAGAATGCACGGCGAATTTTTCAGCTTTTGCTGAGGTTATTAGCAGCTACACGCCGGAGTTTGTAGCCTCGCGCTGCGGCATTACTGTCAGCGAGTTAGAAACGGCGGCAAACTATTGGGAACAGTCGCAGCGCGTTTTGTCGCTGTGGTCGATGGGAATCAACCAGTCCTCCGAAGGCACGGCAAAGGTGCGATCGCTGATTAATTTGCACTTGATGACCGGTCAAATCGGCAAACCGGGATGCGGCCCGTTTTCCCTCACCGGCCAGCCAAACGCGATGGGAGGGCGGGAAGCCGGAGGACTGTCTCACTTATTGCCGGGATATCGGTTTGTGAAAAATGACGAACACAGAACCCAAGTCGAAGAGTTTTGGGGAATCGCACCGGGAAGTATTTCGCCGAATCCGGGCCGGACAGCTTGGGACATGATTGTGGGCTTGGAAACTGGGGATGTCGAGTTGCTGTGGATTGCAGCTACAAATCCGGTGGTGAGTATGCCGGATTTGGAACGCACAAAGGCGGCTTTGCTGCGATCGCCCTTTACTATTTATCAAGAAGCTTACTATCCCACAGAAACCTCCGCCTACGCTCACATCCTGCTGCCGGCAACGCAGTGGAGTGAAAAAACCGGGGTGATGACGAATTCCGAACGCCGCGTTACCTTTTGTCCCGGTTTCGACACTCCCTCCGGGGAAGCCCGCGACGACTGGAGCATTTTCGCCGAGGTGGGACGGCGGTTGGGTTTTGCCGAACACTTTGCTTTCGAGAACAGTGCGGAGATTTTTAAAGAGTACGCGCAGTTAACGCGGGGCCAGCCTTGCGACATGACCGGCCTCAGCCACGAATACATCCGCCAAGAAGGGCCGCAGCAGTGGCCTTGCCGGGAAAACGAGCCTGTGCATCCAGCGAACGAAGCGAAACGGCTGTATACTGACAGGCGTTTTCACACTCCTGACGCGCGGGCGAGATTTTCCGCCTATCACTCCCGGGGACTGGCAGAACCTCCCGATCCGAATTATCCGTTTGTGTTGACGACAGGGAGACTTTACGGACACTGGCACACGATGACGCGGACGGGTAGAACAGAAAAAATTAATCAATTGCACCCCGATCCGTTTTTGGAAATTCACCCGCGCGATGCTGCCAAATTGCAGATTAAGGAGGGGGATTTGCTGGAAGTTCGATCGCGCCGCGGCAAGGGGCAGTTTCCGGCAAAAGTCACCAAGGCGATCGCCCCGGGTACGCTATTTGTACCGATGCACTGGGGTTCTCTGTGGGCCGAAGGTGCTGAAGCTAATGCCATGACTCATTCTGCAAGCTGTCCAGATTCCAAACAGCCCGAGTTAAAAGCTTGTGCGGTGCAGTTGGTGTTGGTTGGGGCAGAAGTTGCAGCAGAAGTTGCAGCAGAAGTTGCAGCAGAAGTTGGGGAATTTAATTGGGCAAAATCCACCCTCGCCGTCACTTCTTGAGCTGCCCTCCAACTATGGGATGTTACAACTCACCGAATAACGAGGGGGAAGCCCCTGGCGATCGACATGGGGATGAACGCGGTTGACGTTCGGCGCTGAGTCTAGTCGCGCTGAGTCGAACGATTTGAGATTTACTCCACAGATCAATCTGGGAGCTTGAACAAGAGTCTAAAATTACGATCTCTCGACGACTCCTGTCGTTCGCAAGTATCCGTTTTTAAGGTAACAACCTCTCTCGATCGAGCCATTTTGATCCCGGACGCACCCTACACATAAATCTCAAATCCTCAATCCCAAATCTAAAACCTACAATCGTTATGCCATTACCCAGCCTACAAGCTGCGTTTCCCCGGCAGAGCCCGGGAACAAGGAAAATTAAATTTATTTATTCTAAGTTTTTCATTCTTGATGGGGGGTTTTTCCTTCGGGAGAATGTCTTCTGGCGAAGGCCTTCTGCTTTCTTTTTAATTAATCGAGTCAGACAATTGCAGTTTGCACCTATAGGTGCTATGATGTTTTTACAAGGCTTTATTTTCGGCAGTACAGTTCGTTCGATCGGCGTTCCTCCGGATTTAAATCTCTACACCCTCTGATTCTGGAGAATGTTCAATGTCAATCTATGTCGGCAATTTATCCTACGAAGTAACGCAGGAGCACCTCAGCCAAACTTTTGGAGAGTACGGAACAGTAAAGCGCATTCAATTGCCTGCTGACCGCGAAACAGGCCGGATGCGTGGCTTCGCTTTCGTAGAAATGTCTACTGAAGCCGAAGAAACCGCAGCCATTGAGGCTCTTGACGGTGCTGAGTGGATGGGTCGCGACCTCAAGGTCAATAAGGCAAAACCCCGCGAAGAACGTGGTTCTTCTAACAGCGGTAACTGGGGCAACAACGATCGCGGTGGCAATTCTCGTCGCTACTAAACCACCCAAGCTAAATTTTTAGCTCGCTTGTGTTGTGCCGGAGCGATCGGAGAGTCAACAATCATTCTCTGTGAAACATAGATAGTTAGTTGTGCGATCGCACCGCGCCTTAAAGTCCTCAAAATATTGCTAGACAATAGTTTGAGGCTTTTTTATAGCAAAAATTCTCGATCGGGAGTTCGATCGCACGCGATCGATTCCTAGCTGACATGAAAAACTATAAAATATAACAGGCAGAGAGAGCTGCCTTCCGCAACGCCCGGGTGGTACAGTGAAACCAGGTAATCCCAGAGTTTTGCGCTTGCAAAGTGTACCGAACAATGACAGAATCATCAAGAAAGATGACTAAATCACGGGTATGCTGAAAAAAATATTTAGGCAAATTTCCAAGTCAAGCAGTGATGAAAATTTTCTGCATTTTACAGAAAGTGTAGAAGTAGTAATATCGAAAATTTTATCACTGGCGATGATTTTGGTAATTCTCGTCAGCGTTTGCGATTTGCTGATTTTTTTAGCAAAAGAATTGGTAACCCACACTGATACTTTGTTAAAAGACACGTTGTTTGTCATATTTGGGTTATTTTTAAATGTTTTAATTGCTCTGGAAATCTTGGAAAATATTACAGCTTATCTGAAAAAGCACGTAATTCAAGTAGAGCTGGTTATTGTAACTTCTTTGATAGCAGTATCTCGAAAAATCATCATTCTTGACCTGGAAAAGAAAACCGCAGCCGACTTGATTGGTTTGGCGATTGCAATTTTCGCGCTTTCAATCAGTTACTTGATAGTGCGGCACACCAATAAAGAAAAAGATTAATATCGGGAATTAGGAACCGCCTCGCCGAAGTAGGGGGATTTTTTAATAACTAATATCATGTCCGGTCGAGCGACCGGATATGGTATTATTCCAATAAACCAGGAGGAGGCACAATTTCAATTCGGCCTTGTTCTAAGTCAACAACTGGCACAATCTCTTCCACAAAAGGAATCAAAATTTTTGTTGATTTAGGCTCTTTAACGCGAATTTTCCGTGGTTTGCGGGTATTTCTGGGGTCAGCGTTTGCTTTAGGAGTTTCAGGCTGTTTTGGCTTTTCTAATTCTGCGACAACAGTTTCCGGCGGCGTTAGATTCGTTTCAACTTCTAAAAGGTCGTTACCTGCGGGAATAATATCACTTACCTTGCCTAAGATTTCCCCGGTTAACTGGTTAATAACTTCCATCCCGATCAAATCTTGGACGTAAAACTCATCAGATTCGAGGTAAGGTCGATCGGTCTTTTCAACAAACAACTTGCAGCCCCGCAGGGCCTCAGCACCGTCGCGGTCTTCCACACCCTCTACCTCTACAGCATACAGCCCTTTACCCGGAATGTAGCGACCGCCCAAAAACTCGATCGGTTCCGGTTCACTTTTGTTAGGGCGCAAAATCCACCGCTTCCCCGGTTCGATAAACCTTTCCGGGAAATCCGAATCGGGATAGACTCGCACTTCCCCGTCCAAACCTTGAGCTGCTACAATTTTACCGATTTCTATCCACTCAGACATAGATTATATCACTCAAATTGCTACTAATTGATAATGGGAATTGGCAATTTGGAATTGGAAATTCGCAATTGGGAATTGGTAACTGAAAAATCTTGAATTATGTTTGTTCTTTCTTCCCTCTTCCTTCTTCCCTCTTCCTTCTTCCTTCTTCCTTCTTTACACCAATCCCGTCCTCAGCGCCACAACTGCTGCTTGCACGCGGTCATCCACTGCCAACTTATTCATAATACCGCGAACATGAGTTTTAATAGTATTTGGACTCAAGTAAAGCGCCGCTGCAATTTCGGGATTGCTGTTACCTTCCACCATTAATTTTAACACCTCCAATTCCCGCTGCGACAACTGACCAAAAGTAGTTGTAGAGGCAGGTATCGGGGGTTTGAGGTGTTCGATGACAGTCCGAGCAATTTGAGGGTCAAGATATGTCGCCCCTTCTGCAGCGGCTGCAATCGCTGCTAACAGCCTGTCTACGGAAGCACCTTTAATGCAATAAGCATCAGCACCGCTAGAAAGGGCAGCAATAATTTCAGTTTCTGCCGTGTGAGAAGTTAACATTACTACTCGAACTTCTGGCAGTTGTGCTTTAATTTGCTGCGTCGCTGCTATGCCGTCCAGCCGAGGCAAACCGATATCCATTACAATAATATCAGGTTTTAGTTTCAGTGCGGCTGCTACGCCTAAATAACCGTCTTCTGCTTGTCCTACTATTTCTATTTCTGGGGAATCGGCTAAAACTTGCTCTAATCCCAGTTGCATCATCGGGTCATCTTCAACAATTAAAATTTTCATAATACGAAGGAAGAAGGAAGAAGGAAGAAGGAAAGAAGGAAGAAGGAAGAAGGAAGAAGGAAGAAGGAAGAGGGAAGAAGGAAGAAGGATTACTTAGTTGTTAATATTTTACATGAAATTATACCGAACCAATAACAACTAACTAATGACTAACTTTTAAAACTTCAACGAATTCGCCGGGCCAAATCCAGGTTTCCGATGCGGGCAAAACTGCTAAACCACTCGTATTTGCAAGGTTAATTAAATTCGCTGAATTTTGGCTGCCGCTAGCAGGTTCAAATTCCCAGACTCCGGCAACTAAATGCAGTTTACCCCAAACATAAGTTTCGCGCCGACCGTGCGATCGCAATTCAGCCTGACACCGAACCCGGACAAACTCCGGTCCCCAAGCATCCTCGCCAAGCCCTGAAATTTTTCTCAAAGCAGGCACAACAAACCGCCAACAGCAGACTAAAGCCGAAACAGGATTTCCCGGCAAACCAAAATAGAGACAATCCGAACTCAAACTCGGCGAATCATCATTTTTTTCACCTCGTTTAAATGCAGCAACAGTTAAAGGTTTCCCCGGCTTAATCGCCACAGAACTAATGTGAACTTTTCCTCCCAAATCGGCCAAAATTTTCTCGACATAATCGTAGTCTCCTACCGAGACGCCCCCCGTAGAAAGCACCACATCCGCCGTCGCAACAGCCCGGGATATCACCTTATTTAACGCATCTTCATTATCAGGAACAATCCCCAATCGAATCGGTTCAAATCCCATTTGGGCCAACAAAACTGTCAAAGCATACTGATTCGAGTCTACCAGTTTGCCCGGTGCCAAAGGTTCGTCGGGCGATACCAATTCATCACCAGTAGAAAAAATTGCCACCCGCAGCCGCCGATAAACGGGAACTTGAATGCACTGTGCAGTTGCTAACACCGCCATTTCTGGGGCATTGATAACTGTACCGGGAGTTAACAAAGTTGTTCCTGCTTGATAAAAAGCGCCTTTGTGCCTGACAAATGCTTGCGGTTTTTCAGGAGAAACTAAGATAAAAATGCGATCGCCCTCTCGCCTCGTTTCTTCTTGCATTACCACCGTATCAGCACCCGCTGGCATCACAGCGCCCGTAAAAATTCGCGCCGCTTGCCCCGATTGTACAGTATGTTGAGGCTGATATCCCGCTGGAATGTCTTCAACTATATCAAGTGCGATCGGTTTTTCGGCGCTGCAATTTTCCACATCAGCAAACCGCACCGCATACCCATCCATTGCGGAATTGTCCCAATAAGGAAAATCGAGAGAACCAGTGACGGGTGCAGCCAAAATGCGCCCCGATGCTGCCAGCAAGTCTACAGTTTCTACATCCCGCTGACTGTCGAGGGGTTGGGCCAAATTTAGAACGATCGATTCTGCTTCTTTCACTGACAGCATGACTGTCTCCTTGTTTTGATAAGACTCCTGATTAACTTTAGCAAAATCTCCATAGATATTGGTGATATAATTTTTTTATATTTGGGCAGTAAACCTAATTTTTGGTATTAATTGCTTATGACTATTTCTCGCTTGGTTTTTAGACTCAATTGTTTATCCTTATTCCTACTAGCGCTGCTGATATTTTTAACTCAACTTTCCGGCTTAAAAGTCAGCGATTTATTCTTTCACCCTTATTTTTCCCCCAATCCCACTGTCGCCTTGTTAACTCGGCTCTTCCAGATTTTATGCTCTGTACCAGTCATTCTTTGTACTTTCACCTATGGATTAGCTCAAAGTATTCAACCGCGCCACATTGAAAATCGATTTATTTTATTTTCCGCTCTTTTAACAGGTGGATTTATGCTAAATGAAATTTACAGGATTCATATATATATGATAGCATTAGGAATTCCCAAGCTAGGAGTAAGTCTTTTATACGCCGTTGTTTTGTCCTCCTACGGATGGTTTTTTCGGCGAGAACTACAGTTGACTCCCTACAAAATACTGTTAGCTGGTTTGGGCTTGTTGTTTTTTGCGATCGGCGTTGATGCACTCAATTTTAAAAGCAAGATAATTTCCAGCTTGCTCGAAGGAGTACCTAAATTGTTTAGCGAAATTAACATTGCGTTTTATTATTGGTATGTCTGTAAGTGTTTTCTGCAAAAAGTTTTTTATCAAACTATTAATAGTTAGTTAGAAGTAGGTGATATAATGAGCAAAGTGCATAAAAAATATTCCTAAAGTCTTCTTGCCCCATCAATAATATTTACAGCATCTGCATCGATCGGCATTGCTCCGCATTCATATACATTATCTGGCTTAAAAATTTCCACGCATCCTGATAAAATACCATGATAGCAGTTACCATCAACTTCAACTCGATCGCCAAAATAACCGACGACCAATTTTATCAACTATGTCGCGAAAACCCAGATGTCAAATTTGAACGCAACGCCAAAGGAGAAATAATCATCATGCCCCCCACAGGAGGAGAAACCGGAAGTTATAATTTTGAAATAGCTACTGATTTTGGAATTTGGAACAGACAAAGTAAACTGGGAATTTGTTTCGATTCTTCAACTTGCTTCAAACTGCCAAGCGGTGCCAATCGTTCTCCCGATGTCTCTTGGATTGAAAAATCAAGATGGGATGCACTCACTCCCGAACAAAAACAAAAATTTCCTCCCATTGCCCCGGATTTTGTCTTAGAGCTAATGTCGCCAACCGACAGTTTAAAAGATACTCAAGACAAAATGCAAGAATACATGAATAACCAAGTAAAACTAGGCTGGTTAATCAACCGCAAAACCCGCCGAGTTGAAATCTATCGCCAAGGACAAGAAAAAGAAGTTTTGGAATGTCCAACAGAACTTTCAGGAGAAGATATTTTGCCCGGTTTCGTGCTAAACTTGAAAACACTCTGGTAATAACTAGACATCTTCCATCTATCAGCGTTTATTTGCGTTTATCGGCGGTTAAAAAAAATTATGGAAACTAATACAGAAACGACTGCAACCACTGGCTTAACAGCGGAACAACACAAACAGAAAATGCAGCGCCGCCAAGAAGTGCAATCACAGCGAATCGCTAACTCCTCAAAAGAAAAAGGTTTAATTATAGTCAATACCGGTAACGGCAAAGGCAAAACTACAGCCGCTTTGGGAATGGTTGTGCGATCGCTCGGTCACGGATACCGCGTCGCCATAGTACAATTTATCAAAGGCGCGTGGGAACCCGCAGAGAAAGCCGTTTTTCAAATGTGGGAAAAACAGCTAGAATTTCATGCAATGGGAGAAGGTTTTACCTGGGACACGCAAGACCGGGATCGAGATATCGAAACAGCTCAAAAAGCCTGGGAAAAATCCCTAACTTTTATCTGCAATCCCGAATTTAAATTAGTTCTTCTAGATGAAGTAAATATAGCATTAAAACTAGGTTATTTGCAAGTTGAGCAAGTGCTCTCCGGGTTAGACCAAAAACCCGAAGAAACCCACATTATTTTAACAGGCCGAGGCGCCCCGGCAGCGCTAATTGAACGGGCAGACTTGGTGACAGAAATGACATTAGTTAAGCATCCATTCCGAGAACAAGGCATTAAAGCTCAACCAGGTATTGAGTATTAATGTGGTTTGTAGTCAAGAGTTTTTCCCCAATCTCAAATTTAAAATGGATCTATGCTGGCAACGTTAAAGTAAAAGTTGACCCCTTGCCAAACTCGCTATTCACCGTAATTTCTCCGCCCAGCATCTGAGAGTATTTCTGCGCTATTGCCAAACCCAAACCCGTACCTCCGTACTTGCGGGTAGTCGAAGCATCAGCCTGTGTAAAAGGTTGAAATAACTTTTGTAGCTGTTCAGGAGTTATCCCAATCCCTGTATCAGTACACTTAAAAATTAACCTTTCAGAATCCCAATCATTCTCGTCATTTTTAATTCTTTCAACGCTGAGTTTAATTGTCCCTTTATGAGTAAACTTAGCTGCATTGCTGAGCAAATTAAACAAAATTTGAGTAAACTTAATTTTATCGGAATACAATTCGCCAATATTATTAGGACACTCAACATTCAGGCGATTGGTGTTTCGCAAAAATAGCGGTTCAACAGTTTTCGCTACATCTTGAACTGCCTCCGACACGTCAAAAGTCTCTAATTCAAGTTCCGCGTGACCGGCTTCAATCTTCGACAAGTCCAGAATATCATTAATTAATGTTAGTAAAAGCTGGCCTGCATTGTGAATTCTCTCCAAATCCGACACAAAAACTTCTTCGCCCAAATCTAAAGCCTCTTCTTGCAGAATCTCGCTGTAACCGATAATCGCATTCAGAGGAGTTCGCAGTTCGTGGCTCATGTTAGCCAAAAACTGACTTTTAGCCAAACTAGCGGCTTCTGCGGCTTCCTTTGCCTTGTAGAGTTCTGCCTCGGCTTGCAAGCGGTCGGTCACGTCGTGAGCCAGCACTAATTCAGCATTTCTGCTATCAAATAGCAGGGCATAAGAAGTAATTTGTACATCAATAATTGTTCCGTTTTTTTTCTTGTGCTGCCACACACAGGCAAAATCAATACCGGCATCTACTTGTTGGGATATATTTTCTAGCAATCTCGGCAACTCTTGGGGGTGACGAATGTCCGTAACGGTCATGTTGAGAAATTCGTCGCGAGTGTAGCCGTAGTGTTGGACAGCAGCCTGATTGACGGCTATAAATTCCAGAGTTTCTAAATCGTAAACCCACATCGGATGGGGGTTATTTTTAAACAAAAGTCTGTAGCGTTCTTCCGAGGCTCGCAGTTCGGCTTCGGCTTGTTTGCGCTCGGTAATGTCGCGGACAACAGTGCAAATAATCTCGCGGCCACCGTAGGAAATCACGCTGGCGCTTACTTCCACGTCCACGCAGGAACCGTCTCGGCGGCGGTAGAGAACTTCCCCAATTCTGAATTTTTTGTCCGCCACCAGCAAGTCGATATTGCTGTCAATTATGTCTTTAGAGTAAGCGATGATATTGTAAATAGTTAGTTGCGAAATCGCATCAAGACTGTAATCGAGCAAGTTTCTAAACGCTGTATTGGCTTCCAAAAGGCGTTTGGTTTGAGCGTCCCACAAGAAAATGCAATCTGTAGCTTGCTCGACTACGGCTTGGTAGCGAGCTTTTTCCTCAAGTTGTTCGCTTTCGGCGATCGCGATCGCCGAAAGCATTCCGTTGATAGTATGGGCAAGGTCTGACAACTCGTCTTCGCCCGTCACCGGCAGCCGCACCGAGAGGTCTTGGCTGCTGCTGACCCGGTTGACTGCTTTCGCCAAACCGGTCAACCGAGATAGTACCAGATGCTCTAGCAGCAGCAGAGTGCAGCCGATCAACCCAACTCCCGCTAACCCTACAGATATCAGCAGGTACAGCAAACTGATCTGACCTTGCCGGTATATTTCTCTGGGGAGATCAACCCGCAATAGCAGCGCAGGTTGGTTGTAAATATCGCGGATCAGAGCGTAACCCGCGATCGACTCTTCGCTTAAAGGACGCACCAAAATCGGTTTTTTTTCCGACAGTTTCTCCCGCGCTTTCTGAAAGTCTGCAGGCAACCGAGCCTCATTAACGCTGTGTACGATCAGCGGCAAGCGAGTAATTTTAGAAACCTTCGCAATGCCCGCAGCATCTAAATTGCGCCCGAATATCAGCGTACCTCGGATCGGGCCGGTGCTTTTAGTCGTGAGAATTGGTCGGGAAGTAATCAGTATCGGCCCTGACGGTAGCAGCAGGATACCAGCAAGGCTGCTTTTGGCGTTGGGGTGCTTCAACAGCAGCGGGTCACTGAGAGAAATGCGCCGTTTTAATGCTTCTGGAACAGGCGTTAGTTTCAGCTTTTCGCTGTCTAAACCCGTACCGTAAAGTATTTTGCCAGAAGTATTGACAAATACGGCTATATTAACTCTTATATTAGCCAGCCCTTCTGGAATTAAATTGGAAGCAATGAATTCTGAGTTGCGGTTTTGCATGAAAGCGTAGGTGTCGTCCCAGGACGACCAGTCGGCAAAGCGCAAGTTGAAGTCGTCGGCAGTTTGCCCGAACACGCTGAGCACTCCCCTGACAACCTGTGTGGCTTCTTGTTCCTCTGCTTTGACCAGGCTGCCCAAGAGGATGCTTGATGAGGCGACATACAGAATGCCAGTCAGTCCAGCGATGGTAATGCCAACTATCGATAGTGTTTTCTGACGCAGTTTCATCTTGCCCTGTGTGTGGTGTCCGTCCGAAATGCTCAAGTCAGGAGCAATTTTACTACTGTTTCCGGAAGCCTGACTGGTGGCGCAGCGCGTGTTTCCTACTTTTCCCACACCTGCTGTTTGTGACCTTCCTGGCAAATACCCAAGATGCGCCGATCGTTCTCGCTGATGGTGGCAATTGGGTAATACTGTTGCAGGTTTACGGAGTAGGGAGAGCGACTACCGTCGTAACTGTCCACTACTGTTAAATTTAACTGAGTTCGCTCGCTTGTGCCGTAAAAACAGTAAAAAGCAGACCGAGGCAGGTAAAAAGCGCCGACTACTTTACTCTGCCGCATTTCAAATACAAAATATTCTTTGTTAATTTCATCTGGCTTGCTCGACTGGCCGTAGAGGAAAACGCCCTCTGCTAAACCTGTGCTAGCTGTATCTGGCGCAGGATTTGGGGGAGATTGCGACCTTAAAACGCCGGATTTGATGTCCGATTCCTGTGTCCGGCGTGTGGGGAATGCAATGCTGAAATTACCGGGCGAGAGAGCAAGCGCGATCGCGATCGCTTTTAAACTTCCTGTCAATATCAAATAAGTTAAAACCACTCCAGACCCCAAAATTTAAAATACCTGGTTCCAAGCGCCTCTTGTACCAGTTTCACAAAGATTGTAGAGAAACCGGGTATTTGGCTTAATGTTGGCTATTAACTTGAAGGAACGATCGCCCGCCCGATTCCTGAACTTAAATCTAAGATTAGTTTTGACAAATTTTGCGCCGGATCGGGGCGGGCGATCGGCCCATCAAATAATACTATTTTAGATTTTAAATTTTAGATTAAAGAATTGAAGAATTTGGCGTGACCTATTCCATCAGGGTTTGGATCGCGGGTCTACAGTTGCATTCTTTTTTTTTAACTGGTATAAACTCGCATTTTGCACCATTGTTAATAAGCCTTGTACGGGCGGGCTAGAATATCGCATTCCACAAGAAAATTTACTCTTCGCTTCACAAGCCCGAAAGCTTGTTAAGCGAGAATTGTGCAAAATGTGAGTATAAAAGTATACTTCCCAGCAGCGCCAACACGAAAAAAAAAGTTGAGATTTGCCCAAAATCTCAACTTTTTTAGTTACTAACTAGCCAAGTATTCTCGGACTTGAGATTGGCGGCGCCGCAAGTGGGCGAGGGCTTGATGTTCTAGCTGCCGCACCCGTTCCCGGCTGAGATTGAGCCGTTCCCCGACTTTCGCCAGCGACATTTCGGTGCCGTCTTCCAAACCGAAGCGCAGAATTATTACATCTCGCTGCTGGGGGGTAAGTTCTGATATCAAAGTATCGAGGTCTTGCCGCAGCAATTCCGAGGTAATGTAGTTGTCTGGAGATGCCGTTTCGTCTTCTAAGAGTTCTTGCAATTCGGTATCTTGATTATCTCCTACCCGCAAGTCCAAAGAAACTGGATGTCTTGCCATCAGCAGGTATTCCCGAATTTGGGAAGGGTGCAGTTCCAAGGCGGCGGCAATTTCCGCAGGGGAGGGAGACCGACCCAACTGCTGCGTGAGTTCCCGCTGCACCTTTTTGATTTTGTTGAGTTTTTCGGTGATGTGAATTGGCAATCGAATTGTGCGGGCGTGTTGGGCGATCGCGCGGGTAATTGCTTGCCGAATCCACCAGTAGGCATAGGTAGAAAATTTGTATCCCCGCATCGGGTCAAATTTTTCGACTCCTCGTTCTAAACCGAGGGTGCCTTCTTGAATTAAATCCAAGAATTCCATATTGCGTTTCTGGTATTTTTTGGCGATCGCCACGACTAGCCGCAAATTCGCTTCAATCATCTTTTGCTTGGCGCGCCGGCCTAACTGCAATATCCGGTTCAGTTCAGCTTCGGTCAACTCCATTTCGGCAGCCCATTCTTGATTAGTCAGATCCCGCTGCCATTCTTTAGCAAGTGCTTGTTTTGCTTCGATTAATTTCATCATTTGCTGCACCTGCTTCCCGAAAACAATTTCTTCTTCTCGGGTTAGCAGAGGTACGCGACCGATCTCGTGCAGATAGGTACGAACCGTATCCGTTGAGGAGTATGGCCGGCTGCCCATGCGATCGGCTTTCACTGTTTTGTTTTTGGGGGTTGTGGTGGACATGGGTGAGTATTGCACTCCTTGTAACAACAGATAAAAAGTTGGTGATACCCTGTCCCACTTTTGCAAGTGGGATAAAGACTGCGACAGGGGGGATGTTTCCCCTCCTGTTTATCGGTGACGATCGGTAGAAGCTTGTTGTTTGGGATTACTTTTGTGCTTGATTTTCCAGTAATCCCCGTCGATTTTCGGTAGCTCGCTAGCTTTAACGGCTAGTTCAAGGCGAAGTGAAGCAAGACTTTAGTTTTCTCAATATTATTCCCATTTTTGAGGATCGTAAAGGGTAAAAACCTCTGTCTTAAGGTCAAGATTCTACATTTTTCCTTAAGGTTTTGAATTCCCTGTTCGTTTTAACTGCAACTCAACTTCACAATACTCATGCAAACAGACTCATGCAATTCGAGGGCTTTTTTTTGCTCTCTGTTCCATCATCGCTTGAAATTTTCTCGCTGCCTAGATGCTGGGATGCGAGATAACCGAACTCGATCACCGTATTAGCTACGACTTACGCTTTAAAATATATATTGACATTTTTCTGAGAATATGCTAATGCAACTCGGCTGTGAGTAAGTAAAGGTGTATAAAGGCTGGCTGTTGGGCTGTTTAAGTTGAATTGTGCCGCGAGGCTCAACCATATTTAAGCTTATGCAGATTTTGTGAAGTTAGGGATGAGGGGTGAGGGGGGGAAAGGGGAAAAGCTTGTGAGTGAAAGTAGAGGGCTAATTTGTTTGACGTTCGATCGCACTTTTTCGTTTGTAACTGAGGCAAAAACCCGGTATTTCCGTCATAGCCAGCGACAGCCAATTTTTCGCACGGATTAGTTTACACTAACATTTGCCTAAGTTATGTAATTAATGTAGCAGTTGTCAATCTAAAATCCTAAATCCATTTTAGCAGCTTCTGCCTCGGCAAATACTTGTTCATCGGGCATTTCTTGCCAGTCAATATCCCCAATTTCTCTGTAGAATTGCTCGTCATAGGGACGAGTTTGCACGACTACGGGCATCGGTACGGCGTGCCCCAAAACTAATGCTTGCTGTTTGGAGTCAAGTTTTGCCAAAACCGATCGCAAACTCTGCCCTCCTGAAACGCCGGTAAAAATAGCATCGATGTCTTTATCATCGTTTAGCAAAGCTGTGATCCGCGTTCCGACTTGCGACATGACTTCGGCATCGATGCCGGAAGGACGCTGGTCTACAATCAGCAGGGTGACAAAGTATTTTCGCATTTCTCTGGCGATCGTACCGAAAATAGTCGATCGGACGATCGCCGGATCGAGAAAGCGGTGAGCTTCTTCAATGGTAATCACCAACGGCTGCGGGCGATCGCACGGATTTTTACTCTGCAAAAACTTCTCTGCTTTCCGCACGTAAGCTTGGTGAATGCGGCGAGTAATCACGTTTGCCGCCAACATATAGGACAGCAAATCCGAGTGCGAACCGAACTCAATTACTACATTTTTTCCACCATCCAAACACTGCAAAACTTCAGTTACATAATTTTTCGGACAGCGTTTCCGAATGTATTTCAAATCATTCAGTCGCTCTAATTTCCGCTGCAAAGCCATAATCGAAGACTTATTTCCCCGCTTTTCTTCGCAAAACATTTGGATATCTTCGTTGGTCATTTCCAGCAACTTGTTTATCCAACCACTTCCCAACTCATTTCGCAAAATAATCGCATTTTCGATACTAGCTTCCGACAAATTTAACTCGCGCTGCACCAGCGCGATGTCTTCCACTTCAATTTGATCGAAACTCAAAAACAACTCTTGAGCGTCGCGGACTCCCCGGCGTTTGGTCGATTCTGGATCGAGGGTATAAATCTGAATTTTATCGGGAAACAACTGCCGCAAACCTTTAACAGTGCTGAACTGTTTCCCTTCCGAAACAGCTTCCCACCCGTACTCCGAGTGCATATCAAAAATTAAATTAACAGCAGCTTGCTTGCGAATAATTCCCGATAGAAGCAAGCGAGTCAGAAAAGATTTTCCCGTTCCCGACTTGCCAAAAACTCCGTTGCTGCGTTCCACAAATCGGTCTAAATCCAAGCATACAGCAACGTCCATGTCAATTGGTTTGCCGATCGCAAAATTGCGGCGGTACGGGTCATCTTCCCAGCCAAAAACTGCCCGAAAATCGGTTTCTTTGGCATCAAACACCTGGGAAAAGTGGCTGGGAATAGTTTTAACAGGCAGCAACTCAATATCCGCACCTGTTTGTGACTCAAAAGAAGCCAAATTTCCTAAAGCCAACTTGTTCTCGCGGACTCCGCCGTTTTTCGGATCGAAAATTGCCTGCTGTTTTTCTCGTTCAGCAGTCAACATCAACATCGGCGACAGTTCGATCGTACCGTAGGTGCTGCTACCGGCTAGCACTGCTAGAAGAAAATCGTCGTTGGGATTGGGAGGATTCGATAAAATGCGAGCGCTGGAAGTTCCGAGAGACACGTCGGTGAGCATACAGAAAAAGTGCGATCGCACCCCCCGCACTACTAGAAATTTCCCCACCCTCATATCTTCCACCGAAACGTCGGCGTGCAGTCGCACTTCTAATCCCTTGCTCAGGGAACCTTGAATAACAGAGCCTAACGGTCGATCCATTTTAGATTTTAGATTTTAGATTTTAGATTTTTAATAATCGAGCAATTTTCGATGGGCAATTTTTTATTTTAGATTTTAGATTGTTAACAGTCAACTAATTACCATTCCGATTCTAGTGGCAATTCAAAAAAACTCGGACTCAGATCTATATCGGCCAAATCGGTTTCGCTCAAATAAGCATCGGTCAAAAATACCCCTTTTAAACTTGCGCCTTTGAGGTTAGTACCTTTCAGGTTAGCACCTCTGAGATTAACTCGGAATAAATGAGCACCGCTCAAGTCGGCCTCAGTTAAATCTGCTCCCTCCAAATTTACTCTCATCAAATCTGCTTTTCGGAGGTCAGCTTCGGTTAACTTTGCGCCGCTGAGGTCAGCTTTTGTCAAGTCTACACCTCTCAAGTCTGCCCCGCTCAAGTTAGCGAACAGCAAAGTAGCTCCCGTGAAATCTGTCTCCCTCAAATCGGCATCGCTTAAATTAGCGCCGCTGAGGTCAGCCCTTGTTAAGTCTACACCCCGGAGGTCAGCAGAACTCAAGTTTACTTGGTGTAAAATTGCGCCGCTTAAATCGGCTCCTCTCAAATCTGTTCCCTCCAAGTTTGCACCTTTGAGGTAAGCTTTTTTTAAGCTAGCTCTGCTGAGGTCTACATTTTTGAGATTAACCGAACTTAAGTTAGAACCGCTCAAATTAGCTCCACTTAAATCCGATCCGTTTAAGTCGGCTCCGGTTAAGTTTATCCCTTGCAGCGATACATTGGGAGCAATTAAATAAGCTCCGCCCAGAGCGGGGTCAATGCCTTCTGAAAACAAAGTGTTGTTGCTATAAACAGCTTTCTCCAAAATCGTGCCGCTCAAACTGGCTTCCCTCAAGTCCGCTGCGCTGAGGTTGGCTCCTGCTAAGTTTGCCCGATCGAGTTTTGCGCCAAATAAAATAGCTTTGTATAAGTTTGTCCGCCGCAAATCGGCTCCTTTTAAATCGGCTTCGGTCAAATCTACCATAGCCAGATTTAAGCCGGGGAGCGAAGCATTGGGAGCTAGCAAAAATGCTCCCAATGCACCCGGGTCAATATCCTCGGGAAAGATAGTCCGGTTGTTGTATACAGCCTTGTCTAAAATGGCGCCTCTCAACTGACAACCGCGCAAATCAGCTCCGCTGAGGTTTGCTCTGGTTAAGTTGGCTTCCTGGAGATTTGCTCCAACTAAATTAGCCTTGATCAAACTTGCTTGTTTGAGGTTGGCGCCCGTGAGTTCGGCTCCTACGAGAGTAGCTTCTCGGAGGACAGCATCGGTCAAATTGGCTCTAGTGAGGTTAGCTAAATTGAGAAATGATTCAGCTAAATCCGCCCCGCTGAGATTGGCGCCGGTAAGGTCGGCTTCTATCAGGTCTGCATACCTGAGAATAGCGTCGCTGAGGTTGGTTTCTCGGAGGTCGGTGCCTCTGAGGTTGGCTCCCCGGAGTTCTGCACCGCCGAGGTTGGTGCCTTTGAGGGCTTGTCCCCTGAGGTCGAGTCGGTGCAGAAAGTCACCAACGTTCATTTCCATGTCAATTCACCCTCTCTATTCCGATACTTTTTTCCTAACCTTTGAAATCAAGTTAGATATTCTGAAAGTACCTTTGCTGAGTTCTGGTCAAAACCATTGTAATCATCAATAGCCACAACTGTCGCATCTGGCCGATAGTGTTCTGGAATATCGTCAATGGCTACCAAGGTGACTTTTCTGCTTGATTTTGTCGCAGATACTCAAGAACTTCCTGATGTCGTAGATATTTGTGTTGGTGAATATTTTTGGGGTTTAGAAAAGGGGTGAATCCGATAATACGGATAGCGATATCTAGTGAAAACAATGGAGGGATTACCGCGAAGGGAAATATTTCACGCCAATAATATGAAATTACTGCTCGCGCATTAGGATACGAACGAAGGACATTTTCAAAGTGATTAAGGCAAGCTGAATTAAATTTCATTATATCTGTTTGCAAGATCGATGTTTCATATCTTCTATCAGGAATGAGTACACCATCAGTAGACATCTCCAAAATAGTAACAGTTCGTGGTAAGATCACATCATAAAGCTTTTTTGACACAGAAACATGAGCGACATACTCAATCATATTG
>NZ_SRRZ01000097.1 GCF_013179805.1 Microcoleus asticus IPMA8 | reverse complement strand
TGTCATTTTTTTTACCTCATCTTTTTTCACAGTTTTACTAGCTTTTTCATTTGAGCCCTTTTTCATATATTTGCAAAAGTGAGATGCACCCATATTAGGAAAGAATCAATGGAAAAATTACGTGAAAAGTCAATTAATTAGGACATTGAACCGTCAATTGGAAAATCCAGAGATACCGGAATTAACAATGCAACTGATGCGTCAATTAGAAAGCCAACTAGCATATCAGCCGATTACCTACTTTCCATCAGAAACATTAGCTCATTACTTTCCATCAGAAAGATTAAGTTACTTGGGCAGTATGTTTAATTTTTCATTTTCTGTTTTAAATTGCCATTACAATAAAAAAATGGTCTATATACAGGGTAAGCTCATCTAATTTGGTATACATCGTACTTGACAATGAGTCAAATAAGTGAGATGACAAAAATGCCACCCAATAAAATATTTAGGAATACCCTTTATGTCTCAGGGTTTTGAGATTAAATCTACCTCTGGCAAAAAAAGCTCTCCTCCTCAGCTACCGCTCCGGGAAGTAGCAGAGATTCAAGATATTCAACGCCAGTTTTGGAACAAAACTACTCGGGATGTGCAATTCTATCTAACTTCTTTAGATAGTGATGCCCAACTTTTGGGTCGAGCCATCCGAAAACATTGGGGGATTGAAAATGAGGCTCATTGGACTTTAGATTGTACCTTTGCGGAAGATGCTTGCCGGATTCGCTCTTTCCACAGTCCCCGGAATTTGGCTGTCCTGCGACGTATTGCGCTGAATGCCCTCAACTGCGAACCTACTTACAAACGTAGTCTTCGACAAAAAATGAAACGGGCAGCTATGGATAATGATTATCTAATTCAAATTATCAGTTCTTGTTTTCTTGACAAGATATTAGATTTTTCTGCTTCCTTTTGTCAAGCATGATTGAGACACTCTTACCCTGCCTACCTAAAGAAAGGACATAATATTAACCGAGTTGAAGCTTTTGTATACAAGAGCTTGAAATATAGCGCTTTATTTAAAGTACCTCTTAGGTAAGTGGTACGCATCAAACTGAATCCATAAAATGATGGGAAATCTATACACTCTGAGCGCAGGACGATCGCATCGTTGGATTGGGTTCCTAGTGCGTATCCTATTCATTTTCATTGAAACGCTTTGTGTATGGCTGATGTGATCGTTAATGCTTACATTATTATTATTGAGGATTGCGTTTTATGGACCCAAAACAACTGAGTGAGGAACTGCGTAAAGGACAGAACCCTCACATGACCCGTCGGCGATGGATTATCGGCTTATCTATGCTTGGGGGTTCGATGGGACAAGCCGTCACACTCTACCAGACTGGGATCGTTAATCACCTACCAGATCCGCCGGGACAAAAGCTTTTCGATGCAGACCGCGTTGACGCTTCTAATTACGCTTACAACAAATTCAACTCACCCGACGGGCCAATAATGGTGGCTAATTATGCCCTCACTGCTTGGCTGGCTGCTGCTGGCGGTTTAGACCGCGCTAGGCGCAACCCTTTGTTACCAATTGCAATGGGTATCAAGCTGGTGTTGGACGGGGTGACCAATGTCGAGTTAGCTCGTGAAGAGTGGAGCGAGAACAAGGCGTTTTGTGAATACTGCCAAGTTGCGACGGTTTGCTCGATCGCGTCGATCGTACTCGCAGTGCCGGAGGTTCTTACTGCTGTTGGCACCCTGCTGGGACGCCGTGACCAGGACACCGAAGCACAGGGCAACACACGGTAATCGATACAACGGGGAAAAGTACGGGTTTTCTACAGCGGTGTTGGGCGTACAACAAATGTTAAGCCCGATCGAGAATGATTGCACATATTTTATGCAATTATTTTTGCTAAATGTTCCCTCTAGAATTAGTGGTAGAACGAGTCCTGTCTGAGGATAGAACACCCACTTGAAACTGAATGATAGCCTTGTATAGTAAAGTCAAAAACAGG
The DNA here is from genome assembly GCF_013179805.1 of Microcoleus asticus IPMA8. Taxonomy (GTDB): domain Bacteria; phylum Cyanobacteriota; class Cyanobacteriia; order Cyanobacteriales; family Microcoleaceae; genus Microcoleus; species Microcoleus asticus. Next base: position 27,438 of record NZ_SRRZ01000097.1, on the reverse strand, counting down.
TGCAAATCATGGCATCAGATACTCCTCCAGACACTCGGCAAGATGATGCAAAATACGACCCTCAAGATAATCCTGGAACGCAAACAAGTATACCGACCACAGAAGAGGGTGACACTCCAGTTGATGAGACATATCGCATGACAGGTCAACAATCCGGTACTGACGTTAATCCCGGTAGTGAACCTGAATCTCCAGGAGCTGCCCCCAAAGTTGTTGGTAGTCCAAATCAAGGAACTGACTCGCGTTAAAAAGATTCTTGAAAATCGCGCAAGTTGGTGAGGGAGATGAACGGTAGCTCAGCAGATAACGCGGTCGAGACACTGCCTTATTTGTAAATAATGCCGAGCAAACATCGGCTGTCAAACCGGATAACAACAAAGATCGATCAGATTATTTAAGCGAGGATAACTAAAGATGGTTACAACGTTAGAGGATACAAAACGGGTTGCGATCGGCGAAAGATTGGCAGACTTGAAAGCCTTTCAAAATTTAATTATCTCGAACGATCAAAAGCTAATAGATGCCTGCCCTGATGAAGATGTTCGCAAGCGTCTCCAGAATATGCTTGAGGATGACCAGAAAAACCTGGGCATTATAGAGACGGTGATGGTTCAATACGGTATTCAAGCTGAACCTAGTGCTGCGACCAAGATATTTATTGCGCAGTTTGAGAAGATGATGTCAGGCGATGAGTTTACGTATTATCAGAAACTCATGCACCACGAACTGATCAAGCACGGTCAAGCCATGAGTGGAATCATTATTCACAAAGCCGCTCAGAAGGTTGGAGCTGATATTGAAGTGGCAATTGGGCCTTTGAATACCGTCAATTTTGAGGGTCGCGCTCACCAAGAACAACTCAAAGGAATGCTCGAACTCGTGGGTGTCCGCGAAATGACTGGTAAAGACGCTGACCAGGGACTCTGGGCACGGGTGCAAGATGGAGTTGCTGCATTGTCGGGTGTAGTTGGCAGCATAGCCACCCAAAACACTGACAAACAAGATATGAACATCCAGACCCTCATCCGGCTGGATCATAACAAGGTGAATACCATCTTCACCGAAATCGGAGCTACTAAAGACCCTCAAAAGCTCCAAGAGTATTTCGGGCAAATCTATAAAGATTTGTTGGTACACGCTCAAGCTGAAGAAGAAGTCGTCTATCCGAAAGTTCGATCGTTCTACGGTGATGACAACACTCAAGAGCTGTACGATGAGCAAGCGCAAATGAAGCAGATGCTCGATGAAATTAAGGCTATTGACCCCACTAATGCCGACGAGTTTAGATCGAAAATTAAAGACCTGATGGATGTGGTTGGCGACCACATTCGCCAAGAAGAATTCACCATGTTCTCGGCGATTGACGACAATTGCAGCGACGAGCAAAAAGAGCAAATGGCAACCGAATTCAAAGCTGCCAAGAGCAAGATTCAACAAGAAATGGCAGCCTAATTGCAAAAACAGCCAAGCCTCTCATTACAAGACAAAGCATTGCCCGGTAACTGGCTGCACGGCTTTTATTGAGAGGGAAGCTGATTGTGCAGAAAATAGCTTTTTAGCTCCCACACTCTAGCAGGTCGCGATCGCCATAAGAGCCGCTTCTAAACAGAAGTTCTCCTTTGAGGGCAACTTCTGTTTAGAAGAAAAAACTGTGGCTAACAACTTAAAGCGGGACAAAAAGAGGTAGATAGGTAGTGCTAATTTGAGCCGTAAATTTTTACCCCACCCCAGCCCTCCCCTTGGTAAGGGGAGGGAGTAAGAAATTCACAAATGATTTAGGATTGCTATATTAGGCACAGAATTAGCTCAAATATCACAACCTCTTAGTCAGACAAGAGGAGAAGGTTAGGGTTTTAGTATAGTAATCCTAAATGAGTGGTAAATTTTTTACCCCACCCCAAACCTCCCCTTACTAAGGGGAGGAAGTAAGAAATTCATAAATGATTTAGGATTGCTAAATCAGGTTCAGGTAATAAGGTAGACTGCGCTTCACAATACATCAGCATTTGAGTTTTAACCATGAATTTCTATATAGATAATCAGAATCTTCTGATTCTTTTTGCAGTTGCCGTGGGCGCTTTGTTCGTCGTGCTTTGGGTGGTGCGATCGTGGCGCGAACGTCAATACGATCTCACAGGCAAGACGGTGCTGCTTACGGGTGGTTCTCGCGGACTTGGTTTGGTTATGGCACGGCAGTTGGTGCAGCAAGGAGCGCGTTTGGCAATTTGTGCCCGCGATCGCGCAGAACTCGAAAGGGCGCGTGTCGAGCTGGAGCAGTGCGGTGGAGAGGTGCTGGCTGTTCCCTGTGATGTCACCGATCGCTCCCAGGTTGACCAGATGGTGCAGCAGGTGCGCGATCGCTTCGGTCAGATCGACATCCTCATTAACAACGCAGGCACCGACCTTGTGGGGCCAATGGACGTATTGACAATGGAGGACTACGACGACTTGATGAAGCTGCATTTCTGGGCACCGCTATACACTATTTATGCGGTTTTCCCGGAAATGCGTCAACGACAAGCTGGACGCATCGTTAATATCTCTTCGATCGGCGGCAAGGTAGTTTCCCCCCATATGTTGGCGTATTGCGCCAGCAAATTTGCGTTAACGGGTTTGTCGGAAGGGATGCGGACAGAACTGGCAAAAGACGGGATTGCTGTCACAACGGTATGTCCCGGTTTCATCCGCACAGGCGTGATAGACCGCGCTATGTTCAAAGGTCAGCACCGCAAGGAGTTTACCTGGTTCAGCATTGCTGATTCCTTGCCCTGGATCTCGACGAGTGCCGAAAAAGTTGCTCGTGAAACCATTGCTGGATTTCGACGCGGTGATGCAGAGGTAATAGTGCCACTTTGGACTTGGTTTAGTGCCAGACTCTATGCTCTTTTTCCAGGGCTTTCTGCAACTGCGATCGGTTGGTTTAATCGGTTGTTACCTAGAACAGGTGGCATAGGTACCGAACGCGCTTTTGGAAAAGACAGCCACTCATCTTTATCGCCTTCGCTGTTAACTTTTTTGAGTGACAAAGCCGCACGGCAAAATAATGAGATGGGCAGCCAAGAGCAACCCGATGGCGAACGACTCGCTGAGCGATCGAGCTACCGATCGTCTGTGTCCGACGGTGAGGATGGGTGAGCCGAAAGTGCGCGGTTGTCTTTCACAAGACGCTAGGCGATCGGCGCGATCGTCCCGATGCTGTTAATACAAAAGCAATTGTTTGACAGATTCACTGAGAAATTAGAATTGAGTGACAGAATAATTCGCCATCCGACTTTCGTAATTCGTAATTATTTGCGTCACCAGCCTCTCCCGTTAGGGAAAAAGAAAAAGAAGAACTTTATCGTTAAGCCCGTTAGTTAGTGCCACAAACGAAGTTAGGATACAGCAGATAAGTCCGATAACGGCTGCCAAAAAGCCCAAATTAGTTGTTTTCTATTCCTCAAGAATTGGTCTTAACACAACAATAATATAAGTCCATTGATAGAGGAGCCAATTAGTGCTTTTAAATACCATAAAAATGCTTCAAAAAAGACTGTTCAAGCTCTTGTAATTGCACAAAAAGTGGAGGAAAAAACTATGGCATTAATTCGTTGGGAACCTTTCCGAGAAATGGAAATGCTGCAACGGGACATGAACCGCCTGTTTGACCGAATGATGTCGGCTCCTGGTAATGAGGGGCAGTCTGACATTCTCCCCGGTGGATCTTCTTTTATGCCTGCTGCGGAAATGCACGAAACGCCTGATGACATCAAACTCAAAATGGAAGTTCCTGGCATAGAAGCCAAAGACCTTGATATTAAAGTTACTGCCGAAGCAGTTGCTATCACTGGGGAGCGCAAATCTGAAACCAAGAGCGACGGCAAAGGCATGAATCGTACCGAATTCCGGTACGGCCGATTTCAACGGATCGTTCCCTTGCCAGCGAGAATTCAAAACGACAAGGTACAAGCAGAATTTAATAACGGCGTTCTCTGCCTCACCATGCCTAAAGCTGAGGAAGAAAAAAACAAGGTTGTCAGAATTAACTTGGGAGGACAAAACCAGCCAGAACAAATTCAGCAAGGACAACCTCAGGGCGACGGGCAAGTTGCAAGCCAACCTCAGGCTTCAGCCCAAGTAGTTTAAACATTGGTTGAGCTTCCCCAAGCCTTTGATTAATTAGCCGTTTATATTCCTCCTGGAACCGTTTTAACAAACATTGAAAGGAAAGAAAAAGCAGCAGGATTGACAGGAAAATCGGCATCCAAAATTTTCCCCTGTCAGTCCTGTTTATTCTTTGGCAACCCCAATTCATAACAACTGAATTTCAAGAATGGAGCATCATGGCAAAAGTAGTTGGAATTGATTTAGGAACAACGAACTCCTGCGTTGCTGTAATGGAAGGAGGGCAACCCCTTGTGATTGCAAACGCAGAAGGACAGCGTACTACTCCCTCCGTTGTAGCTTATACCAAAGGAGGCGATCGCTTGGTTGGTCAGATTGCCAGACGCCAAGCGGTGATGAACCCGGAAAATACCTTTTATTCCGTCAAACGCTTCATCGGGCGCAAATACGAGGAAGTTACTCAAGAACTCACAGAAGTTACCTATAAAGTCCTGCGTGACAGTAACGGAAACCTCAAACTCGACTGTCCCGCTGCCGGAAAACAGTTTGCCCCCGAAGAAATCTCCGCTCAAGTTCTGCGTAAACTCGCGGACGATGCCAGCAAATACCTTGGTGAAAAAGTCACCCAAGCTGTCGTCACCGTTCCCGCCTACTTCAACGACTCGCAGCGACAAGCGACCAAAGATGCAGGCAGAATTGCTGGTTTAGAAATTCTCCGCATCATCAACGAACCGACGGCTGCTGCCCTGGCCTACGGTTTAGACAAAAAGAGCAATGAAACCATTCTCGTCTTTGACCTCGGCGGTGGCACCTTCGACGTTTCCATTCTGGAAGTGGGCGATGGTGTTTTTGAAGTCAAAGCCACCAGCGGTGACACCCACCTCGGCGGTGACGACTTCGACAAAAAGATAGTGGATTGGATTGCTAATGAATTCCAACGCAATGAAGGCATCGACCTTCGCAAAGATAAGCAAGCACTGCAACGACTGACCGAAGCCGCTGAGAAAGCCAAAATCGAACTTTCCAGCGCCACCCAAACTACTATCAATCTTCCTTTCATCACCGCTACCCAAGAAGGATCTAAGCACCTCGAAATGACCCTGACGAGGGCTAAGTTTGAGGAAATGTGTTCGGATTTGTTAGACCGTTGTCGCATTCCCGTTGAACAAGCCCTGAAGGATGTCAAACTCAGCAACGCGGATATTGATGAAGTCGTTCTGGTGGGCGGTTCCACCCGAATTCCCGCTGTGCAACAACTGGTGCGGCGCATCACTGGCAAAGACCCAAATCAAGGCGTTAATCCTGATGAAGTTGTTGCCGTCGGTGCTGGCATTCAAGCAGGTGTGCTCGCAGGCGAAGTCAAAGATGTGCTGCTGTTGGATGTTACGCCGCTATCTCTGGGTGTGGAGACTCTCGGTGGCGTGATGACGAAAATTATCCCTCGCAACACCACCATCCCCGTTAAGAAATCCGAAACCTTCTCCACCGCTGCTGATGGGCAAAGCAACGTGGAAATCCACGTTCTGCAAGGCGAACGGGAAATGTCATCTGACAACAAGAGCTTGGGTACTTTTCGTTTGGACGGTATTCCCCCAGCACCCAGAGGTGTGCCGCAAGTCGAAGTTACGTTCGATATTGATGCCAACGGCATTCTCTCTGTCACTGCTAAAGATAAAGCCACAGGTAAAGAGCAGTCGATTTCGATTACGGGTGCCTCCACTCTCAACAAAGGCGATGTTGAGAAAATGGTAAGGGATGCTGAAGCCCATGCTGAAGAAGATAAGAGACGCCGCGAACAAATCGACACCAAAAATATAGCGGACTCGCTAGTCTATCAAGCCCAGAAACAATTGAAAGACTTGGACGGCAAAGTTTCTGATGCTGATAAGAGTCGCGCTGAAGGATTAATCAAAGACCTGCAGGAAGCGATTAACCAAGAAAATAGCGATCGCATGAAGTCCCTGACTAATGAATTACAACAAGCTCTCATGCAGATAGGTAGTGCCGTCTACGCTCAAGCGGGTGCTGGTACAACAGGGGGAACAGGTGGTCAGGCTGGCTCTAGTGGTGGTGGTAATGAAGATGTCATTGATGCGGACTTTGTTTAACAGTCACTAGCAAAAAAACTAATAACTAATGACCGAGGAGTAATTTCAGATCTTGCACTAAGCCTTTTTACCCCTCCCCTTACTAAGGGGAGGGAGCTAAATTCTCCCAAGAATAAAAGCTCTTCCTTATATTCCCCTAATAATAAAAGCTCTTCCTTATATTCTTCCAAGAATAAGAGGGGCTAGGGGGGTCAAGGGAGTGACGGGGGTGATGGAAAATGTGACTGATGAAACTTATGAAAATCACTCTCCCCTGACACAGCCACGCCTATTTTTGAAAAGCCATGCCAACTGCAACCGACTTCAAGGATTATTACGAAATTCTAGGGGTAAGCAAGAGTGCAACTCCAGAGGAGATTAAAAAGGCTTACCGGAAACTAGCCAGGAAATATCACCCTGACCTGAATCCTGGAGATAAAAAAGCCGAGGCAAAATTCAAAGATCTCAATGAAGCAAATGAGGTGCTTTCCGATCCCCAGAAACGCCAAAAGTATGACCAATTTGGTCAGCATTGGAGGCAGGCAGAGGCAGGCCCAGCACCTTCCCCCAGAGGCGCTGGGGTTGGGGTAGAGGGATTTGATTTCGACCAGTACAGCAATTTTGATGATTTCATCAATGACCTGCTGGGTCGCGTTGGAAGTGGAGGTCGAACTGGGCGCAGAGTCTATACCTATGGCACGGGTACAGCCGACACCACTGGATTTGATGAGTATGAGGATATTTTTGGCGGCGGTTCTCGCACCTCTGCGCCTGCTCCCGATACCGAAGCGGCGATCGCCCTCACCTTTTCAGAAGCCTTTCATGGAGTACAGAAGCGGCTGCAACTAGACGATGAAACGATTAACGTGCGAATTCCAGCAGGGGCCAAACCCGGAAGCCGCATCCGCATTAAAGGCAAAGGTCGTGCTAGTCCCTTCTCGCAATCTAAGGGAGATTTATACCTGACTATCGAGCTACTGCCCCATTCATTTTTCCGGTTTGAAGGTGATGATATTGTCAGTGAAATTCCGATTAGGCCTGATGAAGCTGTATTGGGTTCTCAAATAAAAGTACCAACGCCTGATGGCAGTGTCACAATGAGCATTCCTGCTGGTGTTCGTTCTGGGCAATCTTTGCGGTTGCGGGGCAAAGGATGGCCCAAACCTAAGGATGGGCGCAGCGATCAAATTGTCAAGTTACAGATTGTATCTCCTAAGGATATAAGCCAGATTGAGCGTGACTGCTATGAAAAAATTCGTGCCAATAGCAGTTTTAATCCGCGTGCCGATTTAGAGGAGGTAAGGCTATGAACGAGGTTAGTCTTTCACGGGTTGTTGTTTCACAAGAGGGCGATCGCCTTTATTCATTTGAGTATGCAGCTAGAGTAACAGAAACCTCTGTCACTCTAGTGGAACGCTTTGTTGAGATGGGATTAATTGAGCCGAGGGGTTCGATGCTGCGATCGCGCGACATCGGTCGCATCAGCCAAATTCAGCGCTTGCGTCGGGATTTGGGGCTGAATTTAGTGGGAGCCGCAATTGTTTTAGACATGGCTCAGGAAATTGCACAGTTGAAGGCACAGTTGAAGGCACACCAGTCACAGCATTTATAAGAAAGCTCCAGAGGGAGGAGGTAGCGATGAAATCTACTCTAAATTTAAATAGACAACTTCCCTGGTCTTGGTTAGCAGGACTTAAAATTTCAAGCCCAAACAAAGCCTAAACTAGCTTTATAAGCCCTGGACTTACGGAACTGGCACATTGAACTTCCGATCGATTCTGAAGTCAATAGACCTCTGGCGGAATTAAGATAATCTCGCTATTTTTAGCTCGTAATTATAAATTCCTGCAATCCGGTTTACTCGCAATCCAAATCGCTGTCTTCGATTTCGATAACGACCAGACAAAATTCGGAATATCTGCAAGAATCTAATGATATGCTCCACTTTAATTTTGAGTTGGGCTAAACTTCTATTTTCTCACTTCAGCTCAACCCATTAATCCACACCTTCTAAATGGCCAATACTCAGTTATAGTGTGTCTCTAGCAAGATGTTATAAACGTTTCCTTGCGTTTGAATTTGATCATAGCTGTATGCACTTAAGCAATAGCTGCAAAACAAGGAGAACAGATGTCAGAAAATACGTCAAACTCAGAAATGCTATACCGAACTCTCGGTAGTACAGGAGAGAAAGTTTCCGCGATCGGATTGGGTGGTTGGCACATCGGATTGAAGTATGTTGACGAGCAACTGGGTATGCGGATTGTTCGCAGTGCGATCGACCGCGGCATCACTTTTATGGATAACAGTTGGGATTACAACGGTGGAGTCAGCGATATTCGCATGGGGAAAGCTCTCCGCGATGGCTACCGAGACAAAGTATTCCTGATGACGAAAATTGACGGTCGCTCCAAGAAAGAAGCCGCAAGACAGCTAGACGAATCACTGCAACGCCTGCAAGTTGATTGCATCGATCTCGTCCAGCACCACGAAATCCTCCGGTTTGAGGACCCGCATCGAGTTTTCGATCCAGAAGGGGCAAATGCCGCCTTAATGGAGGCGCGGGAAGCTGGCAAACTCCGATATATTGGCTTCACCGGACACAAAGACCCCCAAATTCATCTGCATATGCTGGAAGTTGCAGCCAGTTATGGGTTTAAGTTTGATGCGGCTCAGATGCCGCTGAATGTGATGGATGCACACTACCGAAGCTTTGCGAAGCTGGTTGTGCCAGAACTGGTTAAACAGGACATCGGCATTCTTGGCATGAAAAGCATGGCAAACGGGATTTTGTTACGGTCAAATACGGTAACGGCAATTGAGTGTCTGCACTATGCGCTGAATCTACCTACATCGGTTGTGATTACCGGAATTGACAGCATGGAGGTTCTCGATCAAGCGTTTGAGGCGGTGCGGACGTTCCAGCCAATGAATGAGGAGCAGGTGCGATCGCTGTTAGCAAAAACGGCAGAAGCAGCATCACGCGGCGAGTTTGAGCCATTCAAAACTTCATCAATTTTCGACAGCACAGCCCAGAATCGAGATTGGCTGGGAGACGAGCCACAGCGCATTCAGCAACTGATGCGAACGTAATCGAGAGACGTTGAGCAACTGTTGCTCAACCTTTTGTGTTCATTGAGAATTGACAAATTTAGATTGTACGAGAATACCCTGCTACGCCGTGAACCAGTCTAGTGCCGAGTCCACGATCGCAGGGGGAATTGTGTGGGGGCCGTCGAACTCCCGATAAACCACATCGTAGCCAGCACCCCGCACCTGTCGCACTATCTTACGGCTACAAGGATCGATCGGCAAAACAGAGTCTTGCGTGCCGTGCGAGATGAACAGACGCGGTTCGCCAACCTGTGAAGCTGGTGCCATAAACCCCGGCGAGAACGCTATGACATGGCTGAACAAGTCGCCGTTGGTGATGCCGACACTTAGGGCATAGGAAGCCCCGTCCGAGAAGCCCTCGATCGCAATGCGGGTAGGGTCTACAGCGTAGTGGCTGAACGTCTGTGCCAGCGCCTGGTCAATCAAGGCGATATCGGGGCCGTACTCACCGACGAGCACATCCCACGTCTGGCGGCGCGAGGCAGGTGCCAGCAGGATGAGTCCCGTGGCATCGGCGAGGTTTTGGAACGGAGTCAGACCGCCGCGTGCGTCGCCACCTGCTCCGTGCAGCATGACCACCAGTGGTGCGGGTCGGGAAGCTTGGTAATTTTTAGGCACGTAGAGGAGTCCGTCGCGCTTGGTGGAAAGTCCCAACGGTTGCAGACCGCTTGGTGCCGTTCCCGTAGGCTGCGTTGGTCGTGCCAGCAGGCGTCCGTTTATAGAAACCATTTGATATCATCTTTTGGGCGATGGCGTAGAATCAAGGCGGAGTAGATAAATTCAAGTGAGCTGGGGTGAGAAATGGGATATTCAAGCGATTTGACAGACTCATAGTGGGAAATAATCGAGCCTTTACTATCCCAGAAGAACAAAACTCGACCCCCAGTGGGGACTTGCGCGACAACTCCTTTTCGGGCATATTTTATCAGCTCAACAACGGTTGTAATTGGGGAGATTTACCCAGAGATCTACCGCCATATTCAACAGTCTTCTGGCATTACCAAAATTGGTGTGAGGATGGCTCTCTCGAACGGATTGAGACACAATTACATAGCCCTGTACGCGCACAAGTCAAAAAAAACCGCAGTCGACGACTCTAATTATCATTGACTCCCAAGCTGTGAAAAATACTTGTAATGCCAGTATTGAGTCAAAAGGGTTTTGTTTCTATAAATGCACGAATGGCATCAAAAGACATCTAGCGGTAGATATACTAGGTTTCCCCTTCTTTACTCACCCTCTCCAAAGCCAGTTTATCTGATGACCTTCGGGGTTAATTGAAATGCTCACACACAACATTGATTACTTCAAATCTAAACCGGACGTCCTGCCCCAGACCACAATCTTGTGGATAATGGCTATCATCCTGAGAAACTAACTCAAGCTTTAGAGACGGTTTATCCAGAGATTGTGACGAAGATTCAATTTGAACTTTCAGCTAAACCATCGAAAGCAGAAAAGGCGGCTAAAGGGGAATCTGGATTTGTGCCTGTGGCGGCTAGATGGTAATTGAACGGTTAAATGCTTGGGTGGAGCGATGTAAAAGTTTAGTCAAGAATTTTGACCGGACACTCCAACGTTCCAACGCCAAGCTCAAGCTGTGTTTCATTCGACTAATGCTCAAGCGTTTAGCGCATAGCTAGATGTCAAAGGGGTTCTATAACGCATCATTACTTGTTTAGCACTACCCAAGGGGGGTGAGAAGTCGTACCTGACCTTCGCTTAAATCTGATGATGCTGGAATTGAGGATTTTGGTTGGCACGGCTTGCACCCGGCACCAGTTCCACCTTCACCCAACCCGATTTGCGCTGGTCAAAGGCTTTATAGGCATCAATTACATTCGTCAGGGGTTCAATCTGGGTGAGGATGTCGGTCGGATCTACGACACCGCTACGAACGAGATCTACAATCAATGGAATGTACTTGCGATGATTGCAGTTCCCCATCTTCAGCGTCAGATTTTTGTTCATTGCCATGCCGATCGGGAAAAATTTGTGCGTTAGCGGGTACACACCAATAATCGAAAGCGTTCCAGCTTTGGCGAGTCCCTGTACTGCCCATTCCAACGCTTGAGACGGGGCATTGCCGGGATGCCAATTGCCATTTTGAGGATTGGTTTCAGGCGCAATCTTCTGAAGTTCTTGCTGGAAACGTTCTGCTTGCTGTTGAGCTTTCTCCGCCGCTGGACCGCTGTTGGGCGCAACTGCATCCACACCTACGGCATCGATCGCCCGATCCACGCCAATGCCGCCCGTTAAACTTTGGATCGCCTCAATCGGGTCTTCTTGATTGAAGTCGATAATTTCGGCTCCCTGTGCCTGTGCCATTTCCAGGCGAGAGGGAACTGTATCGATTGCCAAAATTCGTCCGGCTCCCAGCAATTTAGCGCTGGCGATCGCAAACTGTCCCACAGGACCGCAGCCAAAAATAGCAACGGTATCACCCGGTTTAATTTCAGCTAACTCTGCTCCAAAGTAAGCGGTTGGGAAGATATCTGAGATCATAATTGCCCGATCGTCATCCACTTCCTGCGGCAGCTTCACCAATCCAGCATTGGCGTAGGGAATGCGGGCATACTCTGCCTGCAACCCATTAAACGGCCCTGTGGTTTCTGGTCCTCCAAAGAAGGCAGTTCCCGCTTGGGGACCATTGGGATTGGCAGTATCGCATTGGGAATGATATCCGGCGCGACAGTAGGAGCAAGAGCCGCAGGCAATGGTCGAGGGGATAACAACGCGGTCGCCCGCTTTCAAATTCCGCACGTTGCGCCCCACTTCTTCCACAATGCCAACCCCTTCATGCCCCAGAATGGTTCCCGGTATCATACCTGGAAAGGTTCCCCGAATCACGTGCAGGTCAGTTCCGCAAATGGCACTGGAAGTCAAACGGATGATGGCATCCGCGGGTTCTTGAATCTTGGGTTCTGGAACATCATCCAGACGAATATCACCAATACCGTGAAATACAACTGCTTTCATGAAAAGTCTCCTGATAATAATGGTTTAGTTAATCGTTTTCAAACACTCCGCTCATTGCGGGGAGGTTGCATCGGCTCAAGTTGAATTTTGCGTCCGGTTCGTGCGGCTTCATAGATGGTTTGAATCAGCCGAATATCCTGCAAGCCCTCCTCTCCAGGGGTTTTCGGCTTTCGGTTTTGCACGATCGATTCCGACAGATGATCTATCTCCAGCGCAAACTGATTCTTCTCGTCAATATTGCGTTCTTCCCGCACCTTTCCCTTCTCGACAAACAGCCGATGTTGGTAATAGTCTGTTGCCGGACTGAGTTCTAGCGTCCCTTCCGAGCCAAAAACTTGAATTCGTTTCGTGTCAGAGTAGCCGTAGCTTGACGTGCAGTTTGCCAATACACCGCTGGGAAACCGCAGCATAAAATTCACGTTCTCTTCGACTTCAACAAAGCGGGGATCGTTGGGCGTGCTGTACAGCATGGCGCTAACCTCGATCGGTTCTTCACCTGTGATGTATCGGGCGGCATTCAGGCTGTAAATCCCGATATCGGGCAGCGAACCGCCTCCCGCTAGTTTTTTATCAATTCGCCAGCGGTCTTGGGGTTCAGATGGCTTAACAATCCGCCCGTGATCGGCCACAATTGCTTTCAACTTGCCCAATTCTTTGCGCGGACCTCTCGCAAGGTCGATCGCCGCTAAGTTATAGGGTTCGTACTGCGCGCGATAGGCAATCATCAGTTTTTTACCTGCCTGCCGCGCCGCATCAATCATCGCCTGACACTCTGCTACTGAGGTTGCCATCGGCTTTTCACACATAACGTGTTTGCCCGCTCTAGCACCTCGAATAGTGTACTCCGCGTGCATTCCGTTCGGCAAAACGATGTAGACGACATCGACTTCAGGATTGTCGCGAATCGTCTCGTAGTTTTGATAGTTATAAATGTTTTGAGGGTTCACCCCGTACTGTCGGGCATAGCGTTCAGCTTTCGCGCGGTCGCCGCTCACCAAGGCTACTAAGCGCGATCGCTTGCACTCCCCAAAAGAAGGCATGATTTGTTCGGTGGCAAACTGGCCCAACCCCACAACCGCCCAACCTAGCTTCTGCTCTGGAGGAAGGGAGGGTTCCTCAGAAGGGGAAGGAGCCGCTTGTGCCAGCGTTCGTACAGGTTTGTAGATGATTTCGGCCGCTCCCATCGCCAATAACCCCAGACCTGTTCGATTCAACAGGGTGCGGCGCGTCAGTCCTCGCTGCAATGCGTCAAACATAGAAAATTTCCCGTTTAAAAATTGGCTCTGCCGTATAGCCCCATCAATTCCGCCGCATCTAACACATGAGCGTCCATCGCTTGCAAAACATCTTCCTTACTTGCTCCTGGCGCAATGTCGAGCGATCTGTCGAGCGCGTGGAGTTTGAAGAAATATCGATGGTTGCCCTTAGGCGGACAAGGACCGTCAAACCCGATCCGATCGAAATCGTTTTTGGCCTGCCTGCTGCCATTGGGTAGAGAATCGTGATTGGGGACGCTTTCGGGTAACTGCCGCAGATCTGCTGGCATATTGTAGAGAACCCAGTGCGTGAAAGTTCCATTTGGAGCATCTGGATCGCTCGCAATCAACACAAAACTCTGGGTTCCAGGAGGGGGGTCTTCCCAGGTCAAGGGAGGCGAATGGTTCTCCCCATCACAGGTGTACTTAAAGGGAATAAAAGTTCCCGCTAAAAATTCAGAACTGTACAGATGCATAAGCAGCTCATGTTTGAATCACGGTTAGAGCGTTGAGGGAAATGTTTCTGGTGCTTCACTTGATTCTGGGTGAGCAGTGCGGTTGCGAAGTGATTCCCCTTCAAGGCGATCGAGGGATTCCACTGCTTTTGTGCCGTCAACATTAATGACGGCATTAAACCGATCTGGCAAACAGGCAAAGTTGAACATCATTCACACCTCGGACAAAACGGTTGGCTCGATAGGCATCGGAAAAATCTGCTTTCACTGCCACCGCCGTAAAACCTTTTTCTTAAATCAGTCGTTTGGTAATGTCTGCCCGCCGTTGACAGAATTTGCGGGTTCCATGCGTTGCTCCGCCAATCAACACCAGGCGAGTACCGTCAATTAAATCCATCAGAGGATCGCAATCTGAGGCTGCACCTGTAAGTGGATGAGCCACCTGTCGCACAGCCCGAGCAATGTTGGTATCTGCGGCGTTTGGCATCGTTTCTCAAAGACCTATTTCTGCAAGGTTTGACGGTCACTGATACACCGCTCGGCGGGGCGGGAGGCGACAACCTACGCAATCAGTCTAAAAGTCTAAACCAATCTTTTCCTCCAACTTTTGAGGCATATTCACGGGCAGGCTGCTTAAGCCTGCTGATAGAGATCGCGCGGTGTTTGTTGGTAATGAAAGTTGCTTAACCGCAATTTTCCTCACGCCCGCTCAATGACACTACGCCATTCTCAAAATCCACCAATTGGGTTGGATGATTGTCGATCGCGGCTAAATCTCGCTCCATTGCAAAAGCAGCAAACCTCCAGCGACCTAAAACGCTTCAATGCTAATCCCCGAGTAACGCATTGGATGGTGTGTCAATGGTGGTTGCGAAAGATGGTCAACCCTTGAGATAGCGGATGAACCAGGCACGCATTGGTGGTGATGTGTTGACGGCAGCACGGGAACTGCAAGAATTGGAACGAACCGATCGAATCAAATACGCTGTGTTAGAGCGCAGCGGTGGCATTTCGATTATTCCCCGCTAATTATTCTTATATTTGGGGAAGGTAAACGATGAGTTTTTAAAGCAGGCTCTTATTCGGACTTGGGGTGCCACTTTCCGTCGCCACCCTTCTCGTAATCACGTTTTACTGCACCCCAAGCGACTCGGAATGCACGCTCTTCTTCATCATATTCTTCTAGAGCACTGTTAAAAGCTGCTCGAAAAATTTCTTGAGCATGCTTGGGTAAGTGTTCCTTAACGGACGGGGGTAAGTCATCAATCTGTTTGTAAGGCATTGTTCATCTCCGGACTATTAGAACTTTAGGAGAAGAGTAAACGCTGATTGTTGCGACTGGTAAATTTTGCGATCGTGCGATCGCAACTTACGGCCGCGCCGCCACTTTCCACAATTTCCTGATGGTGGACTACGGAATGCGCGTGCATTTGCCGATGGGATGAGCGAACTCAATGGTGAAAAAGTCGGGCGTCAAAGAAGGTGGGAATATCTCAGACCAATCAACCAATAGGCAATCACTATTTTAGTAGTTTAGACCAATTAGAAACAGTTTTATAGCAACGGTGTCAAAAACTATTAAATCTCAAACACCTGAGAACGCGGTTTGACTCATTTCTATTGGTAGCCGGAACCAAAAGCTTCATCCATGTAAGGCGAGATGCGCTGCCAGCAAGATCCCTCGATCGCAACTCGTTCCGGAACTCGCAATTGAGCGTGTCAACTGTGGGCCATTTACTTTTCCCCAGGACGTGAAAGAAGCCCCCTGGCGTGCATTAATTGTCGATCGAGATTGCGCGCAGTTGCTCCCAGATGAACCGAGCGACCCAACCAGGCTTCGGCTATATATATTCGGGGTATTCCTCACCAACTATTTTCATAATGCAATTGGCATTTTAGTGGGTGTTTGGGGAATGGCTGCATTTACTAGCTTAAGCGGGTCAATTGTGTTCAATCGCATCTTCGCTATCCTTTATGCAGCAGGTGCAATTTTAGGATTGCTGCCATTTGCAAATACCTTGTTCGGGCTTACACCACTTTTTGGAAATAATATCAGGCTCAATGCCCTTACTGCTGCTGTCGCTTTCTACTACGGATTTGTGAAGTCAGGAGAAATCAGTATGCAGAGTTCATCGAGTGCTCAACCCAGCGTGTAACCAGAATACCTTCTCGAAGTAGCGAAAGTGTTCTAATGTTGACTGCTGGATAATTATTTCTTCGGCACTCTTTGGCACTGATTATATAATGCAGAAGTAGTCTGACAAGGACTACTTCTTTTGTACTGGTTTCAGTTGTCTATACCTCGAAAAAAATGAGCGAACTGTGAGCGATTCAGCTTAAGTTGAGAGTACCTCTCGACACGTTGTCGGTGTCTAACCGATTCAGTATTTGATGGGCGACCATCACCCGCGCATCGATCGGGTAGTTCTTATTCGCCAAGAGGACGATTCCGAATGCCTTCTGCGGGATGAACGCGACGTAGGCAGCGAAACCGTTCGTCGAACCAGTCTTGTTGATCAGAACGTTCTCCCTCGGCGGCGACGGAGGATCGATCTCGATCGCCGGATTGGCCTCGTAGCTTATCTTTACCGAGTTCCCGGCAAGCAGGTCCTTCAAGGCGACCGGATAGGAATACTGCTCCCAGATCAGATCCTGCGTCATCTCGCCGATCCTGAAGTATCCGGTGTGCGTGGCGGCGATCGCACGTTGCAGCTTTTCATTAAGGTTGAGCATCCCCATGTTCGCCTTGATGAAGTGGATCGTGTCGTCGGCTGTAGTCCTGATACCGTAGGCTTCCGACGCGAGAACTCCGGGCATCATCCTAATCGGTTCGTCATTTTTTGTGTAGCCTTGTGCATAGTTTTGGCTCTCCGAAGAGGGAACGTCGAGATAGGTGCGGTTCATTCCCAGGGCGGGAAAAAGCTTACCTTGCATGAGGGCGACGAAATCCTCGTTCATGCTCCTCGCTGCGATCGTGCCGAGCATCCCGATGCTCAGATTGGAGTAAGTCCGATACGTCCCTGGAGCGTAGGTCGGTTTCCAGTTCCTGAAATACTCCATCAGTTGGTCGTTGTTCGTAATTTCGTCAGGAACCTGCAACGGGAGACCACCCGACGTATGCGTCCCAAGGTTTAGCAGACTCACCCGATCGAAGTTGCTGCCTTGCAAGGAAGAGAGGTACTTGCTCGCACTGTCGGACAACGAGAGATCGCCGTTGGCTTGCGCGTAGGAAGCAAGCGTAGCGGTGAACGTCTTGCTAATCGACCCGATCTCGAAAAGCGTGTCGCCAGTAACGGGCTTCCGAGTCTCCTTGGAGATCACGCCGTAGTTGAAGACGTAGTGCCCACCTCTCGTGACGATCCCCACCGCCATCCCAGGGATGCGGTATTGCAACATCACTGGCCGGATTACTTCATCCACGGCGCTCTTGATGTTGTTGCCATCATCATCGACCGCGTAGCTAACATTTACCGCCACGCATATGGAAACGAGCATTGCAGCAAGGAAACTCAAAACTCTGGAATTCATGCTTTTGGGGTCTCCTGTAGTTCCACCGATCTGTTGACGATCTTACTCCGGCTTATGCGCGAACGGCTTCATGACTCAATGAACACAGTAGGCTCGATCGTAATATCATTCAGCTATCGGCAAGTAGCTGAGTCAATAAGTGTTAATTGCACACAACAGAATACCATAACGGCGGGTTGGGCTGCAAAAAAAATGGTGGTGTTAACGCTCTGTTGTTAAGTAAATTGCTACACCAAACTCATATCGATTAATAAATAATCCCATTCCCCGATCGTGCATCTCTTCTGTCTGGGAAAAACAGATAGTCTTTCTCTACAACCTTTTGATTATTGCCCTCAAATTTAAGTGCTTTCTCTCAATTTTTTGTGTCTTTCGTTTACCGATTTCATGCTTGTATTGTGATAAGGAGCGATCGTAGCTGCCAGAACCATCCGTGCAATACTTCTGAATTCCCAATGGTTCAAGCAGTTTCTTTAAATGGCAAAAAACTTCAGAAGCTGTTTCTAAAGAAAAGCTAAAAGCAACGTTATAGAGCTTCGATTGCAGGTGATGGCGGTTGTTTAAAGATTGTTTGTCGATCTTTAAGTCGCAGTCGTTTGAAGCAGCGGTAAGCGGAGTGTGTTTGTGCCTGACAATTGCCCGTGGCAATATAGCCGATCGCGGTTTACAATACTGTCGAGACCACTTGGTTTGGCTGTAGTCACACCCCCTGCTGTGCTTCAATTTCGTTGAGCAAACATCTCGTCAGAGTAGGACGTTTCCCATTCGCCCTCAAGCTTGAGCCGCACCGACTTTGCGCCACCACTGTACAGACTACCCAGTAGGTATCCTCCTGCCCTTTAACCTGAGCCGCATCCAGGTTTTCTGCGTTTTGGGAAAGCCCAGAATATGCTTGAATACATATCCAGGTAATGCCGTCGCTATCTGTAATCTCTCGTTCCATGACTATCCTGTGAATTACTGTACTTCTGTAAGGTTGGGGACGATCGCCTGTTGATGTTGCTCGATCCAGTTCCATGCCCATTGAAAGGGTATACCTGCTCGTTGGGCAGCTTGTTCATCTTCGGGGCGATCGCCCACATACAGCGAATTTTGCGGGGTGTGCTTGTGTCTGACCATTGCTAGTTGCAACATACCCGATCGCGGTTTGCGGTACTGTCCAGACCACTTCGTTTGGCTGTGGTTATAAAAATTGTGGCTAGTGACGCGGAAACACTTTTTACCCTCAAAGTCTGGGCAGAAGTAGATTTCTCTCAACTCTGGGAATAACTCAAGCGTGTATTGCTGTTCCTTGATGCACTCTTGCATAGACTTATGACCTGCGGCAACTCCACCTTGGTTGGTGATGCCGGCAATTATCCAATCGTCTTTGTAAGCGCCAATGGCAATCTGAGCACCTTCAATAATGCGTTGATCTTTGGGATGTTGGAAGTATTGTTGTCCGCTGAGCGGTTCGCGGAGCGTACCATCCATATCTATTAGTAATAAGCTCATCGTTCCCTAGAAAATTCCCTGTTTTATTAAACATCCTAAGCTGCGATCCATTTCCTCTCCTCTAGCTAATGGAATGTAGTGCTAGGGCGATCGACCTATCTTGAAACGAAAGGGGTTGCCTCACCGCCAGAGATCCAAATCTCGCCCATCAAGGAATTTAGTCGCACCTCACTGCCAACAGAGACAACCTCTTCCTTTTGCCCCTCCCTCATCAAACAAACTGGAGGTTTACCTCAAGTCCGATGCCCCTCGAAGCCCCAACAACGGCAATCACCTGCTAATTTATTGGCTTCTGTTGCATCGAGCCTACTCCTTAAAATCCTCATTAAAAATTCTTCCGCTTGAAGATGAAGTCACTCTAGGAAAGTTGGGTCGAGTTGAAATTTACGAGCTCAACTTCTAACTCCCAACACCTGAGAGCTAGCATATCTGCACCATCCTCAGAGTTTACAAAGACATCTATCTTGAGAAATAACTTTTAAGGATTTACTATAAAATAATTTAAGCAAATATTGTAACTGAAAGCTTAAAGTTTGTTTACAATAAATAAAAAATTCCTATAAAAATCTTTTGCAAATTATTGAATTTCTACTATACTATAATAGAGAGTATTTTTATATAAGTTCTGTATAAAAAACCTGACTGTTTGGGACAGGTTCTGGTTATATTTCTGAAATACTTTATGGCGTTTACTAATTAACGCCGAGCAGGTAAGGGGTTGCCATTACAGGATTTAAATAAAGCATTTTTTAGGACATTTGTCTTTAGAAATGCACTCAGAGCAAAGGAGTAATGTAGTTCCGGTCGAGCGTTTAAATATTGCCTAGAGAATATGCTGCATCCACAAGAAGATAAGATTTTAGTAGAAACGAGTCCTCTGGCTTCTCTGGCCATTGAGGAAATCCCAGACTATAAGGCATTATCAGAGCCGGTACTTACTACAAACCCGCATCTTAAAATTCCCAAGCGAGATATTCGGAAAAGCCTCAAGGCATTAACTACCGAAGGTGCCTTTGCAACCGTATTTTACAGTATTATTGGCGGCGCGTTGCTTAGTAATTTCTTGCTCGATCTCGGTGCCAGTACAGTGGAAATTGGTCTGCTCGCCTCAATTCCTCAGCTAACCAATTTGCTGCAACCGCTGGGAGCCTATCTCGGAGACCGCATCAAGAGCCGCCACTGGTATTCCCTGTTGATTTTCGGCTCCTCGCGCCTGCCGTGGTTGCTGATTGTGCCAGGGATTTGGTTGGTGGGCTCATCTCGTATCCAGCCGCGCCAGTTGGTGCTGTTGACATTGGCAATTATCTGCCTGAGTAATTTCATGGAAGCTTTGGGTCGTGCTTCCTTTCTTAGCTGGATGGCTGTGTTAGTACCAGACCGATTGCGGGGGCGGTATTTTGGCTTTCGCAACAGTGTTGTGACCTTAACCAATCTCATCGGCGTGCCGCTGCTGGGTCTAGCAGTATCGAAGTGGCCGGGTGGTTCGCTCTATGGCTTCGGTGTGGTATTGGTTGTGGGAGTTGTGTTCGCAATACTCAGTCTGGTCTTTCAGTTCTTGATAACTGATGTCAACCCGCAGCTAGTACACGCCGCCGACTCAGATGACCACAGGTCGCCCTGGGCGAAAGTTTTTAGCTTCTTCCAGGATGCCAATTTTTTGAGGTTTTTGTTTTACTCAGGCTTGTGGAGCTTTGCGGTTAACGTCAGCGCTCCCTTCTTTAACCTCTACTTACTGGGCGACCTCAAGCTAGATGTCAGCGTGGTAACGCTCTATAACAGCTTGGGAGCTGGTGCTAACTTGCTGATGCTGATGTTCTGGGGCAGACTGGCTGACCGGATTGGCAATCGCCCACTGATGATAACTGTGGGAATCTTGGTGGCTCTGACGCCTCTACTGTGGCTAGAATCTGGAACGGCTCCAATTTTCCTTTGGGCTTGGTTCCCCTTGTTGCACATACTCGGGGGTGCGACTTGGGCAGCGATCGACTTGTGCAGTGGCAATCTGATGATGTCGGTGACACCGCTACGCAATCAGTCGATTTATTTTGCTGTTGCTGCGGCGGTTCCTGGAATTACTGGGGCGATCGGAATTAGCGTTGGTGGCTTTGTCGCGACTCTGACTGATTTTGGTGGCTTGCCAACGGTGTTTGCTCTCTCAGCCGTCCTGCGCGTCGTTGCCCTCCTGCCCTTGGTGTTTGTTCACGAGCAGCGCTCTGTGCCTGTGAGTGAGCTAATGCGAGTCCTGATCCCAACACTCAAGCGTCAAGCAGCAGCTATTCAAGCAGGACGCACCACTTTGAAACCTTTACCATTAATAGAAGAACTTGAGGATGAAAGTCCACCAGCAAGCTCATCCAATTAGTCTTGAGACGGCGAATTGACGAACCCTCCCCCTGAACGGGGAGGGATTTTTATTCATAGTTCCTTGCAATGAACTACTGCGGGGACAAGAACCGCCTTGTGCCATTTCCGAAAATTTAAGTAGAATTTTAAGTATAATTGCTTATCAAACAACTTTTTTATATATCTATCCTAGTGGGGATGTGGCAATAAACAAAATAGGGTTTGTTTTTCGGCTTATCCTATGTTAATGTAGCGAATATTACAAATAACGCTCATGAATCCTCTACTGACAGGATTACTAAACTTGCAAGGAGTAATAGTTGAAGATTTTCAACACACCGAGAAAGATTTAGTATTAAAAGTCGAACCAGAGAATAGGGCATTATCAGAGACGGTATTTCCTCCCCAGCCGCCTCAAAAAATTTCCAAGCGAGAAATTCGGACAAGCCTCAAGGCATTAACTACCGAAGGTGGCTTCGCTACAGTCTTTGCCAGTATCATTGGCGGCGCGTTGCTCAGTAATTTCTTGCTGGATCTAGGTGCCAGTACAGTGGAAATTGGTTTGCTCGCCTCAATTCCTCAGCTAACCAACTTGCTGCAACCGCTGGGAGCCTATCTGGGAGACCGCACGAACAGTCGCAATTGGTATTCACTGTTTATTTTTGGCTCCTCGCGGCTGCTGTGGTTGCTGGTTGTACCAGGGATTTGGTTGGTGGGATCATCTCGTATGGCTGGACACCAGTTGGTAGTGTTGACACTGGCAATTATCTGGGTGACTAATATCATGGAAGCTTTGGGGCGTGCTTCCTTTTTTAGCTGGATGGCTGTGTTAGTACCAGAGCGATTGCGGGGGCGGTATTTTGGGTTTCGCAATAGTGTTGTTACCTTAACCAATCTCATCGCTGTGCCGCTTCTGGGTCTAGCAGTATCGAAGTGGCCCGGTGGCTCGCTCTATGGCTTCGGTGCGGTCTTGGTTCTGGGAATCGTGCTGGGGATAATCAGTCTGGTCTTTCACTTCTGGATGACTGATGTTAATCCAAAGCTTTTACAGCCCGTCGATTCGGATACAGACCACGGCTCGCTTTGGGGGACTATTTTTAGCTTCTTCCAGGATGCCAATTTTTTGAGGTTTCTTCTTTACACAGGCTTCTGGAGCTTTGCGGTCAACATCAGCGCTCCCTTCTTTAACCTCTACTTACTGGGCGACCTCAACCTAGATGTCAGCGTGGTAACGCTCTATAACAGCTTGGGAGCTGGTGCTAACTTGCTGATGCTGATGTTCTGGGGCAGACTGGCTGACCGGATTGGCAATCGCCCACTGATGATAACTGTGGGAATCTTGGTGGCTCTGACGCCTCTACTGTGGCTAGAAGCTGGAACTTCTTCTATTTTCCTTTGGGCTTGGTTCCCCTTGTTGCATATAGTGGGCGGTGCGACTTGGGCAGCAATTGACCTGTGCAGTGGCAATCTGATGATGTCGGTGACACCGCTACGCAATCAGTCGATTTATTTTGCGATTGCGGCGGCGGTTCCTGGAATCACTGGGGCGATGGGAATCACTGTTGGTGGCTTTGTCGCGAGTCAGACTGGTTTTGGTGGTTTGCCAACGGCGTTTGCTCTCTCAGCCGTCTTGCGACTGTTTGCTCTGCTGCCCTTGGTGTTTGTTCGCGAGCAGCGTTCTGTGCCTGTGGGTCAGCTAATACGCGCCCTATTTCCAGCCAGGCAACCAACAGAGCTGATTGAAGCAAAGGAATAGCAATAAATTTATGGCCTAGCCCTGGTTGCTTCCCTGAACGATGAGTTTCTAACGTTCGTCGCCAGTCAGTTGCGTCATACCCTCTACATCATTTGGATTACCGGATCGAGGCTCTAGCACTGCTATTCGATCGCCTAAATCCTTGACTAATCCGGGCTTTCTCCCTGCTGCTGCATCTCATATTCTCGGATAAATTGGGCGATCGCATTTTTCCCATCTTCTGTTAAGTCGATCGTTTCACCGAGGCTACTCATTCGCTCAACGATCGCGGATGGTTCGAGATAGGGTTCGAGCCAGCTAAGGTCAAGTTTGTAGCCTGTTTTTTGAGTTTCGTTCGACCCATCCTCACTAAAATCTTTTTGCAGCAACTTCTCCAAGAAATAAACTAGCCCTTCGTCATTATCAATAATCTTTTCAACCCATTGCTTGACTTCCTCTGCTCCTGCCCAACTTTGCCAATAGTGTAAATTTTCAGAGAGCTTTGGGGATTTCAGTAGGAAGTTTTGTTGTGCAGCATCTCGCAGCCGCTTCAAGGCTATTCCTTCAAGCTCCTTAAGGTGTTCTGCACTCTGGAGCCATTCCTCTGCGGGGATAAATTCCTCTGCTCCATACTTACCTTGTTCCTGACCCAAGGCTGCTATTTCGCGCACAATTATGGATAAGGCGTTACCGTTTGACATTGCCTCTTTCAAGGTTTCAAACCGTGCTTGTTCGTCAATCCGACGCAACAATCGTGAGATCAGGCGTTCAATTCTAATGTCATTGCCAAAATCAAACATTCCCTGCGGTTCGTCTTCGGGAGGCAAAAGCTGGTCGCCGACATCAAACAAAGCTTTCACAATTGAAGGAATGCAATCGGTAGGAATTTCTTTTTCAGGGTAATCCTCAAGCCGTTCAAGAAATGCCCGAACTTGCGTCGTGCCATCAGAGCGTTTTTGATGAGCGAGTTCTACAAGATTTTCCCCAAATGCCTTAGCATCTTTTGCCAAGGCAAAAATTGCTTTAATCTCAGCACGAGAGAATTCATCTTGTGTTAAGACTAAACGGAAGTATTTTGGAAATATATCTAAGCTACAAATCCGTAATTGTTTGCTCCATATTGACTCATCTTGTGCACGGGAGTAGGTATTATGCCAAACGGCTTCTAACTTAGGAAAAAGCTGTAAGAGCAGCCGTTTAACTGGTTCTTTATCCTCGTCATCTTCAAACTTAGTCACCCAGGAATCGTGAAAATCTTTGATTTCGTCCAATGTCGGGATTAGAGAACCTTTCGCATCCGCATTTCCCGCAAAGAATTGAGGATTTTTGCGGATTATGTCATATATTTTTGGGCGAAAGGTTCGCAGAGACTCAATAGCAATGAAATCAACTGGGTTCACTTCACCTTTCACCGCTGGGTATGTCACGGTTAAGATGTTGGTCAGACGAGCAATGTCACGAGGATTGCTAATAAAATGATCTATCCCTTGTAAATAAACATTGCCCCAGCGATTTTGATTGAATAGTGGCTTTGGTGGGTCAGTCAGTATGCCATTGAGTTTTTCAAAAAGTAGCGTGCGGAGTGAGGTTTTATCTGGGAGAGGTAACTCAAAAGAAGCTTGAACAATCTGATCGAGGTAGATTTGTCCGGGTAGAGGTTGTGTATCTGCGAGAGTTTTGATGACCACTTCTCGATCGAAAACTAGCAAATAGACAACGTTAGTAAAATTCGGAATTGCTTTAATAAGATGAAATAATTGACTAATCTCCTCAGCGCTGAGCCTGTCAATATCGTCAATCGTTACTACAATTCGCGGATGCTCGTCTCCTAGTGTATCTTCGACTTCTTCTTTTAAGTCGGAAGTTTCCTTTTCTTTATCGTCAAATAATTTTACAAGTGCCTTGCCAGCTTGAGCGTAAGGAATAGGAATTTCAGAAACTGCTTTAGCCAGATTGGCTATTCGACCTAGGAAGCCTTTGGGGACAGCTTTAAATTGGCTCAAAACAGCCTGTAATTGACCAATAAAGCGCCTTGTGATGTCTTCGCCCCCAGCAAATAACCAGGGGTTAAAAGGAACAATAATAGGTTGCTCGCTCTCTGGCTTTTGCTGGAGATAGTACGTTAAAAAGTTCAATAGTGTCGATTTGCCAAAACCTGAGGAACCGTAAACTGCAATAACGAACCCTTCAGGAAAGTTCATTTGGCAAATACTGTCTGCAAGATGTTTGGCGAAGGGTGCATATCCTAATCTGTCTTTTTTCGGCTCGATTAAAGCGTTATCTGCGGATGGATCACTAAAATCCTCCGGCAAGACCTCTGAATCGTTCTTTGTTTGAGCCATACAGCCTCTCTCCTTGTTAGCTAAGGTGCTCTTGCCGTTCAACTTTGGCTTTAATTAATACCCCACTGGCGTGCTGAGTTTGGGGTGTTTAATTACGTCCTAATCATGCGATTGCTTATCTTTATAGATGCTCATAAACTAGCATCAATGGAGCTCTGTTTTTGTCTACTGTTAGATGGATATTAACGTTAAGCTAGGTTGTGTAGAAGGAACACAGTTGCCACAATGAAACACCCATTTACACGCGCATAAGTGGGCGATCGCAGCAAACCAAGGCATCGTGGTTAGGCAGAACATTAGCATCGATTTTTCTACGATCGCACCTTTAGCCAATCGACAATAGTGGGAGGAAGGTTTCGCTGCACTTTACTGCTGACATACATCCCGATGTGCCCAACTGGGAAGGAGCGCAAGGTGTAGTCTTCGCTAGCAATGTATGCCTTAAGAGCTAAGGAAGATGCTGGAGGAACGAGATGATCTTGCTCGGCGTAAATGTTCAAAATCGGAATGCGGATGTTTCCCAGATCCACTCGCTTGTTGCCAATCTCGACCTGACCTTGAATCAGTTTGTTTCCCTGAGAGAAATCTTTCATGAACTGTCGGTAAGCCTCTCCAGCTTGGTCGGGACTATCAAAAATCCACTTTTCCATCCGGAGAAAATTGATTAGTTTGCTTTCACAATCTATGTTCTCCAGAAGGTCAATATACTTCTGAACTCCTAACTGAAAAGGCTTCAGCATCAAGAACTCTAAATTTAGGAAGTCGCCGGGAATGTTCCCCAGAGTATCCACCATGAAATCGATATCTACAGCCTTTGACCCCAGAGTGCATCCACTCCAAACATTGAGGAGTCCGTCATTGATGTGAAAATCGACGGGGGTGACCATAGTAATCAGGTTTTTTACCTTCTCTTGGTAAAGGGAACTGTAGCAAAGGCTGAAGGTTCCCCCCTGACAAATGCCTAACAGGTTGATTGGCTCTAAGTTGTAGCGATCGCGTACCACGTCCACACAGTTATTGATATAGCCATTGATGTAGTCGTCAAGGGTTAACCAGCGATCGCCTCGGCTCGGATAGCCCCAGTCAATCAGGTAAACATCCAAACCAAGCTCTAGCAAATTGGCAACGAGCGATCGCCCCTCCTGTAAATCGACAATGTAGGGACGGTTAGCCAGGGCGTAAACGATGAGGATGGGAATATTCAGCGAATGCTCAACTTTCGGCGAGAAGCGATACAGCAGTACCTTATCTTCCCGGTAAACCTCTTCCTTGGGAGTAACCCCCACCTGAATATCTTCCTCCCGCAGGCGGGTGAAAATCTCGACGCCCTTGATTAGTTTTTGGGTTAGCTCTGTCGTTGCCATATTCATATTCTGAATTCATTGCGAATTGTCACTCCAGAGCTGGTTTAGTCTCGTTGTAGGAGTAGAGAAACAGACCGAAGAGAATCGAAAACACAAGGTCGATCGCACCCGGAACTAAATAGAGTGGGTGAAGATTGCCGATCGCGGTGTGATAAGCCAACACGGGGAAAACCGAGGATTGGGCGCAGATTCCAAGCTTCACGATATCCTGGCGGGAAAGGTCGTTACCAACCCACCAATAGCCAATCCCGAAAATAAATATCAACACAATAAACATATGTAAATACTCGGGATTGGTCAGGGGTTTCAGATTAAGTAACTGGCGAATCCATTGGTCGCCAAACAGTAACCCCACAGATTCCGCCCAATTTATTACAGCCTTGCCCAAAAATACGTACTTCCACGCCATCAAATTTTTCATATTTCATACTTCAACCTTTTAACTGAGGTTCTGCTAAGGCTTTTTTAAGACTTTTAACTTCCTTACGCATATCGTAAATGCTGTGGTGAATCTCGTCTACTTCGCTCCTAGTTGGCAGATCGTACATCGGGAGCATCCCGGTTTTGTAAAAGTGCTATCCAGAGAGGATAATAGGTAGAGCGTCAACAGAAGCGTGAACTGCATTTGTAGGAGGAG
>NZ_SRRZ01000096.1 GCF_013179805.1 Microcoleus asticus IPMA8 | reverse complement strand
TTGAGATAGATGGTTTTTGGCTGGCATACATTATAACTAATGCTCGCTTATCTTATATTTATATTATACAATCTAGCTGCGTATCAGCTTACCCGCATTATTGAAAGCAAAGTCCAACCTGCCAAATGTATCAACTGTCTGCGCTATCATGTTGGCAACGTCTTCTTCTATCGAGACATCGGCTCGTACAAAAATCCCCTTGCCGCCAGCTTGCTCAATAAGCGTGACGGATTCTGCTCCCTCGTTTTCACGTCGTCCAGCGACGACGACGTTAGCGCCTTCTTGGGCGAAGGCAATGGCTGTCGCACGTCCGATACCAGAAGTGCCGCCAGTGACGAGAACAACTTTGTCGTTAAATGCTTTCATGGATATAGAACGCGGATTTTTTTTACAGGGCAGTATAACAATTTCCTGCAAAGTATCATACAGCGGGCTAACTCGTTATTAGAGAGAAAATTTTCGTCTAATATCCCTATAGAACCCATTTGAGATATTTTGACGATGCACAGACACCGAGCGATGAACAGACAACGGACGATCGACAGACAATGGGCGATCGACTCGCAGCCTCAAAGATGTCAAATGGGTTCTATAATCGCACTTTGAGATACCTAACCTCACCCTGCAACCTGCACCCCCTGGGTTGCAGAGTGAGCCGATCGCCTTTTTGACGTAAAACCCCAAAATCTAAAATCTAAAATCTAAAATCCAACGCCAGGAGCCGATCGTAACTTTCTAGCTTCTGCCTCAAAGCTAAATTGTTGGGGCTGGTTTGGTTGCCAAGACGTTTGATGCACCGTTGCCTGGAAATGGCCCCCCACTTCTAAAAGCTAGAGAGCCAGGTAAAAATCAAAAATATTTTCTATTCTGATGAAGCTGTAACGGTTACAAGCTTTAGGCTGGGAAAGTAAAGGTCTGACCCAGACTTTTCGATAGATTTCTTGCGGAAAATATTAAATCCGACATTCCGCACCCTTTAGACAAAAGCCTCTCGCTCAGGACAATTTGCGACCGTAGTTGTACACTTCTTCTTCGCCCAAACGGTCAATAATCGCCCAATGTACTGTGTTGAGTTCAGGAATTTGTAACATAAATATCCAGTTAGCTTCTATGCTTTCCCCTTTTGTTGGGAGCATCGGTGTCTCTGGAGTACACAGGGTAATTTTAGTGGTGGGTTTTCGCAGATATTGGTAAGACGAGGGTAAATGGTCGCCGTTAAAATAGGCGTAGGGCACACCCACAGCCGCAGCATTATCAGCGATCGTGTCTAGAACCGAGCCTTCTTGTGAGTTGTCAAGTTCAAAGCTATCGTATGCTGAAGTTAATGCTTCCTCAAAAGTTACCTGACCGCCTAAAGCTTTCTGTGCCTCAATCGCTTCTGGATCTGCCTCTAGAATTAGATTGTCTAAGCCAAGGGATGAAGTTAGATTAGACAGTTTTTGACTGTGCTCAGTATAAGCATAGCTAGACATCAAGTTTCCCATCGCATCCAAAAGCCTTCCCTCGTCTGAAGAGTTATTCCAAACAGAGCGTTTGCTACCGAAAGAGAAGCAGCCTGATTCGGGATGCACCTCGTTAGTATAAACTCGACACTCAGCTCCTTTTTTCAATACTGTCCCCGTAGGAAAAGAGAATTCTTGGTTGCGATTGTCTGTGTGAATTTTCCAGCCTGATATATCTATATCAATCAGCCCATCGTTGACAATAGCGATATATTCGTCCGCCTCAGTGGATTTAACGCTTCCGTCTGAAAAAATCCTCGAAATCCTGACGTGGGGCGTTGCCTGTGAGAGATCGAGTATTGCATACAGCCCTTCTCCATCAGGACTAGAAACGAGAATTTGATTGGCCTGCTCGTCAGGTTGGAAATCGATAATCGAACTGCCATTGCGTTGATAGAGAGATTTAACTCCAGCAAAAATCGGATGTTCGCTATTAATGGGTTGATTTCCTGAAATCCCGTTATAGCTTTCTTTAAACTGTAAACCAACTTCCCAAAGAAACCAGTTAAAGTTATACGCTTCAGCATAGTCCTCATCTTCCGTCTCGGCAGCTAAATAAACGTTCCCTCCGGCTCCAACCAAATCTCTGATTCTATTCTCATCAATACAAATTTCATGTGTAAAAATCGCATCCACATCTTCTGGGATGTCATATCCAACCGTCCATGTATGACCAGCTTCAGTCATTGTCTCTGCTAAAGCCGATTCAGATTCGGCATCCGGGTCAGCGTAAGAATGAAAATTTCCTGGACGACCGCCCGTAAACCAATTCGCAATATTTTTAGCAAAAATTGCCGCGTCAGGAGATTGTTCAAATCCGACGTTACTTAAAGTTGAAGCATCATTAGCGAGAAAGATTTTGCCTAATTTTTTATTCATTTACTTGGTTCCTAACCTTCGGAGTAGTTGATGGACTTGCTGGTGCGGGTGCAGGGAAAGATGGCTAGTTGTTGCTGTGACAAAATCCTCACTTCTAAGTGGAGATTATTAATCACAAAAGGAATGCCAACTCCATCGCTCGCTTTTATAGACATATCCTTAATATAAACAAAATAGTCCGATAAAAATGATAAAAAATATTGGGAGAGAACGGGACAAGCCCTTTAGCAAGAATCTAAACACTCCAGCCAGCAATCTTGATACTTACGAGCCAGAATTAAATGCAACTGTAAATGTGACGCTCGACAGGATTAAATACAACGCTCGCCAGGATTAAGTGCAACTAGCTTGCAATTATCGGTTTGAGCCAGGAGAACCGTGCAACTATCAATAGAATTTCCACTTAGTAGCGGTTTCGCGCCCTTTAGGGAGTGCTGGCAAAAATTTCAGCGCTTGGCGTAAATTTCTGCACGATTGCTACTCAAACCCCTTCACCCTCTCCACAACATAACTCTACCCAAGTCTCCTTTTCTTTCTTGACAGACAGAGCAAATAATCTTACCAACGGCATCTCACACCCACAAGCCGGGTTAGGGCACTTTACCGTCCTCGCTCGTCGCAACCGCTTCGGGAGCCTCATCCCGCATCCACTTCCTGTAATAGCGCACATCAAGAGCTTTTGTTACGTTTCTTAATCTCGTGTCCTCGGAATGCACGTATCTCGTCTTTACCCCAATAGTGCGCGCCGCTTATTCCAGCTACGGCGAACTTTTTGACTGGGCAAAACAACAATTCCGCAACCCCAATTGACGCTTGAGTTGAAGATAATTTTACCCTTTTTCAGAGAAAACTGGACTGCCAACATTTTCGTATTCATGCGTTTTTTCTTCTTTTTCGGATAATCAGATTCCAGCAGACCCGCGCATCCGTACTGTGAGGGATGCGTGGACTTTCCTCAGAACCACAAATCACCTTGCCTAACCAGTCGAGCGGCTTCCATTCTCTGCCTCCCAGACTGGAGATGATACAGGCGATGAACTGATGCACTCGAACAAACCACCAGATTGTCTGGTGAGTTATTGGTTTTGTCATGGTCTAGATGATGGACAATTTCACCAGGTCTGAGCTTGCGGCCGATCGATTGTTCGGCAACAATTCTGTGCAAGTAAACAACTTTGTAACTCATGGTTTTTCTAGATAAACGGGGAAAATTGCTTGAGATGTGTTCAAAGGTTGCAGTGGAGTTGAATCATAAATTTCCTGAAACCAGGCTTTATCAGATTCAAAAACTGCTGCCAGAGCTGGGATTAACCATTGCCACTGTTCTTGCGGAATATCAGCGCAATCGTTTTCAATCCGGCTGATCTCACATAAACTTACATTTCTTCCAGTTCGAGCGGTCAATTATTGAGCTAGTTCTGTTTGACTCAATTGAGAATGCAACCTGGCATTTTTGATTAATCTGCCAAAAGTTATTTCGCACTTCATGATTGATATTTTTGAATAAGCTCTACCCTAATTTTAGTGTTGTTTAACTTGTTTAGACATATAAAATAATACTTTATAGCGAAGTTAATTGGCAGCTTTCAGTTACTTTTAATGACTCCATACTGAGTTAGTATGAAGTCTCTACTCGCATTAAATTGCCCACCACTTTAACGAATTAATTAATTTCGTGGCTTTTTCTATGATGCGATTGGTAACAGTATCATCAATCCGATTTAGTAAACCGAGTTCAAAGCAAGCATCAAAGCAAGCATCACGCCAAGCACTTTCCTTACTTTCATAGATCGTAAGGGGCGTTTCTCCGTAGCTTGCGGGGCGCGAATGCGCCATCGTCACATAATTTTGTGTTGCATAGAAAACTAACTTTGCTGTGTTTCCAGGGAAGAAATCAGGAGCAACAATTTCATGCGTAACTTCGCAAGGTACAAGTTCTTCTCCTCGCTCTGGGTGGTTATTGAGCTTCAAACCTTCATCGGTCGCGGGCAACAGTCTCAGTTGCTGTTCAACTTTTTCTGGGATGGGCAAATTAAGCGAATTCATAATTAAACCAGTAAGCAATCAATACTCTACAGCGAAGCTTATAACGAATTTGTACAACTTGCCACATCAGCGTAACATCAGAAACGTTACTAGAAACAACACACGAAACGTTACTAGAAACATAGTCAAAAACATTCTTTACTAAAATTTAGTATCTCTCCATTTTATAAGGAGTTAGCGTTAAACTAGAACCTTCATGTTTATTGTCAGTATAGAGGGAATATGGGTGAAGCTAAACGTAGAAGAGAGGCTGGATTGGGATTCGATCCAAATCAAAAGTTAATTACTGGTTGCTATATTGCTCCGGCGATGATAAGCGATCGACACACAGTTTACTTAGGGATTAGAAGGAAAAAGGCTCATATAGCTAGCAGTAAACCCTTATCAGTTCATACAAACATAACAGATTCTTGGAAAGTTCTGACTGACTGTAAAGAAATCTTAAAGAATTGCTCTTTTTCCATGAACCAATCAGATGAAGAGGTTTTTAAGTTATTCAAGGAAATGCTACTTTCTACCTATGGAAACCAGAGTGAGGAAGGCGATCGATATCAAGTATCGGGCAACATAGATGCTTTCAATTCCTGGATGAACGAAGGCAACTACCGAGACAAAAATAATCCACCGCCAGGGGTGAAAATTACCCATTTAACATCGGTTGTCAGGAAACGTTACAGAGTTTTCAGCAGTCCCATTAAAAAGGAATCACCCAAATTCTATGGAAATCCTGAAGATAATTCGGTATTTCACGTAGGTGAAAGTTTTGACCGCCCTATTGCCGGAACCAAAAATGAACTGTTTATCTGGCAAACTTATGTAATTGCAGGATTTTTCGCTGATTACCTGAATCTTCATGATAAAGATTCCCTGAGCGCTGAGGAAGCTCAAAGACTAACTCACGAAGTACAGGATTTGATGAATCAGGAGCGAGCGCCAGGAGTCGCCATTGAACAATCGCATTCTAGATGATACGGAAGCTGGCGGGGTGGCGGTGGCGATCGCCCATCCCGCAAATAATTTGTTGACTGCGTTTGCAGACTTTGCCGTCTCGGAAACCGAGTCCATGTCCGGGACATATCCTCTGGCATCCGTCGGGATCTAAGGCTGGTGCGGGCAAATGTCGTTGACCAGGGTGTGGTCTTTGTAAGCTTCCTCCAAATCAGGGATGAAACTGTATGAGGGAGCCAGGAACGGCATCTCTCGAACACAGACCATTTTTTTCAGGAACGGTTCGCCAATCACGTCCTCCGCCCGTTGGATGCGAGATGGCCAGTCATCAGGAGTTTCATAAATCAAATCATTGAAAACCTCTTCAGCCAGTCCATCCCACCAGAAACGGTAATCGTAGTGAAAATGTAGGTCATCAAAACCAATGATTTTTGAATCTGAGTGGGGAGGATAGGGGAGAATGGGCAGTACCGGAAAATGCTTATAATTACGAAGTGGAGAGCTGTAAATTGTACTTGCCACACAAAGAACTGATGCCACTTGTCCGATCGCTATTTCCTCAAGTTGAGCTTTCATATTATTCAATGGTGCTATTTGTAGTAGCTGGAAAGCAGCCAGCATTTAACTACTTTCCCATTTGCAAAAAATTACACATTTCCTAATTCAATGCGTTCCAAATACTCCGATAAGTTATTAAATTGCTGAAGGTCGGCAACGGAAATTTCTACAGTATCACCGTGGATGCCGGCAGCCGGGAAAAAGCCCAAAAGTTTGACTTTATCAAATGAGTCAACAATTTGGACAAAGATATAGGCAATGCAATCGTCTTGGACTGGAACAGAAATCTCTGTTTCTCCTTCACCAATTCTACAACATTCAATCTTCCCGATTCCTGGTAGCATCAAATCAGCAACATCTAAAATTCCTTGAAGTACCTGATTCTCACTCTCATCTTTGTCTAAAATGGTTTCAAATTCCATCCATCCCAAGAGATGATTGACCGCCCACACTGTTAGCGTATTGTAGAAAACTTGTTGACCTTTCTTTAAATCAGCTTGCTCTGAAGCAAAAGCTAAAGCTAAATTGTAGATTTCCGGGTCGATCGTCCATTCCGTCAAATCATCTTCCATTTTTGGTGCCTTCTCAACTAAGTCACACCCTAAAAGCGAAGCATAGCGGGGTATTACTCCCGCTGTTGCTGCTGGGGGAAAGCGCGGAACGAATCGAGCGACTATTAAACAAATCCGAAAAAAAATAGATTTAATCGTAGCTTCGGTAGAGATTCTTATCCTTTTTCTGGGTTGTTGTCCCTTTGGCAGTTGCTTTGTTTGATAAGTTGCAATCACGCCCCAGGAATGGGGGCATAATTCTGTTATAGCTACTGTGGAGTTGCTTGATAGAGTTTGGTTTCTCGTTTCACAAGCTCTACCTGCTGCTGAGTCAACAGACAGAAATCTTCAATCTGTGGATCGATCGCCACAACGAGAAGCTGTCCCTGAAGGATGACCCGCTTCGGAGTAAGCATAGTTGGCTGACAAGCTTTCCGCAAGAACTCCTCATCACACAGAATGACGATTGACGGGTCAGAGTAACATTGATAGACAGGTTCCAAGTAAGCTTCTTCCCCTGGAAATCCTACAAGTTTTTGAAGTTCTGGCAGTTGGGGAAGTTCAGTTGCTACTTCTTCTTCAATTCCTGTTGAGTTAACTAAAATGTAAAATGGCATCTGGGACGGCTCCTGTCGTAAAACGGTGTTGAATTACAGAAAATCTCAATCCCGCAGCGAAGCACTAAAATCCTTTTCGGGCTTGGGTAGTTTTTGGTGTAGTTTGAGTTCTTCTTTCACCATTTTTACTTGCTCAAGATTTAGGAAACACAAATCTAATAGTGAGTTGTTAGTTCCAAGAATAACTACCTGACCGAAAATCACGTCTCCCTTTTTAGTTACACAAGTCGGTTTTAGCCCTTTCGGTTCTAGGTCATTATCACAAATTATGACAATCTTGGGATCACAGAAGTTAGAAGAATCTAGCACTTCAAAAGTAGCTGGCTCTCCTTCAATGCCAACCAAAGTTTGAATTTCGTCTGTTGTGAGCATCTTCTCTGTAGTGCAAACTTTAATGTTTTGGTCGTTGTCAATTAAAACGTAATACATTGTTGAAACTGGGAGCGACCCAGTAATGCGCTGTTAGTTTTCTGTCCAATTGGTAATTAAATCGATCGCTCTAGCAATCAATTCTGCTTTTTGCGAATCAAATTCTGAATGAGGCATTTTTGCTAAGCGATGAATTGACTCAGTGAGAGAACGTGTTTCCCAGTCATCATCAATTCCTTTATCGGAAGTCACAATCGAAATTGAGATTGTGGTATTTTTCGACCATTTGGTAACTTCAATCGAATAATTACTCAGCTCATCATTGGTAATATCATAGCTTTCTTTGGTATAAGGAATTGATTTTCCTTGGTCATTTAGCCAAACTCCTTCTAATTTTTGCATTTGGAACTGACTCATATTCCCCTCCTAAAAAACTCAAAGCCACAAAGCAAAGCATTACAGAAAGTGAACCTGGGAGTTGTCCAGGCTCACTTTATTTGATGCTTCAAATTTTTTCAATTTCCTCAGAGGGCGTTACTGACTCTTGTTGATTGTCAACTTCTACTTCGGGCAAAGTTTGAAGATGAGCCCGTACAGCTTTCCGGGTTTCGGGTGAAGCAGATTCGAGAGCTTCAAGGAATGCTTCAGGATGTGAATGAATGTGTTTGTGAACAATTTCAGAATTAGTCAAATTAGTCATTTTTCAGTTTCTCAAATTCTATTAACTTCAGCACCCCAGCAATCCCAGTTCGAGCGTTGTTCCCTGGCAAACAACTCAATCCTCGACGGCTGCGACAATCGCCCCAATTCCTCACAACTCTCCAGTTTTTCTGCGAGTTGATTTGCGATCGTCCAAAACTCTTCCGGCTTCTGAGAATGCTTACCTCTCCGGGCTCGAATGATGTTGGGGATGTTGGTCAGACCGTGGGTACTAAAACTCCCTGGTTCGCCTTTGGTAGCTACCAGGAAGTGCTCAGTGCAGTTGCGCCCGTAGTGACCCATTCCGATGTGGGGTCTGCCATCCTTCGTGACCTTCTCCCAGGTGAAAGTCGATCGATGCGTAAATCCCCATTTCTCTAAGCACCGGAAGCCGAGGTATTGATGGTTGTTCGTCACCCACAACAGCACATAAGCGTGTTCGTGGGCGATATCATAAATTGGCATCTTCAGAATTTCTTCATCTTTCATGGATGGGTAGCTGCACCTGCCCCGGTGAGTTTTGTCGGCTTCTCGGAGAGAGAACCGCCACGGAGGATCGAGTACAATCAGTCGGTAATCCTTTTGCGGAATTGGAGGAAGATCGGGAAGAAACTGAAGTGCGATTAACAACTTCAGTTGCCCAATTCGATCGTCTACTTTGTAGTTAATTGCTGTCACGGACTTTCCTCATTATTGATTCTTGGTTTATGATTTCCAAGCCTGTGATAATTAACTGAAATGCGCTTCTAATGGCTTCTTCCTTTCCTAACAATGAATCAAAAGCCAAATCATAAATCATGCGATAGCTTTCTTCTGGTGTGACCTGAGCTGCTTTTTCAAACAGTATCGACACTAAAGTTTTTTCTGGAATAACACCGTGCATGGTTCCCATCCAGATTTTGACTGCAAATTGTACCTCGGATAAGTTGTTTGTTTCTGCTTCTCTGAACAGATTTTGGATAGAGACTATAAGTTCTGAAAGCATTGGCTCACGAGGGTTTAACATTGGTGTTAGTGCTAATTAGGGTTAATTGGATTGCTCAATGGGCGGGGAAATTAGTTTGGCTCTGCGACAACAGCTTGTTGGTAATGGATAATCAATCCATCAGCGATAAGCTTTAGGGCTGCTTCTATCAGAGAAGTGTCACCGTCTTTTTTCCGCCCTTCTTCGAGAAATCTTTCTAAAACCAGCCTCTTTTCTTCTCCTCTTAGAGGAGTTGAATGCTCTATCATCATGGATGCGATCGCCACATAGGGTTTTTCATCCATGATTGCACCAGTCAAGATTTCAACTGCAAAATCTCGGATTGAAATATTTTGGGCTTTCTTGAATATTTCCAACATTTCTTGGCGGAACTTTTGGTATTCTGCTTGATCTTCAGGTTCTATCATTCTGTCTCCTGAGTTTCATCCGGCTCATTCTCAACAACAATTTCCGGTGTAGAAATTGCAGCTAAAGAACAGCCATTTACTTCGTTGTAAATAGATTTTGTGCAAGAACTTGTAGGAAAATACAGTTTCCGATTGAATTGAAAATACATTCCCCGCCAAGTTAATATCAGGGGCAGTTCTTCAATGACGATCGACTTATGAGGTTTTGGTTCATCAATTATCTTCAGGACAACTATGTGTTTCATTTTTGAATTGTCCGATTTCGGCGTCTGTTTTTTGTTCAGTAGTTTGTTGAGTAGTTTGTTGGAAAATTTCGGTTTCTTTCCTCTGAGTTTCAAGACTCAATACCCCAAAGCGAAGCATTATCAGCTTCACTTGGGCTTTAACCATTAACACCACTTGCCAGCAACTATCACAACTTCTCCATTTTCTTCAGTTTGAGATTCAATGTTAAATCCTTGAGCTTTCAGTGCTGCCAGAGTGTTTTCCCGTGCATACCAAGGCAAAAGCTGTTCCATAAATTTCTTAGCATCTCGCTGGGAACCATCACGGGTTAAAAACTCGAATTCGTCTCTTTCTATCAGTTTGAACCCAAAGTCGTAACCACCCTGATAGCTTTGTTTGCGCCGAATGACAAACTCCGCTAGTTTACTGTTGCCGAAAGGGTCATGAATTTGAGCATTACTTTCTAGATAAGCCCCGGTCAGAATTCCATCAAGTCTAGATTCAATCATTTCCTGAAGAACTTGTTGGAGGACGATCGGATTCTTGATTTGAGTTCGGAGGTGAGTTAAATGTGACATCTAAATTTCCTTAGAGTTGGACAATGAACGAGTTAATCTTCAAAAGTTTTAGCAAAAGTTGCTCGTTGTGCGCCATCAATTTCAAGTTTTTTCACTTGTTTCGATCGGATCAGTGCCAGTCGCAAAGCTAGATTATTGTTCCGAAGTTGGTTGTAAATCCATCCAATGCAGGGGAGTTCGAGGTCGGCGGTAGAGTAATGGCAAGCCATGATTCGCATGGGGTTTGTGAGTTGGGAGACGACTTCCGAAAAATCAATGTCTGGGTTAGCGATCGTCTGATAGAGTTTCTGATGATTTTCTCGGCTATAGCCAGGGATTGTGTTTAAGTTTCTGTCTACTTTCCAGGGACAGTTTTTGCACTGCTTAGTTTGTGTTAGTTCCATGATTTTTGAGTGGGATTGGTTGGGAACGATTATTAATAACTAAACCGTTATAAATGAGTTGTACAGCCCACTGACTCTTTGCAATATTCTGGGCAAGTGTTTCTTTAGCTAAGAACCGGAGAAATGCCAGATTTTCGTCTTGAACTAGACCTGTAGCCAGATTAATCATTCGTGAGGCGATCGCCACATAAGGCGCTTCCTGCTTTACTGCATTTACCCAAATTTCAAGAGCAAAAACCTCCAACGTTATTTTGTTACTAATTGCTTCTGCAAAAATTTCGTTAACTTGGGCTTGGAGCGATCGAAGTTGTTCCTCTCTTGTAAGTCCTGTGTCCAAAGTCATGGCGATGCTCCTAATTTGTGTGAATGATGTAGTGCGAAAGTCTGTCCAGCAGCCAGTGGGGGAAAACTGGACAGACTTTTAAGATTTAGTTTTCGTCGGGCAACAGAAGGATTTTCTCTTGTAGATAAAGTTTGAGTTCTGGCAAGGGGAAATCGGTAAATGGAATCTGTTAAATAATCGCAGGTTTAGTTTCGGGGGTTGGTGAATCTTCCCAACAAGTCAATACCGCAGCATTGCCTCGTTTGGGCTTAATAAACTCATGTGCATTTCCGACATGAAGGAACCAAAGTTGAAACTCGGTTAATCGGTGAATTCTGTTAGCTCTGGGCTGATGAGAGCCGATCGCATCAAGCAACCAAAAGCATTGAGCATTCTCAGCCAAATATTTAACTCCGTCAGTGTAACAAAGCCCAAGAAAATGTCTGTAATATTGCTCACTTCCACAAAAATGTTGCAAATTCTGCAAAAGTGTTTCAGCATCCATCCTTGCCTTTGCCATAATCTGATTGCTAAATTAAAAACATCATTTCCTTACAGCGAAGCATTACATCACCATTTCAATTTCCTTTTGGTTCAAATGCTTCGGTTAATTTGTCATCAATAGCAAAAGCAATAATTCCGATCGCATCTCTCATCGCTGTTTCATCTCCCTGCTTAGAACGCAAAATCAGTAAAGGAATTCTGCTTTTATCAGGAAATACCTCATTAATCAAAATCAAAGCATTTTCGTTACCATCCAGGGCGGTAGACCAAATCACTGAGGCAAACGCCCAACTATTTATTACTTCTTTTTTACCTTCATCGGTATCGATCGTTTCCAAACTTGACAAAGGATGAACAAAATGGGGTTCCATATTCTGCCTCAATTTATGTGAGCAATTCCTAAATCAAAAGCAAAAAGCGAAGCATTTAACTTCGCTTTTTGATAACGATTAATTTTCATCAACCTGAAGGGGGGCAAAACGAGAATATGAAGTGGGTTGCGTGTGAACGTCAGGGATGCTGGCGGACTTAGCACCGGAGCGAATGGCCCAAGTTTTGAGTTCATCAATTTGCGCCTCGGCTATTTGTGCCAGAGGGACGCAGCCGGCGATCGCACCGAGTAAGTCTTGCTGACTGAACTCAACCCCGGCGCTGAACGCATTTTGCATCGCATCGAAGACGACTTGCTCAATCTC
Source organism: Microcoleus asticus IPMA8 (assembly GCF_013179805.1). GTDB lineage: Bacteria > Cyanobacteriota > Cyanobacteriia > Cyanobacteriales > Microcoleaceae > Microcoleus > Microcoleus asticus. The sequence continues at coordinate 17,138 of NZ_SRRZ01000096.1, read as the reverse complement.
GGCACCTGAAAAATTTTTCGATTGCTCTGCCAGCAACTTCAAATCGAAATCGCCGGCATTGACTCGATCGGGTCGGACGCGGGTGAGGTGTACTCGGAAAATTGCTTCCCGCTCTGTGAGGTTCGGCAGATCAACCCAAAAAGTTTCATCAATGCGGCCTTTCCGAATCAGCTCGGCGGGCAAAACTTCGGCTCGGTTCGCGGTCATGACCACAAAGACTGGCGCGGTCTTTTCTTGCATCCAAGTGAGTATCGTTCCAAATACTCGCTGGGAAGTGCCGGAATCTCCATCCATGCCACTGGCGATGTTCGCGAAGGCTTTGTCTATTTCCCTTTGTGTTACGCCTACCTCGGTTCCAGGTAGGCTCTTTAAGTTTCCCCAAAGAGCAGAACATATCATAAATTATTAACTCCTTTCACGTTGATAGCGATCGCGTCGGTAACATTTTTCACACAAGCCATTACCCTTGTGCTTAATTGATGTTGTTTGGCAAGATTGGCAACAAAGATAATCAAAAGACCATTGTTCAAGAGGTTTAATCCGAGGGGACGGATTTTCTTCTCTTCTTGCAGATAGCTGGTAACAGTTAACGCAAAGTCCATTAGCGCCGTAGCGTTTTTCATTTGTGTTGCAGTTAATGCAGCTACTGTAGTTCTTTGACCATTTATCTAAAGTGTTATGCTCTCTGGCATGGCAGGCACGGCACAAAGTTTTGAGGTTTTCTAAATTGTTATTGGGATTCTTAGAACCTCTGCCATTTCCATCAATGTGATGAACTACTAGGTTGTCAGGAACTCCGCAGCAAGTACATTTGTAGTTGTCACGTTGTAAAGCGGCTTTACGATTTCCACCAAACCAAGTTTGTTCTCTCATTTTTTTGCTTAACTCTTTGCCACCTCGTCTTTGGTAAGAAGCTTGTTTGATAGCTTTTACTTTATCAGTATTCTTTAGAAAATACTGATTGTGATAGCAAACCAAACAAAGTCCTTTACCTATGTGCTTTCGATCGGTACGTTGGCAGTTAACGCAGCAATCATGTTGACGCGACCATTTCTTAGTACGATCTGTTGGCTTAATACAAGATTGAGAGCTCTTTGAGGAAGTCATGTTCGGATAGACTCTAATCATCAAATCCTCAAAGCGAAGCATTTCACAGGCGTTGACCTGACCTTGACTTGACCTTAAAAAACAGTTTGGAGTTAATAATCCCCGTGCGCTTCAGACTCCCTTGAGTCCTACGTCTTGCGACTGTTCGTTGAACCTTCCCCATGTCTATATGTTTATGTTTGAGGTTTAGGGGCTTGGCTGCTGATTGCCACATATTTTAGAATTTTCAAACCGTCACGCTTACCGTTTCTGATTACGTTGTGGTTTCTAAAACTTCGCGGTTTTCCAGCAATTCACACGGTTTAAACTGGACTAAGGTTTAATCCAGGAATAAAACGCAGGGTGCGATCGCCTCGACCAGTTTAATTACCTGTCGGATGCGGTTCTCGCTTTCACCGACCATGCTGCCGAACACACGACCGACATCGAGGCGCAGCAGAGGGAGTTTCCATTCCGTGGCGATCGTCTTGGCAAGCAGACTTTTCCCGGTTCCTTGAATGCCAGCGAGCAAGACACCTTTCGGGTTTGGTAAACCATATTCGCGGGCTTGGTCAGTAAAAGAGCGCGATCGAGATTTGACCCACTGTTTGAGAATTTCGAGTCCGCCGACGACTTCCAGACCTGATTCAAGTGGGATAAATTCTAGGATGCCCGTCTCGCGAATTGTTTGGCGTTTCTCCTCGATGACCGCAGCTAGAGCGGTACTATCGACTTTGCCTCGTTTACCACGTGCCAAACATTTCGCCAGGACACGAGATATCCGGCATCGGGTCAGCCCCTGGCAAGCTTTGACAAACTGCTGCCGTTGTTCCGCATTTAGTTTGAGATCTGGGGGTTCGACCAATCGAGTGAGCAATTCTGATATCTCCGCGATGCCTGGTAAGGAAATATCCACCACCGTCGTTTCTTGAGCGAGTTCTTGAGGAATTCGGAGTTGGTCGGACAGGATGACGAGACAGCGGCGGTCACGGGCAATTTGCCATGCCAGGTTTTTTAGTTCCCGGACGATCGCTAATTGATTCATTGCTATCTGCCCGTTGGCACCGGGGGCTATTAAACTCCCCAAATCCTTCATTACAAAAACAGTAACTTGCTCCATTGGCGGCGCTTTACTGATGCGCTCCAGTGCTTGCATCGGATTTCCCTTGCCTAAACCTGAGTCATTCCATCCCCTGGCAAAATCCCAGAAGTATATTTGTCCCTCTATGCCTTTGATTACTTCGCACAAGATTTCTTCGGCTGGTTCTTCTTCCGGGCTCACTACCCACAACAAAGGAAATCTCGCTAATAACATTAGCTGAATTTCTTTTTTTTGATCTATCATGTCTTTAATCCAATTATCAATTGCTAATTACTCTCTATCCAGCAGTGATGCGTACTTAATCCAATATCAAATGATTTGCCGAGCTAGTACGCAATCGAGCTTTTGAGCCACCAATTTTGCTACCTACAAGTCTTGAGCTACCCACTCAAGACTTATTAGCTCTCTAGCAATACCCATTCTCCCTTCTGGCTCAGTAACAGTAACAGAAACTGCTACTGAGCTTTTTGTTTCTGTTTCTGCTTCTGTTTCTGTTTCTCATTGCACAGCAACTTTTTGCCTTTTGGTTCTGGGAGCAGGTTCAAACGGCTTAGCTGGAGGTTCAACAGATTCAACAGACTCAACTGATTCTGAACTAGACTCAGAGTTAATGGGGTCAGAGTCAAAGCCAGAGTCAGAGTCAGAGTTAACGGGTTCTAAAAGAGGGTCAACCAAGTCTGAAATTGTTTCAGGAAGTAGTTCTGGGAGTATTTCAGGAAGTAATTCAGCTTGAGGTTCAGAGTGAGATTCAGATTGAGCGGCTTGAGTTTTAGCAAGACGTGCTTTCAAATCTTCAATTTCTCTGAGAGCTTCCGACAAATCAGCGTGGAGTGTTTCGTTTTCTACCATGAGCTGAGCATCTGTAACTGGCTCATCATCTGAATCATCTAAAACTCGATCGACTTGTAAAGCGCCACTAACTTTCTGTTGACTTTGCAGATTAGTGATTGTGCTCGAAGCCTCTTTAAGTTGCGCTCGAAGTTGTTCTAGTTGAGATTCAAGGACTTGTTTCTCACCAACTTGTGCTTGAAGAGTTTGAATTTGAGAATGAAGGTTCGTAACTTCACGTTCTCGTGCTTCGATTCTTCCTGTGAGTTGTGAAATTTCAGAGATTCGATCGCGGGCTGCCGTTTCAAATTCAGCAACTTCAGCCAACCGTTGTTCAGCGAGTGTAAGTTTTGCTTGTAATTCGTTACGATCTGCTTGTAGAGAGTCTAACCGATGACGAAATTCTTCAGAATCTGCCAATTGTTGCTTGTTCAGATTCATGTACGCTTCTTTGAGTTCGAGTTTCTGACGTTCGTACTCAGATTTGTAAAAATTCAGCTCCATTTCCATTTTCGGAAATCCTTGGAGTTGTTGGCGAAGAATTTCGTTCTCCTGAGCCAGCGATTTCATGCGATCGCCACTGATACTGGTATCCGCTTTTTGGTAAGCTAAGCGGTAAATGGCAAACCCCATTTGCTTCATCACCGCCAGGAATTCTTCAGGCACTTCGGATTCATCAAGCAATCCGTCGTCTACGGCTTCCAGCAATGCAGTTGCTAGGTCTTTTTCAGATTTTCCTTGTTTGAGGAGTGACAGATTTTCCGATCGCCATTCCTTGACCAGTTTGCATACTGTGTCCGTACTGCCTCCGTAACCGTAGATTTCTTTGAGGGCTGCGTTTACCGATCGAACTGCCACCCCTACCCGATTTTTCTGAAGCACGGCACAGGCAAAATCCACCATTTCCCGACTAATTCCTGTGTACCCTGTGTGTTGCTTCTTGTGATTATCTAAATCAAACCCAGACAAGTCAAGGCTGGTAAACGTTGTTGGTAGTTTTGCCATTGCTACTCATTGGTAAATAGTGCTACTAAGCTACTTACCAATATACACTATTTACCAATAGTGGTAAATACATTATTAAAAAGTAATAAGAGAAATAGAAGGATTCAGGAGGCAATCCGCTCGGCAATAACCTGGAGCACAACAGCAAGCTCCTCCTTTGAAATAGTACGAACTTGCTTTACAAGTTCTTGTAATTGGCTAGCTGTGCGCTCTCCAGCCAGGAATTGCTTAAATTCTTCAAGAGTTTCGCCTCGGAACTGAGCGATTCGTTCAAGATTTTCTACATCGGGAATCCCTTCAAGATTTTCCCAAGCTTTGATGGTGGGATGAGTTACGCTCAGCAACCGAGCAAAGGATCGGTACGAGCGATCGGCACGCATTTCTTGAATTATTTCAGCAAATCTTTTCCTGGTGGGAACATCCATCCGATATTTCTGAGATTGATTCGGGCTATGGCTTTCAGAGCTTTCCGTATCATTATCATTTTGGGAAGAATTTTGAGGGTTCTGAGAATTTTTCTGGCAGTCACTCGGAAGATGTTGCACCTGGGCATTTGACTGGGGAACTGCGGTTTCCATATTTGGATAATGGCCGTCCAAAAAACAAAATACGATCTGAGATGGGGTATCCATTTTGGTAAATAAGGTATTATGGTAAATACGCCTGGTAAGAGAGCTACCAAGCATCCTATTCGCAGGTACAGGGCACAGAGCACAGGGAAAGGTAAATAAGAAACCTCAAGCTAGTAATAGCTTAAGCCATAGCAGACATTGAGTTAATCACATTCTGAGTTGTTCGGAACCACCTTAGTTTGCTTTGAGCTGTTCAGGATTCTCAATCACCACACCCTTAAATGCTTTGCGGTCTTAGCCTGTCCTGACATTGAAACAGGTACTACGTCCGCCTTACCTTAGCGTAACAACTCCGTACCTACATTAGCAAAGCTCCATCATTTCTTTGAGCTTGGCATATTTTGCAATGCACGGGCAATGCACGGGCAACCACGCAGTCAGGAAATTTTAAGCGTGGACGGCTACCAATCTCTTACTCACTATTGCTTTTATATGATGACAGAATCACTAAGCTCAACAGTGTCAACTGTGTTAGCGGATACAAACAATTTGCCAGAGAAACCAGGGAAAACCAAGCGTACCTTATCTCTTTCAAAAGAACTAGACCACAAAGTTCGTGTTTTCGCAGCGCACAAAAGAATTAGTGTGGGTTCTTTAGTGGAAACAGCTTTAATTCTTTATTTCTCTTCTCAGAACATCTCTCAACAAAATACTGAAACTTAAGTATTAGAGAGGTTCTGATGACCATAAACGGATGGTGCCGTACCAACTATCACAAAGATGGTAAACGTCGTTTTGCGAAGTTGACGGACGGCTTATGCTGTGAATGTCTAGCCGATCGAATCGATAAAGCAATTACTGAAGCAGCCCCTGAACCACTCGCGGAACCTAAACAATCACAGCAACGAAAGAAGGAAATAGCTAATCGAAGAAAAATTACTTGCCTCCAACAGAAAATCATGGATTTAGAGGTAGAACGCGACAATCTAGATTCAGAAATTAACCATCTGCGATTGAAATTGCAGACTCTAATCAGCTCCTAAAACCAATCGGGAGTTGAAAAATCAGGAATAAAATCAGGAGCAAAGACGTGAGTAAGAAAATAGTGATCGATCGTGAATTAGCAGAAAAACATCTCAATTACCTGGGATATGAATCAGGTCAAGCCTACTTGAGATTTTTGTATCCTTCCACAGACGATCGTAAGAAGAAAGATAAAGGACGCAAAGTCTCTGACCTCAACTGGCAACAAATTGAACAATATCAAGCAGATGGGCGCGGTGTTTATGTAGTCATCAATGGCGCTGGCGGTACTGGTCAAACCGATGCTGATATTAAACAGTGCTGCGCTATTTTCTGTGAATGGGATGACATATCGCTAGCTGAACAGTTCGAGAAATGGAGTGAAGTCAGTTTTGTAGAACCGACATTCACAATATTTAGTGGTGGCAAGTCCATGCAACCTTATTGGTTGTTCGAGGAGTCTATTACCCCGGAGCAGTGGCGCGAACTGCAAGTGCTTCTCATTGAGATAATGGAAGCTGATGGAAGTAATAAAAATCCTAGTAGGATGTTACGCCTAGCAGGGGCTTGGCACATCAAACCCGATCGCCCACCAATCAAATCAGAAATTGTCAGTGAATCAGGTATTCGATACAATTACAATGATTTGCGGGAACGTCTTAGTAGATTATTCGCCGAGCTTGAGCAAAGAAGAAAGGAGGAAAAGGAGCGGAATCAGCAAAATTTACTCGATTTATTAGCCAATTCTAGTAGAGCGATAAGCATTGAAAATATCGCTAACGGTACAGGAAGTGCTGGCACTTCCACAGCGACACTTATAAAACCAACAGAAACTCTCCCCGCGTCAGGAACCAAAAAGATAAAATTCAAAGATCTTAAAGTTCCGGTGCCGATCGCCATACCCTTGGCTTCCGCCTTGGGGAAAGCCAAAGTTTATCTGAATGGAATCGAAACTCAAAGAAATACATCAATGGCAATGCTAGCCAGAGATTTACTTGGAGTTCAGGCCGAATTTCAGCGTTTAGGACAACTTACAGATGACGATGCTTATACATTGTTTTTGGATGCTTGTCGCCGTTGTTCACCCGGTGGCGGATGGGATGAGGATGAATGGCAGCAGATATGGAATTCGGCTGTTAAATCCAATCCAGTCTCCTCTATCAAACACTATATTCCTGATGGAGTAGAAGGCTGCATCAAAGGCGTGTACTGGCGCTTTCTGAAAAGTCAGCGACCCTTCGATTTAGATTTTCTACCTGAGTCTGCTTCTATTCCTGTTGCTGATTCTGTTGGTGAGCTAGAAAACCCAAAGTCATCGGCTTTTAACATTTTGGATTCTGATCACAAGATGATTCAGGATTACAAAAAGTTGAACCGACATTTTGGGAAACGAATCAGGTTAAACACACTCAGCAAACGAATCGAAATAGATGGAAAACCTGTATCTCTCGATCGAGTCCGGCTTCAACTCGCAATCAGACACGGAGTATTGACTCGATCGAGTAGAGAAGATGTCCAAGACATTCTAACAGAAATAGCTGTGGAAAATCAATACTCACCTATTCAAGAGTATCTAAATTCTCTGCCAATGGCTTCAGATACTTCCATTTTAGATACTTTGGTTCAAAGATATTTTGGTGTGGAAGGTGAACTTTATACAAAATTCATCCGAAAGACTTTAATTGGTGCTGTAAAGCGCGCCTTTGAACCGGGTTGCAAAATGGATACAGTTTTAATTTTGCAAGGACCTCAAGGATTCCGAAAATCTACATTTTTCAAAATCATGGCAGGCAAGCAATATTTTGACGATTCTTTAGGGACGGTTTCAGATAAAGATGAACGTCTAAAACTTCACCGAGCTTGGTTAATTGAATGGTCGGAGCTAGAGTCAATATTCAAACGCCGCGATGTCTCGGCAACCAAAGCTTTCCTCTCCTCTGGGACAGATGCTATTCGACCGCCATATTGTCGAGATACCGAAGATTTCGATCGACCCAGCATCATTGTTGCCACCACCAATAAGCAAGAATTTTTGGCAGATGAAACTGGCAACCGCCGATTTTGGATAATTCCGGTTAAACAAAAAATTGACACCAAATTACTCAGGCAAGAACGAGACAAAATTTGGGCTGCTGCGATGCTGGCTTATCGCTCTGGTGAAGAACCCTATCTTGATTTTGGAAATGATGAAGAAAAAGCCGAACAGTTAACAGAAGATTTTCAAACCTCTGACCCCTGGGAAGATTTCATCCTCAATTACATCGAGCACCGTGACTACGTTCAGTTGAGTGACCTCCTTAACCATCTCCAAGTCGATCTGAGTCGGCAAGAGCGATCGCACCAAATGCGCTGCTCGGCGATTCTCAAAAAAATCGGGTGGGAACGAGAATTCAGAATGATCGGCTTCAAACGGGTTCGAGTTTGGGCAAAAGTCGAGATAGATGAACTCGCTGATCAACCTCAAATTTTGAAAATCCCCTTAAAAATGGAGGTCGATCGCGAGGTTGATCTCCATGCTACGTCTGGGTTTGATCGACCTGATCAACCTGATCGTCCTGTTTCTGAAACTTTACTAATTCCTGATTCCCACCCTGATTTCCCTCCCTATTCCCCTGACCAAATCTCCAATCCAACGTCCGAGCCGACTTCTGAGCCGACCTCTGATTATGGCGAGAGTGCGATCGCCCAATCATGTGAACCGGTCGCAGATTTAGCAAGCAAGGACGCGCTGACCGATGCTGAAAAAGCAGCAGATTTAGAAAGTTTGGGTGAAAAGGTCGATCGGGTCGATCGGGTCGATCAAAACCTTACAGAGCAAGGCTTTGATTCCGATCTACCTTCTGAAATTGAGGTTGATCAGCAAAAAAATGAGGTCGATCAGCAAACTCAGCAACAAGTAGAGGAGGCAGAACTACTCGAATATATTCGGACAGTGCTCAAAGTTGGCGACCCCAAATTAGCCAGAAGTATCCAGGTCGTTCTCAAAGAAGTTTGCGGGGGTGGTGCAGCCGATCGCCAAAAGGTCTGGAACACGCTGACCGAAGCTGAAAAAGCCACCTTCACTGCATTACTCGCAGCTCCTGAACCCGAAACCCACGAAACTTCCGAACCCCATGAAACCATAGACGAACCAACCATACCAACATCTGAACCCACATCTGAACTTGTAGAGGAACCCGCAGAGGAGTCCATATCGGCCACACCAGCCGAAACTATAAGTGAACCGACACCAACATCAAATTCTGCGCCCACACCAACCACACCTGAACCCGTAGCCGAGCAATTAATTAGTGATGAAGATGCAGAGAAACTGCGAGAACTAGCACTGATTTGGTGGAATGAATACTACCCAGAACAACTGCAAGCTCTTCTAACACAAATGTACGGTTGGCAGACACCAGGGACTAAGTACGACGTGGCTGTGATAATTCAGTGGCTGGAGGGGGAAAGTGCGGAGGTTCGCGATCGAATCAATCAATTGATCACCCTCAAAAATCACAATTCTTCAACAGATTCTCTAACAGACAAGGAAAAAAGCAAGGAAACTGACTAGGAAACAGTAGAGATTATGACCAATGAAAGAACAGGGGAAGATGAAAGTCAATCAGATAAACTCTCAACTGAACTTACAGTTGAACAAAAGTTTAGCCTTAAAGTTTATTCTGAGCAGACTAAATCTCTTTCCGCTGAAGAGGCACAGATTTTGCTGATTGAAATGGTTCGTCGAAATATGATCCAGAGTAACATTATCAAACATCTCGTTAATTCTCAAGATGAATAAATCATCTAATTCAGGTTCTGATTTAGGTTTAATCAAATATTAAAGGAGGTAAATTATAAAGCTTTTGTAGTTTTTGAAGCATACTCAATTTAATGAGGAGATAAATTTTAGGATAGATTTGAAGAAGAAATAAAAAACAAACCGAGGAGTTAGCGATACCATCTGGTCTTTGTTTTTGTTGCAAGTTTTATTTGCAGCTTTGGGATTACGTTCTTCTCTATAGTCACTTACAAAAAAAATTAAAAGTTTCACCGTTCCAAATTCGATCGCACTCGCTGCAACAGTACCACAATCTCAGGGCTGCTTCATCGGTGCGGAGTCCTCTCCAAAACTTAAATTCCACATAGTCGAGGAAATGCTTGAGGTACGAGTCACACCGAGATTTCTGGACAATTGCCTTAATTTCTTTAAGAGTGGAAGGTTCGTGGCACTGGTGGGGAGGTACTGAAATTTGTAAGTTTTTTCAAGGATTTTCTAGAATTCCTCCAGCAAACCTAACGAGTAACTTTTTTTTCTTACCCCCATTCCCAAGAAGCCTCCATCAGCACAGTCCGCTCCCGTATCCTCATCGGCTTAAGCTTTTGTGTCTGGCAACCAGTCCCTAAATTTCTCAGTAACGTGTTCAGAAACAGAAAAATACGTTTTGTTTCCGAAAAACAAAGAAACGTGTTTCTGTAACCCAAGATGTTTAGCGATAGTAGAACGCTAGATTTTACGGCGCTTGTACCCGACAAAACGGTGAAAAAAGTCAGAAACAGAAAAAAATTTTTGTTTCTGGGGCCTGTACTTGGTGAGGAAGTCAAAATTACAATCCCAAATAATGTTTAATTTACTTGTAATACTTACTGTCTATAGATTTGAGGTATTAATGGTCGAGTAAGTGGGGAAGCAGAAGTAAATGATACTACTCGGAATTCAGGTGCAAGTGAAAGGAAGGAAGCAACTTCAGAATTGCCAGAAGTAGGCAAAAGCAACACTTTGAGCTTTACTTCACGACTACCTGAACAGGAACACTCGAAGGCTCTGGCAGCACTTTTACTACTTCTCTCGACAGCACAAATCTCTTCTGGGGAAGTGATTTGTTTGATGCCGCAAAATCCCGATCGAGTGCTGTGGTTAGGAATCAAATTAATTGATAAAAGTATGACAGCGATGATTAGAGATGTCCTAAACGGCCGAACTGGTGGGAAGAAGTTTCAACGAGGCAAAGTCTGCTATTAAGTTTTACAAAACCAATAGGGCGCATTCAAAGAATCAATTAACAGTTCCCTATTTTAACATAAAAAAGCCTGTATAATACAGGCTTTGAATTGGGAAGTATAAGTAACTTATTTAGACGATTCAGAGGCATCAGGAAAAATAGAAGAAGACTCTGGTTTTAGTCGTTTCCGAGTTCTTCGTTGGAATCGAAAAGATTCTCGCCCCGATTCACTGTCGTTTTGAAGTCGATCGTTTTCAGGTTGCTCTTTCCTTGGGTGTTTGCTTGAGTCCTGTCCTTTGTACTTAGAATTGTATTGAGTCGTGTTTGCTGTCGGATAGTCATGCGTTTTCGATGGTGCTTCCGTAGGTGGCTCATAATAAGGGTCGTTGTATGGCGGTGAATCATAAGGAGCAAAGTCTATTGGAAAATAATTAGGAGGTTTTCTAAGGCTGTTTGTATAGGGCGATTTGCCTTTATTTGCAACTATCCCTAAAGCGATTGTAGCCAATCCACCAATCAAAAGTCCATCATCAGAGTTAATTCTGTTCGTCACGACTAAAAGCTGGGCAACTCCACCAATAGTGCCGAAAACAGTGGCTAACAGATCTAAAAAAGTGTCGGGTGTTATTTTCATCGTCATAAATCAGTGTGTTCTTCTGGGTATAATTCGGGTCATCAAAAGCTGATTCAATATATTCAATCGAGCTTTTGCATTGGTAATTGGGCTAATGTTTCGATAGATAATTAATTGAAAGAGGCTAGAAAATATGATTTGCAATCGCTCCAACTTCCTATCAATTATCGTTGTTATTTCCCAAGTATGAAATTTTTTATCAGCTTTAATCTGTCTTGCAGCTAGATAAAAAATAAAGGATAATACTGCGAAAAATAGGCTAATAATTGAGACAAGTAAGTTAATACGTTCCATACACCCTTAGTCTTTACTAGCTCTGTTGATAAGTAATTAGCAAATTTTGAGCCGTAGTTTGTCATTTAACAAGCGATCGATTGCAGAAAATAAATTCTCATAGATTATTGGGCAGCAACAGCCAATCTATCTCCCGCAATAATAGTTGTCGGAAACACAAATCTCTCGTCAAATCTGTATCTCCGATCGGATTTTGCGAGATACATAAAGTCAAAATGTTCTTCAGAAAGCCGACCAACGAGACACCCAGCCGCAGCAGTATGGATGTCATGAATAGGATGATTCCAGCCGTGGTGCTGGTTTATGCCGTAGACTCCCCATTCGATCTGATCGCCTGTCCGCTTCATGTCGCGATTGTAATCGCGATGAATTTTAACTTCATCGATCTGCACTAAAGCCTCATGAGGACTTGACCATCCATGAAGGCCGACTTGCCAAGCTTTGTATTGCCCAAATCCGATTCGAGCAGCGCCGTTTGGATTCATGGGATTGTCGGTGTAATAAAATCCCGGTTCCGTCGTCGCTATCCAAATGCCTTCGATTACTGGCTGATAATTTTCAGTAAAGGCAATGATTATTCTCAAATCATTGAAGTAATTAGGTCGATCGTCATTTTCTGTTCCATTAGTGTCCGCTCCTTCTACATAGATTATGTTTTTCTCCGACCTTCCCCGGGAGATTTCATAATTTTGCTGTTCCATGTAGTCAATAATTCTTTCGGCAAATGTCTTCGCCATTTCACTTTCCTCGGATTAGATGTATTGTGCAAAACCCTTACACTGTTTGAGTGCTAGAGTGATAACTTCTTGAATTCATAGGGCAAAATCATGTTTGGTTCTGCCCAGATTCCTACTTTTTTTCTGTTAGCTGTTGCTGCTGCATTTATGATTGCCCGCAATAAATTTATTTCTCTCACATTGTATATGTGACGATTAAAGGGCAATCGAGAAACAGCCAAGCCAGACTGAGCCTGTTTTACCTGGACATTGTTTGATAGGAGTAAATTGTCGATGTAAACATCGCAAACCCACCTCCGGTATATATCTTGTTCATAGGGAATAGCTATCAGCGCTCTATTTTGAATTAAATTCATCAACGCTAATTTTGCTTTTTGTGCCCATTCCCAATGTTTTAGAATCAGTGGATCAGAGCTGTTTTTATCTGGTTTTTGAGACTCAGGTGTGTCGATCCACTGCGATCGGCAGATAATAGTTTGACTATCTGTACCTTTTGGAGATACTAATTCCAATTTGAAACTATCTCCATCGTAGATAAAACCTAGTTCAGCTTTGTAGGCTGTTCCCTTAATTATTTCCATGACAAAAACTCCTAAAACTTTATTTTAAATGAGCTTTAGGGGTTTATGTCATCAGTAAATTCCGATCAATTCGATAAATTTAAAAATTTATATACATAGGCTTTATCCATATTCTCTTAGCGTTTTTCCATCGTTTACCTTCGCCAGCCTCCAAAACTCTCCAGTGTCCGCGTCTCCAATGTGCAACAGGTGATGAATGAATTTTCTTTAGTTTTGTTTTTTCATTATCATCTTCTTGTTCTTCCAAAATTTCTTCAAGAATTTCTAAAGAATCGGATTGTGGAATAGAAAAACCTTTACCAAGCCAACGAGGAAATCGATCGACAGTTTTGGATTTGTGTAATTTTACTCCAAATCCTTTAGGAGATGGTAAGTCTTTTTTATCTATGTCGCTAACCAGAGAAGGAAGGAATTCAAGAGTCAACAGAATATTGATGACCAGATTCCTTAAACGTTTGATGAGAATTCTATCTTCAGGAGTAAGAGTATTACGCCCAATATTAGAGTTTTCATCATAAATCAAAGTATCTCCATTTTCTGTAACCGCAGTGCCAGAAGTCCACACAGTTTCATGACTATCTACTGTAGAGTATTGAAAGTATAAAGGGTAGCTTGATTTAAAAGGATGAATGGATATATTTTTCCATTTGCCGGAATTCCACTCAGGATGATTGATATTGTTACAGCTAATCGTCAAGTAATCGATCGAGGCTCCATCAGGGGCATAGATCGATCCTTTGGGTATGGCTAGCAAAAAAGTGGGTAGAGAGGGCTGCCATCCGCATAAAACCCCTGGTTTATGGAGAGCATCAGTCTGGTCAAACGCTTCAATTAACTCATGAGTTAAACAATACATCGGCGCTTTTTGGGCAAACCAGAGTGCGATTCGGTAGCTTTGGATAAACGCTGAGATGTCAACTTGTGCATATTCCAAATCACAGGTTGTTAAACCGATCGCAATTATTTGGCTCAGCACTTGCCAGCTTATGTATTCTGATGGCATTCGATAATTCATATCTTCTCTTATCCTTGCCAACAGCTCTTTGTTGATTTTCTCAAACATCAGCAAACTCTTGTTCCGATTCATCTGCGGTTGTAGAGTCAAAAATTTAGATTTTTTTGGCATAATGAAACCTTTAAATTAGTGTTATATTATATTGTAGTTTAGCTCTCTTTCTCTGCATACAATTACAATAATTTGTAAAAAATTGTAAGAAAATGGAAACATATTACAAACCGCTATATAAACCGAATCAGGTGTTTTATGCTTCAGGAAAAACAGCCATAGTAACAGGCTGGACTTTGAAAGGCACAGTAGTTAAAAAGAAACTGGAAGAGCATGAGTATGGAGCGATCGAGCAGCTCTACTCTGCCACACGCGGTATCAATTTCTTGTTGCGAAACTTACTCTGGAACCCTCATATCCGGCTTTTAATAGTTGTGAATGCTACGAAGGAAGATAAGAATTCAGGCGCAGTTCAGTGTTTGTTGGATTTCTTTCGGCAAGGTTTTGAAGAGGGAAAGAGTGAAGAGGGCGTTAAGTGTTGGAGAATAAAATCAAAAATCATTGGCTACATCGATCCTGAAATTCCGTTAGAAAATCTGCAACAGTTACGGAAATCGATCGAATGCCATGAAACCACAAGCATTACTGAAACAGTTACTCTAGCCAAAGATTTAGCGAAGTTGGGCGAGAAGCCGGAGTGGGCAACGCCGACGATATTCCCGTTGGTGGAGAACTTGCCGACGGTTCTCCCAGGTCAGCGCTACGGGCACCGGATAGAAGGGAAGACGATCGCCGAAACCTGGGTAAAAATCATCCACCGCATCAAAACCACAGGCGTGTTGCGACCTACGGGCTATGACGGACAGGTGCAAGAGCTGATCGATCTGATGGCTGTGGTCACGGACGAACCGCCCGAATTCTTCTTCCCGGAGCCGAATTATTTGCCGATCGATCGCCCGTTTCTGGAAGACTACATCCCGCAGATGCTTGAAGATGCTCCATACCATGAGGGAATCAAGTGTATGGTCAGCGGATGCGGTCATGGTTTGGGCGTGACCAAATTGAGCAGGTCATCGCCAAACTCATCAACGAGATTGATGCTGCCAGCGCCGTTATCAACCTCTGGGATTCTGGTTGTGGCAATTTATTTCAGCGACCCGACTATTCCTTCGACCATGAACACAGTGGGAGTCCGTGTCTCACTAACATCTGGGTGCGCGTCGTGGATGGGGAACTCTCATTGACGGCTACGTTCCGCAGCAATGATATGTTCGGTGTGTGGTCAGCGAATGCTATGGGGTTGCGTGCGCTGCAACAGTACATCCGAGATGCGATCGCTCGGCGTTCTGATTACGATTTGACAATGGGCCCGTTGGTGACGGTATCCCAGTCCGCCCACTTGTATGACGATACTTTCGAGATTGCTGATTGAGTCATCGCTGCTCACTACGATCGAATCTGCAACAGTCGGGACTATTTCGACCCAGCCGGTAACTTCGTAATTGAGCTCGTTACTGATGAACATGGTGGAAAGATTTCGGTAACTCAGATTCCGGGCAGCGGCAAAGCCGTTAGCTACTACTCTGGAGTAAACGCTCTGAAGTTAGTCCGAGAAATTGCTGCTGCTTCCCCTGCTATCCAAAGCGAGCATATTGGCTATCTCGGAGTAGAATTACAAAAAGCTGCTCAGTGCTTGAAAACTCAAACCACCTATACCCAAGATTTGTAAGATTATGAAACCTTTTTCCTTTAATGCAAAACCTGAAGAAGCTTTGCCAATTCACGGAAGTCTGACTATGACAGAGTTTAAGTCCTTTAATGCTAATTTGAACTCTACAGGTCATTCCTTCAATCCATTGGAGCGATCGGTTCCTACCTCAAACCAGTCTCAGACAATTGAATTTGAAGCACAATTAAAAGCTGACGGTATCAACCTTCATTAATTTTTAAAGATGTAAGACTTCGTTTTGATGAATTGAATTGTTGTTTATTTTACACAAAATCATGACAACTAAGGTATTGTTAGTAGATTTAGACGGAACAATCCGAGAAACCGCGTCGGGCAAAACGTTCATTAACGAACCCACAGACCAGAAAGCAATCGAAGGGGTTCAAGAAGCGATCGAACATCTGAGCGATAAATTCACAATTATCGGTGTCACCAATCAAGGTGGCGTGGCAGCGGGACATAAGAGTTTGGCTTCGGCAATCGAAGAACAGCGGATAACTTTGGAGTTATTTCCGCGCATCTCAGAGATATTTTTCTGTCCAAATGGGGGAGAAAGCTGCTACCAGGTGTCCCGTGGTAATGAACCGATCGAATTCAGTGCGCCGTTGTCCGGTGATGGTACAAAGATATCGTGCAGGAAACCGGGATACGGAATGTTACTTCTGGCATCCCGACCGCTGGCAGAGCCGAAAGATTGCATCATGATTGGCGATCGACAAGAAGATAAAGATGCTGCGGAGGCTTACAAGATTCAATTCTTTTGGGCATCAGTGTTGAAAAATCCAGAGGAATGGAGAAATGTCAAATAAGACGATTTACTTTTTGCAGTAAAACGCTTTTGAATTGGAGCTGGTTGCAGTTGTAGTAAGAGGTAAAATCCTTTGCTGCAACCAGTTTTGAAGTGCCACACAATTTGTTCTGTGGCCAGGCTAAGTTCCTAATACAAAAAGTTATCTAAAAACACAAAAAAGTGAAGTTACTGGCACGCTCTGCCAATCGTAAGGAAATAAAATCATGATAAATAAATTTTAACACTCATTGATATAGAACATACGCTCCTTAGGTATAATGAAGTAAAAGTATGTCATAATTACTTTGTTTTTCTGCATTTCCCTGGTCAGTCCGTAGCTGCTAGGGATTTTTAGTAAGCAACATTCAAAAATAGTTTTAGAAACAACTATTTGTTTATAAAACTGTTTTTGTGCTAGGTTAAAATTAAAAATGATAAACCCACCAATTCATTGAATCCAACAACTCTTTAGCCCTAACTATTATTTGAAAATCGTGAAAGTTTACTGGCTCAGAGCTAGAAAACTTAGAAATTCCTAAATCTAGACCTGCCTCATAACAAGCTTCTTGCCACGATTCCTGGCGAGTTTGAAAGAATCTACATCTATAGCAATCCTAAATCATTATCAAGACTATGATACAATTATATGCAATACTTGATTGTGACAATTAAAAATGGATAACTTACAACTGCAACAAAAAGATAGAGAAAAAGAAATAGCCCAATTAGAATCTTTCATTAAAAGCGATATCGATGCCAGAGAACTAAA
>NZ_SRRZ01000095.1 GCF_013179805.1 Microcoleus asticus IPMA8 | reverse complement strand
CACTCACTGTTTTCACTTCTCTGCTGTATTGCGTAAGCGTTGCTTGCCGAAGGCATCGCATCCCTCTTTAAAAACTGTCCGGAGTATTGATCTAAGAAATATTACAAAATCTACGGTAAGATAATTTGATGCTAAAGTTATCAAGTGATGTGACGACCGCTCGCTCTTTACCCTCGCCTCTTTACCATCGCACAGAGCGAAAGACTAAGTTTAGTTGGGCTCATACTTTGGCTGTCGGCTTCTTAAGCCTATGTATCTGTAAATCACTTAGTGCTGAAGATTCAATTAACCATATTACCCTCACAATTGGAGATTTTTCAATGAAACTCAGTAAATCTTTGGCAATGTTGTTGACATTAATTTGTATGACAGTCATAGTTGTGACTACTTTCAAATTAAGCCCTAGTTTCGCTCGTTCTACGCCGGTGATGCCAGCACAAGAATCAGCAGAAAAAGTAACTACAGATCTGATTGCACAAGTTCCCGGAGGAAATTCTCTATACACTAGGCTAGGAGGCTACAACGCGATCGCAAAAGTCATTGATGATTCAACAACTTTCATATTCGCTGACGCACTAATTGGTAAATACTTTATTGGCTTGGGCACAAACTCACAACAGAGGCTGCGTCAGTTGTTAGTGGATCAATTCTGCCAAGCGGCAGGGGGGCCTTGTGTTTATACAGGGCGGACTATGAAGCTTTCCCATAGTGGAATGGATGGAGGTCTCACGAACAATGAATTTAACGCTTTTGCTAATGATGTGTCCCAAGCTCTCGATAAAAATAGGGTCAATCCACCAGAGAAATCCGAAGTCCTGGCATTTGTTAATAGTCTCAGAAGCAAGATTGTCGAAAAGTAATATGAAACGCTCCAATCTCCTCCTGCTTTCGGTGGCATTTCTGCTACTGTCAGGAATGGTAACGGCCGACGCAGCCAGTGCAAAACCGTCAGAGCCAACCACCGAGATGAAAGTTCCAGTATCCCCAATGCCGAGGCAGTCTTCTGAGCGGTTTTCCATGCCTGCTATTTTTGCTCCACCTTATGCTCAATCCAACGATCGACCTTTTTGTTTTTATCAGCGCTCCGATAGCACGATAGTTGATTTGAGCAGACTGTGCGGGGCTAAGAGCACCGAAACGGGTACAAATACTAGATCGGAGAACGCTCCTGTTGAGGAGAAGAAAACCCCAATTTATTGGTAGAAAAATGAGAATTTGTTTCAGTAGACGAATTCCATAGGAGCGCCTTTGCCTTACTTCACCCGAAGTTAGATCGCCCTCATCGCCTCAAATTTCACCATTCACCTGCATCTGATGCACCTTGTCAGCCAACTCTTGCAGGCGCTTTTCGTCCAAATCGTCAATCGCCAGCATCCCGACATAGATAATTTCCTTCAGCGTTAGTCGGGTTGCTAGCGCCTTTTTCTGCACAATTTCCTTGATGATGGGGCTCACCCCGATGGCGGTACTGGCTCTAGTCATCCAATTTTAGATTTTAGATTTTAGATTTTAGATCGATCCGACAGATGAATCCGAGGCCCCGAACCAAATTGCTTGATTGTCACAAAGGTAACGGGAGATTAATAACTTGGATTAAATCTTAGCACCTTTAAGCTGAGCTTTTAGCTGCGATGCAAAATGCTTAAGCGCGTCTTGACAAGACGAAACAAAAAAGTTTATATTAGAAATGTGGAAAAGCCGATCGACTATTCCTCCAAAACTTCAACCAAATCCTCAATCATCACATCAAAAGTCCGAGCTAATTTCAGCAGCAAAGTAAAGTCAACCGTTGTCAGCCCGGGACAGCGGGCATAATGCTTGACAGTGTTGTACACCACCCCAGAACGTTCTGAAACTTCCTTGAATGTCCAACCTTTCTCTGCGGCTAGTTCTCTGACTTTAATTCTTACTAAACCCATGCTTGACAATGGGTGCTATAACACCTTACAATAAATTCATCTAAAAAGCCGATCGCCCCCCGGCCTGGAAAACTAAAGGGCGATCGTCTGTAAAACCTAATCTGGATAGATTATTTCTTTCTATCAAAAAGTGCATTTGCCATATCCAGAAGTCTACTAACCATATCCAGAGGTGTACTAGCCATGATATCAGAAACTCCGGCAAAATCGCGGACGATCGCAGAATCGAGAATAATTCACAAATCGCCAATCCTGCATCCGCTGGCGAGATTCGTTACCGAAGAAACAGTCGCACTCCTGTTCAATATCGCAGCAGACGAGATTTACCGCATCGAATGCTGTCGTTACATGGTGTACGTTCACGCCAAAGGCATCAGTCGGTTTGTCAGCTACGCCGATTTTCCCCCGACTTTAGCAGTAAAGCCGATCGCACCTCAAGATTTTGGCAGATGGTACAAACGCTGGAAAAGCAAGCAAGCACCAGCATTTTGGACGAAATTCTACACGTACAAGTTCAAAAAAGCTGTTTCAGTTGACAGATTGCTGGAGTGGGGCCAACTGGTAGCTACTGTTAAATCGGTCATTTCTGGGGCAGCGCTGCAACAGCTACGAGATGTCTATGCCCACGAAAAACATTTGATGGAGAAATTTTAAAATGCGATCGACTTAATCCTACTTGAACTTTCAATTAAATTTTAAAACACTTCATCCTCGATACCGAGCCACCACTCTCCCAGATTCATTAAATCTTTGTGAAGGTCAGTAAGTTCTGTCATATACTCTTCAGCAGAAATCTCCGATCGCCTTTCTTGCAATTTTTTCAGCCGCAGTTGCACCAACAGCCAAGGTTTGGAAATGCCGTCCTTTGCTTCGATATATTTGGCTAGATCTTTGCTGTCCATAGTTATTGTTATTTGTTATTGGTTATATCATTTCTGTTTTATCTGAGTGATTAAACCGCAGAGAACTTAGAGGAAAATCAGTGTGACAGATGAATAATTACGCTGCCAACTGACTTAATATTATAGGACTTTTTCAACGGCTTAAAAAAACTCTGATTTTTCCCCGGTTTCAACCGACTTGAGCTTTGAGCCAGGGGTTGAAACCCCTGGCGGACTAACGGAATGGCGGAGTTTTCAGCTAAGATGCCTCCCTTAAACATCCTTTACCTGTAATCCGAAGTCTGAATATTCTTGAGCTTCGCTGCATATTTCATGCCGTATTCCGGGCGGCAGAAGCGATCGAGCTGAGCCTCAAAAAAAGCCCGATTTGCCTTCAAATGCTTTGGGTTCGGGTCATCTAAGGGATACAAAAGAGCAGTCCGCAAAGCTTGAATCACCGCCGAAGTAACGCAGTACATCGAGCGCTGAAATGTCACCCCAATTTGATTGAGGATATCATCTTCGCCGCGACAGCGCTGTTTGTAGAAATCCATCAAATAAGGTGGCAGGAAATGCAGCATATCTTGTGCTAGCAAAGTTGGCGGAATGCCCGCCGTACCTACCGGGAATTTGTCTGCATACAAAACTCCGTAGTGGAAGTCTTTTTGATCGTCTGGAACTTCCCTAGCTTGAGCGTTGTAAGATTTGGTACCTCGGAAGGGCGAAGTGCGATAAAATACAGCTTCCACGTAAGGTAACGCTGCTTCGTAAAGCCATGTGAAACCCTTAGATTTGGGGATGATTTCGTAGGTTTCACCGTCGATTTGAACGTGGTGGTAGATGGGACGACCGGCGATCGCAAATATGCCATTTACTAGGAAATCCATCGCCTGCGGGACTGTGGTAACTTTCCCTTCGTCGTACAAGTCGGAAACCTCAAAAAACACCGGCGCCATGACTTCCCAGAATAAACCGAGATTGCTGTAATAAGACATTTGGCGGCACTGTTCTAAAAACATTTCTGGAAATGCTTTGTGCAGTCCCAGCATGAACGGGTCTTTTTTGAAGTAAGCTTTAATTGCCCGATCGGCATTAGCCTTATATTCGTCACTGTCCAAATAAGGATCGAATTGATTGGTCGGCACGTACAAGCCTCGGTGCCAAAGCATTGACCTCATGCACTCTTCGGCAAATTCCATGTTAATGCGATCGTGCCACAAATGGTGCAGAAAGCGAGGGAGTTTACCAGTTTCTCCCTTTTCCATGAACTCCAAAAGTTCCGGGTGAGCACTTCCAATCCCGCGCCAGATCCGCAAATCTGCACCGTCGCCTGCATAGTGATTTTGCAAGTCTAAATACTCTTGAGGTAAAAAGTATTTAAAGAAAGGAAGCGGGTGTAAAAATACCCGTTCGGCGATGTAAAGCAAATCGCGCCAGTAGAAATCCATCGGCACTGCGTAAGCTTTCCAGATAGCGATAATTTGCATCAGATTTTCCGGCGTATCTGGAATCATCGCGCCGCCAGCTTCCAGCCTGTGAATTACTTCAGCAAATTCGTGCTTGGAAGGAGGTAGTTTAGTTGCTGGTTTATTAGGGGTTTGTACCATTGTTTTTTCCTTTGATTGAACCTAAATCTTTTGAATTCTTGCAAAAAGTTGCAATTCTTTAACTGGTTCCCCGGCTGTGCTTGGGAACGGATATCCAGGCCTAAACCGGAAAATTCGAGGCAGAGCCGGAGGATCTGCGTTACCAGGCAGAGCCTGGTAACGAGTAGATTCTCTTAGTCTGCGTCGGCGGATATCGTTTCTGTAGACGCGATTTTTATCGCCGAATGTTCAAGGGGATAGCTAATAGCTACTTGGGCATTTCTGTCCGCCGGCAGAGTAGCAACGATCGCATTTGTAGTAGATTCGCTCCACTTGAGCAGCCAAGCAGGTTGAATTCCCAACACAAAAATGATAGCCGCCAAAACCAGCGCCGGCATATTTTCACCAAACGTAACTGGAGGGTAGTAAGCCGTGGCATTGTCCAACTTCCCAAAACAGGTGCGGTTGAGCAGAATCACAAAGTAAACTGCTGTTAAGCCAGAAGCTAAAATGCAGAGTAAAGTTGGAATTGGAAAGATCGAAAAACTGCCTTGAAACACTAAGAATTCGGCAATAAAACCCACCAAACCCGGAATTCCGGCGCTTGCCATGCCGCCCAAAACTAACAGGGAACTGGCAGTTGGTAAACCCCGCATCGGGTTCATCAAACCGTTGAGCACGTCCAAATCCCGGGTGCCAACTTTGGTTTCGATGATGCCTACCAAATAAAACAGCAAAGCTAAAATTAAGCCGTGGCTTACCATTTGCCCGACAGCGCCGATTAAGGCGAGTTTCGTACCCGCGGCGCAGGCAACGAGGATGTAACCCATATGTCCGATCGAACTATAGGCTACCATGCGCTTGATGTCTTTTTGGGCGATCGCGCTCAAAGCCCCGTACATCACGCTCACAGTCCCGATAATCGCTAAACCCGGAGCTACAATCGACCAAGTTTCGGGAAACAACTGCAAGCAGAACCGCACTAAACCGTAAGTTCCCAACTTCGCCAAAATCCCTCCCAGCAGAATTGCTGTTGCTGGCGAAGCTTCGACGTAGGCATCAGGCAGCCAAGTATGCAGCGGCACTAAAGGAATTTTAATTCCCAACCCAATTATCACAATTGTTAGCAGGATCAATTGCGTTCTCAAGGGCAATTCTTGAGTGGTAATCGCAGTGTAATCGAAATTTAAAGAGCCGCTCAGCCAAGCAACACCCAAAAATCCCGCTAAAACTAAAAATCCCGAAACGGCCGTGTAAATCAAAAACTTCATGGCAGCGTATTCTCGCTGCTTTCCGCCCCAAATCGCGATCAACAGGTAAAAAGGAATTAATTCTACTTCGTAAAACAGTACAAACAGCAACAAATTTTGAGACATCAAAGCTCCGGCAATACCAGCATTGATCAGCAAAATCAAAGCGTAGTAAAGCTGGGGGCGCTCCATCTTTTCGCCAGTGCCGTAAATGACTAATAGCGTCAGCAAAGCACTTAAAACCAGCAGCGGTAAGGACAAGCCGTCAATGCCCAAGTTGTAGCTCAAACCTAATTGTGGAATCCAAGGCAAATATTCTTGAAATTGCAGTCCCGAATTGGCTGTATCGAATTGAGTCAACAGCCAAATATTCAAAAGGAAAACAGCAGCAGCAAAAGCCGAGGCTATTGAACGCAGACGCATCCCATTGATGTTTCCGGGCAAAAACCCGACTACCGCAGCGCCCAACGCGGGCAACCAGAGCAAGGCACTAAGCATAATGTGTCAAGAGTGAAGAGTAAAGAATCTATTTCGCAGGATATTGTGTTTGAGAGTTTGAGAGTTTAGATATTAACATTTCCCCAAACTCTCAATCCAAAGTTGCATCACGAATCAGAAAGAATAGTGACTCTCCCCGTGTCTAAATCGTAGTATGCACCAACAACTTTCAGTTTGTTATCCGCAATTAACTTAGAGATAACTGGAGATGCTTTCAACTTGTTAGCTTGCAGAACAACATTGGCTTTTGAGGCATTCTCTATTCTGTCGCCCGCTTGGCTTTTCGAGCTTTCTACAGCAGGCTTAATGGCGTCGAGCAAACTGCCAATCTGACCGGGAACTTGAGCTCCTTTAATGGTTGCGTCTACCGCACCGCACCGTTTATGCCCGACTACCACAAGCACTTTTGCTCCCAGTACCAGCGTGCCAAATTCCAGGCTGCCAATTTCCTCGGAAGTAGCAACATTTCCGGCCACACGACAGACAAATAAATCACCCAATCCTTGATCGAAGATAATTTCCGAAGGAAAGCGGGAATCTGCACAGC
This sequence comes from Microcoleus asticus IPMA8, assembly GCF_013179805.1. Taxonomy (GTDB): domain Bacteria; phylum Cyanobacteriota; class Cyanobacteriia; order Cyanobacteriales; family Microcoleaceae; genus Microcoleus; species Microcoleus asticus. The sequence continues at coordinate 23,228 of NZ_SRRZ01000095.1, read as the reverse complement.
CGAGAATAGCAGCAAAGGGTTTTTGAGCTACGGCAACTTCGAGAAGGCGGGGTAAGTCTTGGTTGGGACTTTGGCGTTTGCTGTCAACAAACCGTTTGTTTCCGTCGATTAACTTTTGGAGAGCTGCATCGGGAGTCAAGTCAGTTTGAGCAATTGCTGGTTCGGGTGCAGCCAAATCAGCGCCTGCTCGTGCTGCAAGTATCCCTGTACCAATGGCTCCGGCGACAAATTTGAGGGAATTGCGGCGGGAAAGATTGAATTGTCTATGCTTTTGGTTCATTGATTTTGCCTTGTTTGAGAAACTTTGAAATCTTTGTTCAAGAATTAATTTTTAAAAGATTTTAGATTTAAAATGTCACCTAAAATCTTAAATATTAACTCTATTTACCCGCCGACAATCAGCGACAGGCGAACTAGCAAAGGCCAGCTTACCAGCAGGCCCAAAAGTGCAACTCCGAACAGAATTGTCAGGGCGTAAAACTGAGTTTGACCGTTAACGTTGTATTTGAGGCTCTGCCCGCCAAAAACGGTTGCAAAACCGATTAAGTTCGCGAATCCGTCCACAATATTGCGATCGACCCAGGAGATGACTTGAGCAACTAAACCGACGGCAAATATCACTGTCACCCGGTAAAGTTGGGCGGTGTAAAAGTCGTAGGCAAAAAAGTCTTGCAGGGCTTGAGAACCGATTCGTACCGGTTTTTCCCATTTCTCGTTCAGGTAAACAAACGCTCCGGCAGCGATGCCGATCGCCGTTGACACAACTAGCAGTCCACTGGCGGTATAATTCAAACTCGCCCCAGGCAATAACTGCCACGCCGCCAGCAAGTGCGGAACGTGCAAAGTAAAGCCCATTAAAACAGTCATCGGCAAGATAAAAGGCCAGTGAACTTCTGGCGAACGTTCGGTCATTTGCTTTGGTTTGCCGCCAAAAACTAAACCGAAGACGCGCACCAAGCCAAAAGCAGTGACGCCGTTTACAAACAGCACGATTCCTAACAGCAAAGGCTTAGCTTCCGAAAGCCCGGATGTTAATTCTTCTAAACCCCAAAAACAGCCGAAGGGCGGCAGTCCCACCAATCCAGCGCTACCGACAATAAACGATATCGCCGATATCGGCCGCTTTCCCCACAAACCGCCGAGAGATCGGATATCCTGAGTGACGGTGTTCCAAACTACCGAACCGATGCTCATCACCAGCAAACCCATTGCCAAGGTGTAGGCAAATATCAATGTCAGGGCTGTCTGGGCTTGTCCGGTGCCGACGGCGATAAATACTAAGCCCATGTAAGCGCTAACTATATAGGAAAGCGTGCGTTTGATGTCAATTTGGGCGATCGCAATTAATGAAGCACCCACCGCCGTCGCAGCGCCTACAATAATAGTTGTCGTCATCCCGATCGGCGACAAAGCAATCACCGGCTGCAACTTAATCAATATCCAAGCACCAGTTTCCACAACTACGGTGTTCCGCAAAATTGTCGCCGGCAGCGGGCCTTCCATCGCCTCATCCAGCCACAGGTGCAAGGGAAACTGAGCGCACTTACCCATCGGGCCGGCAATCAAAGCTAAAGTCAAGAGCGTCGCTACAGTGGGGTCAAGCTTTGCAGTCTGGGCCCAAACAGCCAACTCGTCAAAATTCCAAGTTCCAGCCAGCGGCAGAATGGCAACTACTCCCATCAGCAGGAATAAGTCACCCACCCGCTTGGTTAAGAAAGCATCGCGAGCTCCTGTCACCACCAAAGACTGATTGAACCACAGCCCGACTAGCAGGTAAGTTCCCAGAGTCAGGATTTCCAAAATCATGTAGCTGAAGAACAGGGAATTGCACAACACCAAGCCGCACATCCCCGCTTCAAACAGCCCCATCAGGGAAAAGAACCTAGCCCAGCCCCAGTCCATTTCCATGTAACCGAAAGCATAAATCTGCGCCAGCAAGTTCAGTCCGGTAATCAAAACAGTCGCCCCGACGGTGACAGCAGAGATTTCTACGGGAATGGTTAAGTCTAAACCTGCTACGTTCAGCCAAGGAATCAACTGGTGCCCGGCCGGTTGGTTCCAGATAGCTGTCAGGGCGATGACGCCGTGTAAGAAAGCGAACAAGGTTAATATGGCGTTTACGTAACCGGACGGTCTGGGCCCGGTGCGGCGAGTAACTGCCGGAAACCACAGCATTGACAGAACTCCGCCGATGAGTGGATAGCAAGGTATAAACCAAACTGTCTGGAGTAAGATTTGAGCCATTGGCATTACCTGTAAAGGTTACAAAAATTTAAAAATCTGAGGATAAGCCTGAGTTGTCCTGGTCAAAGCAAACACATCAAGATCCTATGCTTAATTTTAGATTAAGTAGTGCATTAATACTTATTAAGTATTTTATATACTCTATAAGATACTTTAATCAATAAAAATAGGTATAAAAACGTGAATTATTAATCGCGCTTTGATACAAGCAATCGCAATTTATGTTATGATTGATTGTTATATTTGGCATTTGATGACTTGTAACAGCCTAGCCATGAACGAAACAGCTTTTTTGCAAGCAACTCAGCAACTTGACAATCAATCTTTTTTGGAATATATTTACCGCACTTATTTGAAACGCAATGCCGACGCTAATGGTAAAAGCTTCTATCTTCATAAACTGCAAAACGGCGAGCTGACACGGCTCGAACTCCTCACCTCATTTTTGCACTCACCGGAATTTAATTGGGTAGTTAAATGGGAAAAAACTATTTTAGGATTGCCGGGTTTAGAAATCATTTCATACCATATACCAAAAACGGCAGGAACAACTTTTTTCATAGCTTTAACACAGGTTTACGGTTTAGATAAAATCGCTAGTTATTTAGAGGAATCGGTAGTAGTAAGTGATGGTGTTGATCCGCAAAGAATAAAAGTAATACACGGTCATGTTCCTTCGAGAAAGTATTTCCTCCCGGTTAATGTAAAACAAATAATCTGGTTGAGACATCCAATCCTTCGTTTAATTTCATTGTATTTTTTTTGGAAAACTATCCCTCGTACTGAAGATAGTAGTTGGCATAATTATATTCAAGAAAAAAACTTAGATATTGTGGAATTTGCCAAGATTCCGGAGATCCGCAATGAAATGTCTATCTACATTGGGGGACGAAATCTAAATAATTTTTACTTTGTTGGCATCCAAGAATTTTTTAATGATGATTTAACAGACCTTGCCAAGATGTTAAATTGGCCAGAAATCCAAATAACTTATGAGAATAAAAACAAGTATGAGGGCTATAATTATGTGGCAAAAAGTATCCTGAAAGACAGCGATATTATGAATGAGCTAATAACTCTCAATCGCGAAGACCTAGAACTTTATCAAACAGCATTAGACCAGAGAGCTAAGCGGAAACAACTCTTAAATTCATTAGAACAGTACTAGATATCTGGAAATAATCCGCGTCTCGACTGCAACAAATTTAAGCGGAAGGGACGAAATTTTATAAACGCTCAATGTCCCAAGCTGATTCTGGGAGTTTGGCTTGGCGCTGTCCGATCGCCCTTGCCCTAACACTCAAAAGACCGATCGGCGTATTAAACAGATCTACCAGATCGGCTCTGCCGATCGCACTTTTGGCAGCAGCAACCGGAAATTCTTTGAAAACCCACCTAGCCAGCCGGTAAAAATATTCCCCTGTTGTGAATTCTCGCATCAAATCGACGCCGTGGAGTTCGTGCAAATATTTATTAGATTCGCCGTACCGATACCATTGACTTTGCAACTGTTTAATTGTAGAACGGTGGCGGTGTCGGACGATCGCATTTTCAGCAAAATACAATTTATAGGATGTTTCTCGCAAAATCCGCCAGCATAAGTCAGCATCGCCACCACTTGTGAGATGGGGGCGAAACAAGCCTAATGTTTCTAAAACTAGCCTCCGTACAGCTAAATTGGCTGTTTGACCGTAGGGACAAAAATGGTGAGCGAGAGTATGTTTTTGAGATAAAGTATTTTCGCGGGCGCTGTGTTGTTCTAAAATAGTTTTACCGGGCAATGCGAGTATTTCCCCAGCACTAATTCCTACTTCTAAGTCAACGAATGGCTTAACTAAATTTTCCAGCCAGTCAGATTCCGGGCGACAGTCTGCATCGGTAAATGCAATGATTTCGCCTGTTGATGCGCGAATTCCTTGATTGCGGGCGGCGTAGGAACTTTGAATCTGATTTTCGGTGAGGTGGCAAATGGTTATTCGATTGAAATTGATTCCCCCCCTTACCAAGGGGGGGACTGAGGGGGGGTTAGAGGCTGCTGTTTGGATAATGGTTGAAGTGCGATCGCGACTGTTGTTGTCTACTAAGAGATATTCTACACTGTCGATCGGATAAGTTTGCGATCGCAGGCACTCAATTAAATCCGGCAAATCTCCCTCGCCGTTGTAAATTGGCACTATCACCGAAACGTCCGGTAAAAACATTTTAGTCATTAAAAAACAACCGTAAACGATCGCATAACTAATATTGAGTAAGATTAAACGAACCGCGAAGGCGCTAAGGACAGGAAGGAAGATAAATAAGGAAATGTAGTTCTTCCTTCGCGCTATAAGCGTCTTCGCGGTTCGTTCAAATAATTAAAAAGCGTTATTAAGTTCCATTGCATTAACTGGGGATATCAATTCTCAAAATTATAACTTCGGAGCCTTAAACAGGCAAGATGCCTGTTCCACAAGAACTGAATGCAGTTGTGGAACAGGCATCTTGCCTGTTTCTTTGAAATAGTAGTAAATATCTCTTACATCCCCTGTGCAGTCCGTCACTCAATCCGTTCTCAACTGTTGCTAGTCAACATCAGAATCATTAACACTAACACCCCGTTAGTTAGATAAAAAATGCCAACAACCTGAGTTTCTAGCCAGCCGCACAACTCTAAATGATGGTGCAGCGGAGCCATTCTTAACAGACGCTTGCCGATTCCATCCGGCCCTTTTGTAGCCTTGTAATAACCTACTTGAGCAATTACTGACAGCGTTTCAATAAAGAAAATCCCGCTGATTATTAATAATATCCAAAGGCTATTTGTTAATAAAGCTACCGCACCCAACGCACCGCCCAAAGCTAAAGCACCTGTATCGCCCATAAACACGCTGGCTGGATTGCGGTTGTGTGCTAAAAAACCGAGACAACTGCCGCTGGTGCAGGCGCAAAATATCATTAATTCTGGCGAAGTTGAGGCTACAGATGCGCCCAATCCCAAAAGTGCGATCGCCCCCAAGCCTCCCATCAACCCGTCAATCCCGTCGGTAATATTAGTAGCATTGCTTTCAGCTACCAGCACAAAACCAGCCAGCGGCCAAAACAGAAAACCTAAAGGCAATACCCAACCGAAAGGCAAAGCAATGCTGGTAGAAATAGCTGGTTCGCGGAACATCAGCCACAGACAAAATAGAGCTGCAAAACCTACTTGCAAAGCCAACTTCATCATAGGGGAAATACCTTTATTCGACTTGCGGCGCAAAATTTGCCAGTCGTCGATCCAGCCGATGAAACCGTAAGCTAAAGTTAAAGCTGATACGGCTACAACATCTGAGTTAAATCTCGACCAAAGCAAAGCAACTGCGACCCCTGCGGGCACAAAAAAGATGCCTCCCATTGTCGGCGTTCCCGCCTTTTTTAAGTGAGCTTGGGGGCCGTCTTCGCGAATTATTTGTCCTGCTTTTAATTGCTGGAGTAAAGGCACAACTCCATAGCCCACAGCCGATGCAACTACAGCACAAACAGCTAGTGGCATAAATAGCGATGCAGGCCCATTCAAAAGTCTACCGGCTGCTACATCTAAACCGATCGCGACAATGCCGAGCCCCAAACCCAGCAGCAGGAATAAATTCCTGCCTGTAAGTTTGAAAGGCATAGTAAAAGAAATTTTCTCATCCACAAAGTTATCCATAACACTCCTCAACACACACCATTTAAGAACAAGCAATTGAAAATTGGGGAATAGGGTGCGCTACAGGAGATTGGGAAATATCTTAGTTTTTATTCCCTGTTTCCGGTTGATTACTTCACCCTTCTACAAGTTATTCCTCGCCTACACTCGCATCCTCTTCAACTTCCTCTTCTAAATCATCGTAAGGACTGTCGTCAACTGCCATTAGTTCTGAAATTTCTTCTTCGTGCAGATAGTCGGGTTCTTGGACATCCCTTGCTAACAGGCGATTGTTAGATTCCAACCAGTCTAAAAGAGAAGATTGCTGCTTTAATGGAATTACATCCGCAGGCAAGTGGCGAGGTATTTGACGCAGAGATGGGTTGTACATGATTCTCGGTTTTTAAAGACAAAGACGCGATCGAGTAGAGGTAATGTTTTGCCGACGGACTGCTGCTTTGATGAAGCACTTGCAAATCGGGCATCTAGCAAGGCTAAAGCATTATACCACAAGCACTGTTTGGTTCCGGATCGGATAAGATGGGAGACCCAAAAGGCGATCGCCCCCAATCATGGGCCTCAGGATAACACTAAAATCCGCTCTTGCCAATCCTTCTTTAGCCCTAAGCATTGTAATCCCAGACGGTCGTCTTTAAGATATCGCGGGACAGGTGGCTATCCTCTTCTGCAAGCCTCGTTAACAGGCAAGCGGTTGATTCAGAACAGTCTCCTGGTTTTTTATCAAAGCCTTATCCCGAAAGCCCTCTGGCTTCTTCAGTCAACTCTTGCGCAATAAATCTCAGAATGGATACAACGGCGGCGGTTTTATACAACAAAGAGGGTTACCACACCGGAGGGCAAAAACTTCTGGGGCGTCATTCAGCCGGAGAAGGGTTTCTCAAAAGCTTAGTCCAACACGGAACCGCTGACTCTCTCTACTGTTGCGCCGACAGCCAAACAACCTTTAAGGAGTTTTGTTCGCACATCCAACCTTGGCTGCAACAACCTCGGAAAGTCCGCTGGATTCCCACAGAACGACCGGATTTGCTCTCTCAACCGGGCACAATTTACCGACCCGATCCCGCCCTCTCGCAGATGGTTTGGGCGCGCAGATTTGTCGATCAGCGGGCCTACAGCGTTTGCGGCGTTACTCACACCATCGGTACCAAATATGTCATGGGGGCGATCGGCGATTTGATAACCGCACCCATGCAGCCTTGGGACGCCCTGATCTGCACCTCTGCCGCCGCGAAAACAGCAGTAGAAGGCGTTATGGGGGAGTGGTCAGAATATTTAGCGCAGCGCAATGGCGGTCAACCGGAAATTTTAGTCAAATTGCCGATTATTCCCCTAGGAGTGGATTGCAGCGCGTTTCCCCAGGGTGTGGAAGCAGTTAATAGTCGCCGCCAACTGCGGCAAGAACTCGGCATTTCTCCCGACGATATTGTTGTGTTATTTGTCGGTCGATTGACTTTTTCTGCAAAAGCTCATCCGGTACCGATGTACATCGCCCTAGAGGCCGCCGCACAACAGACAAAAGCCAAAATCCACTTAATTCAAGCAGGTTGGATCGAAGATCCGAGAGAAGAACCCGACTTTAAAAATAGCGCGCAAATTTTTTGTCCTTCCCTAAATGCTATTTTTTTAGATGGGAGACAGCCCGAAATTAGAATAAATATTTGGTCGGCGGCCGACATTTTCATTTCGCTTTCCGACAACATTCAAGAAACCTTCGGACTCACGCCAATAGAAGCAATGGCGAACGGACTGCCCGCCATAGTCTCCGACTGGAACGGATACAAAGAATCTGTACGCCACGAAATAGACGGCTTCCGCATTCCCACACTCATCCCGCCCCCGGAATCTTGTTTAGATTTAGCGCTAAATTATCTCGACGGCAGCTTAAATTGGCCGACTTACATGGGTCACACTTCCCTAGCCACAGCAGTTGACATGGATGCTTGCACCCGCGCGTTGTGCCAATTAATTGAAAACCCCGAGTTGAGAAAGCGGATGGGGGAAAATGCCAGACAAAGGGCAAGGGAAATTTATGATTGGAAAGTAGTAATTGCAGCTTACGAACAATTGTGGCGGGAATTAGCAGAAATTCGCCTTGGGGCAGCAGAGTCAGCACCTGTAAAAGCCGGGAAGCCGCCTTATCCGCTGGGCGACGATCCGTTTCGGGTATTGGGTCATTATGCGACTCAAACTTTAAGCAATGAGATGATGCTGAGTTTAGGGCCGATCGCCACACCAGAAATTTTACAGCAGATACAGACAATTTGGTTTACCAGTTTTGGTGACGATCGGAGAATATCTGTTAGCATTCAGATGCAGATATTGGATACAATTAAGCAAGAAGGTACTGTCAGCGTGGGGGAAGTTATCAGACGCTACGTTAAAAACGAGCAAGAATTAGCATACCTATATCGGACGATGCTCTATCTAATGAAATTTGGTATCTTAGTTATTAGTCATTAATTAATGTAGGGTAGACGCTGCGCACAAAAAGACCCAATAATAAGCGCGCTAAAAACGACTTTTCGCGTAATTTATAAATAATATTGAACGCGAACTCAATAATATTTTTTCCTGATTCATTTCTCTTGCTAAAAAACTATGCTTAGAAAATCTGCACTCTTAGAGATAATAGCTGGCAAGAATCGGGGTTTGCTGGCGACTCCCAGCGACAAACAAGCGATATTAAGTGCGATCGCCCAATTGGAAGATTACAACCCCACACCACGCCCTGTGGAAGCCGCAGAGCTTTTAAATGGCGATTGGCGGTTATTGTACACCACCAGCCGCGCACTGCTGAATCTTGACGGTTTTCCCTTGGTGAAATTGGGTTCAATTTATCAATCTATCCGCGTCAAAGAATCTAAAATTTACAACATTGCCGAACTTTACGGCTTGCCTTACTTAGAAGGAATTGTCAGCGTGGCTGCGACATTTGAGGCGACTTCGGAACGGCGAGTGCAGGTGAAGTTTGAACGGTCAATTTTCGGTTTAAGCAGGTTGATTGGCTATGAATCTCCAGTCCTGTTTATCAATGAGATTGAGTCGGGTAAAAAGTTAGCTGCTGTAGATTTCGGTTTCGATAGTCGCGAACAGCAGGGATGGCTGGATATTACTTATTTGGATAGCGATTTGCGGATCGGGCGCGGGAATGAAGGAAGTGTCTTTGTGTTGACAAAATAGTGATTTTGTGATGTGCGATCAAGTGCGATCGCCCCTTAACTCATTCTCAATTTATCTTTCCTTCATCCGCGTTCATCTGCGGTTAAAAATCAAAAATATATCACTTTTGCAAACAATTTAAGACTTCATCAGTATTGTTACTGCGTCGGTTTTTCCTGTTCTTTTTTTTCCGTCGGCATTGACTTTCTGACAGCTAGCACTAACTCCGCTTCGGTACATCGATACAAGTCCCGCATTCGGAATACTTGCCAAACTTCCATTTTTGGCAATGTTCGACCCTTTTCCCAGTTGCGAATTGAAGATTCCGCACATTCTAGTATATGTGCTACGTCTATAATTTTCAGCCCCGCACGTTCTCTTAAGGCTCTCAGATCCATAGCTGACCGAACCTTTTGAGAGACAAAACGTTAAGTTTTACCGTTAATAATTGACGGACATGACCTGTTTGATGTTTAATCATAGTAGTAGAGGCGTTAGTACATTCCCGCCAAGAGACTTACTAACGCCCTTTCCTGTACTCCTTACGAATACAACACGATTATGACACAAAACGGTTATCAACAGGGATTCGCAGCGAATCCTGGGGCGATCGCGTACCAAAAACGCCTTTACCCTTGGGCGATCGCCAAACTCATGCCTAGTATGCAGCGGGCGATTGTGGGGCGATTTCGCAGTCGATCGGATGCTGACGGACACTTGCTGTGTCTGCGTCAACTCATGCCTCAAGCAACGCTTGTCGTAGTCTTTGACTTGCAACCAGACTTAGAAGTACCAATTGCGGCGCCCACAGCAATTCGATAAGCACAAGAATGTGATCCCCCCTTAAAAAAGGGGGGTTATAAAAATTGACAAATTACTAACTATCAATTACCGCAGCAGATAAATATCAACCTAAGTTAGGATAATTTTATCCTCAATTTGCTTTTAAATCATGACTTCTACAACTGCAAAATTCATCGTGTCTCAAGTGGGAGAAATTCCCCAATGGCAAGCCGCCACATGGGAAGATTATGTAGCAGCTTGCGAAGATCCTTCTTTGGAGGAAGCGAGAATATTTTTTTATGAAGGATATCTTTGGATAGACATGGGTAATGAAGGGCCTCAGCACGCCAGATTTAACAACCTCTTGACCCTGGTATTTTACGCCTGGTTTGTCAGCAAAGGAGGACAAGCTTTCGATGATTTGGGTGGATGTGTAATTGAGAAGCCAAAGGTGGGAGGAGGTGCGCCCGATCGCATTTTATATGTCGGCGGAGAATTTATCCAGTGGCAAAAAGGGGAACCGCGCCGACTTAATCTAAATAAATCGCGAATTCCTGATTTAGTGATAGAAACTTCCGATACGACTTTGACCAGCGATTTAGATCAAAAGAAGCGCTTGTATGCTGCTTTGGGAATTCCTGAGTATTGGGTAGTAGATATTAAGGGCGAGAGAGTTTTGGCATTTCGCTTGCAGGAAAACGGGAAATATCAGGAATGCGAAATTTCCGGTGCCCTTGAGGGATTGCCAATTGCTTTACTATCAGAGACTTTAAAACTTTTGGGTGAGGGAAATGGGACGGCTGCGATGTGGTTTGCTCAACAAATTGGTAAGTTGTAGAGAGGTTAGCGAAAAGTGCGATCGCCCGCGATTCACAATAATTTTTTCAAGCTCGACTCTAGGTCTGCCACAATCTCTGACAATGTTGATATTTGTGCTAAGCTAATCTACAAAAGATGTCACGATCGTGCAGTAACCTTTCTGTGATTTAAAGGAGCAAGTCAATGAATATTGTCTTAAAGCCGGAATACGAAGAGTTTATTCGAGCGCAAATTCAAAGCGGAAAATATGGCAGCGCTGAAGAACTAATTGGAGAAGCAATCGCACTTTTAAGAGAACGAAAACAACGCATCGAAGAACTCCGCCAGAAAATAGCAGTGGGAACTGCACAAATTACTAAGGGACAAGTGACAGATGGAGAACTTGTGTTTTCCAAAATTCAAGAAAAGATCGATCGAAGAGAACAGTCAGGGGCATGAACAGTTATACATTTTCAGATGAAGCCGTCCGAGACTTGAATGAGATTTGTGAGTACATTGCTGGCAATAGTTCCAGGGCAGCCAGCGAGCTTTTTGATGCAATTCGTCAAAAATGTAAACTTGTCGCCGAATTTCCCAATATGGGCAAACGCTATGAGAGGTTATCCCCCAACTTGCGCGGATTTATTGTTAGGGATTATTTAATTTTTTATTACCCGAGATCGGACGGGATTGATATTGCTCGCGTGCTACGGGGCGATCGAGACTTGGAATTATTGTTTTCAGAGTTAGGGGAAGACTAATTAGCTTTGAATATATCTGAACGAGCGATCGCACTTGGCAAAGCAAAGGGCGATCGCACTCTCCGCCAAAAACGCGATCGCCCTAATTTATCTGCGTTTATCTCCGTCCATCGGCAGACATCTGCGGTTAAAAAAAGATCTATACCCCTTACAATCATAAAAAATATAAAATCTCAAATCATAAAAAAATGCTCCGACTATCCCAAACCCAACTCAAAATCCTCGAAGAATGCCCCCGCAAATTCCAACATAGCTACCTCGAACTACTCGCCACCACCGCCTCCCCAGAACACAAAGAAAAACTCACATGGGGAAGCCACTTTCACCTATTAATGCAGCAGCGAGAACTCGGACTTCCCATTGAATTTATCATCCAACAAGACCCCGAACTGGGACGCTGTGTGGCAGCATTTATCAACACCGCACCTGAACTTTTCGCTAATTCAGAAAATAGCGATCGAATTTTCCGCCAAGCCGAACACCCCCGCACCCTAATTTTCCAAGACTACCTGTTCACCGTTATCTATGACTTGCTAATAGCAGAACCAAACGCCGCCCAAATTCTCGACTGGAAAACCTATCCCCGCCCTCAAAAATCAAAATGGATAGCCGAAAGTTGGCAAACTCGCCTCTATTTATACGTCTTAGTAGAAACCAGCGACTATTCCCCCGAACAAGTTTCCATGACATACTGGTTCGTACAATTGCAAGGAGAAGAACCACCGCAAAAACTCACATTTTATTACAACCAAACAGAACACGATCGCACAAAACAAGATTTAACCAACCTATTGCAGCAGCTAACCGACTGGCGACAGCGCTATACCGATAAAGGTGAATTCTTACCCCAAGTAGAAATTAGTTCCAATCTTTGCGATTCCTGTCAATTTGCCACTCGCTGCAACCGCACACCAGAAATCAAAGCTTCCTCACCAAATCTTCCGGCAGAAACTCCCACAGATTGGCTGCCAAATCTTGCTATAATCGACGAAATATTTATTTAATATATAAACAAGCCCCCCAAATTTTACTCGTTTTACTCGTTACTAGGCTCTGCCTGGTAACGCCAATACGGAGGCTCTGCCTCCAATTTTCCCGATCGTAAGCGAGGCAGAGCCTCTGGAAATGGGTTCCCAGGCAGAGCCGGGGAACCAGTGAGTCGCTTAAGTTTTATTTAACATACAAATAAGCCCCCGGATTGATGTGTGATCACAATCTAAAATCTAAAATCTAAAATCTAAAATCGAATGACAGAAACCCCTCAACACTGGCAAAATCAACTCTTACCCCAACCCCCAGCTTGGCTGATCCAAGCTGTCAGAAACCATGCACCAGAACTCCCCGGAAACTATGCCGCTGCACTTCTCTGGTATAGAGGGATTCAAAACCCGGAACAAATACCCGGTTTCTTAAATCCCAAACTTTACCAACCAGCAAGTCCCTTTGAATTCGGGCTAGAAATGAACTGGGCGATCGCAAGAATCCAGCAAGCAAGAAATAGCGGACAAAAAGTCGCAATTTGGGGAGATTTTGACGCCGACGGCATTACCTCAACTTCCGTACTTTGGGACGGACTGGGAGAATTTTTTGCTCAAAATGACCAACTAACTTATTACATTCCCAACCGCTTAACCGAATCTCACGGACTCAATATTCCGGGAATAGACGCCTTAGCAAAATCGGGAACTAGCTTAATTATTACCTGCGATACAGGCAGTACAAACATCGCCGAAATCGAATATGCCACCAGCTTAAAAATCGATACAATTATCACCGACCATCATACATTACCAGACGATCGCCCACCAACTACAGCCATTATCAATCCCCGCTACTTTCCCCCCAACCACCAACTATTTAACCTTTCAGGAGTGGGAGTAGCTTACAAATTAGTTGAAGCATTATATCACACATTACCGGATATTCCTCAGCGACCGCTCACAGATTTATTAGAATTAGTAGCGATCGGCTTAATTGCCGATTTAGTCCAACTCACAGGAGACTGCCGCTACCTAGCACAACTCGGAATCGAACAACTGCAAAAACAACTCGCAAATCCCACACGCCCGGGAGTTGCAAAATTGCTCGAACTCTGCAAAAGAGCAGGCGATCGCCCAACCGACATTTCCTTCGGGCTCGGCCCCCGAATCAACGCCGTCAGCCGCATTCAAGGCGACGCCAGCTTCTGCGTAGAACTCCTCACCAGCCGCGACAAAAAACGCTGCGAAGAACTAGCAAATTTAACCGAAATTGCCAACTCCCGGCGCAAATCATTACAAAAAGATGTTGCCAAAGATGCCGCAAACAAATTAGCGAAACTCGACCTTTCAACTACTAGCGTCATCGTCCTCAGCGACCCCCAATGGCCCGTAGGTGTATTAGGATTAGTAGCAGGACAAATCGCCCAAGAATACGGGCGCCCCGTGATTTTATTCAGCACAGAAGGAAGCGAAGAAATTAACGAAAATTCCCAGGAAACGCAATTTACATCTTTCTTAGATCCAGAATCACAAAAACTTTCTCCATCCAAAATTGCCAGGGGTTCGGCGCGTTCCGCCAATCAAATCGACCTTTACCAATTAGTCAAAGGCCAAGCGCATTTATTGCACAGATTTGGCGGTCATCCCTTCGCTGCCGGATTAAGTCTCCCCGTTGAAAATATCCCCCTATTTACCGATGGGGTAAATCAGCAACTGCGGCAACAATACAGTACAGATAGTTTAACAGCCGCCCCCGTTCAAGCCGACTTAAAAATTACTGTCTCCGAATTAGGCAAAGACTTATTTCAAGAACTAAAATTGCTCGAACCGTGCGGTATGGGCAACCCCGCCCCCAAATTGCTGATTGAAAACTGCTGGTTTGACAATCTCTGGAATCAAAAAATCAAGGATTTGAAAGGGCAAAAAGTAGAATATATCAAAACAGAATTTACAATTAGGGATGAATCTAGCGATACGGGATTTCCCGGCATTTGGTGGGGACACAATCAAAACGAAGTTCCCCAAGGCCGCTGCGATGTTACGGTTGAACTAGATTTTAATACTTACAAATCGCGGTATGAAGTGCGCCTCGTAGCAGTGCGGGAACGCACGCAAGAAAACCAAATCAATTCCCAGACTAAAATAGATTGGATCGTAGACTGGCGCAATAGAAAGAATGATGAAGAGTTGGTAGCAGCCAGCACAAACTTAGAATCTCCAATGCCGATCGACAATCTAGTTTACAATTCCGAAATGGTCGATCGCGAAAACTCGATCGTCCTCAAAGAATGCCCCGCAAGCTGGGACGAACTGCGGATCTGGTTTCGGCAAGCACAGCACACTCAGAAAAAACTCGCGATCGCCTATACTTTACCTCCACTCGTACCCCCACAGCAAATCTGCCAACAGCTTATCGGCATCGCCAAATACCTCAGCCGCACCAAAAAACCCGTCACCAGACAACAACTCCGCCAAAAACTCGGCATCAGCGACACCTCGCTGCAACTGGGGTTCAAAACCCTAACATATCTCGGTTTCCAAATCAATTATCGCGATCGAGCTTTCCACATCGCGAGACAATCCGAAACCGCACAGCAGCAAGACGCGCTAGATCAAATCCCCCAACCGTTATTAGATAGCCAATCCATCCAATTCTCCGTGCCAAATTCCCCCATCGCCGCCCGTTTTGCAGCGCAATTCCTAGCAGCAGTCTCCGAAGAACAATTCCGGCGGAAGTATTTCTGTGAAGTACCCCTCTCCACCATTCAATCGATCGCCCGAGAGACCGTTTTCCAAGAAGATTCTACAGCAAATCCCTTTTAACTGATATCTAGCACCATTCTTGAGAACAAGTTGGACGGCCTGTTCCACAACAGATGAATTTTCTTGTGGGGTGGACACGCGAGCCCGCCCTGAAAGAATTATAGAGAATGGTAAAACATATGAGTTTTAACTGATATCTGCCACCATTGTTAAGCATAGGCAGGATGCCAGTTCCACTTACGAGATAACTTTTCTTGTGGGGCCCGCACGCTCTTGCCGCCAGTGGGGCGGGCTTTTTGGCCTGTGAAGCGAGACAGGTTTTTGCGGATCTGGTTGGGTCTATTCCTGACACGGATGCAACATCTCAGTTCTAAGAAATATCTTAGTTCTCAATTCATCCCGATAAAATAAGG
Source organism: Microcoleus asticus IPMA8 (assembly GCF_013179805.1). Taxonomy (GTDB): domain Bacteria; phylum Cyanobacteriota; class Cyanobacteriia; order Cyanobacteriales; family Microcoleaceae; genus Microcoleus; species Microcoleus asticus. The sequence continues at coordinate 7,660 of NZ_SRRZ01000095.1, read as the reverse complement.
CATAGGGCCATGAGAGTTATCCGTTGCGAGTCAGGCCCAAAACTCATAACTCCTAACTCACAGGCCAAAACCTAAAACTCCCCACCGCCAAACTCTATAGCCAATCTCCAATTTAAAACCCCTATGCTCCTCTGTCCCCGCTGCCAATTTGAAAATCCCGCTCCAAACAAGTTTTGTCAACAGTGCGGAACTTCCCTAATTTACAAACCTTGCCACGAATGCGGTGCCCAAGTAGCTTTTAGCGCCAAACAATGTCAGAATTGCGGCGTCACAACAGGTCAAGTGTGGCGGGCCATTATCTGCGGTCGATCGAATTTTCCAGCAGTCGAGCTAGACGAGTCAACCCTACCCCCAGCCGAGTTTCCGCAAAAACCAGACATAGTTCCAGAAATCGCATCGCCCCAAAACTCTCCTGAACCCATCACAGACGCGATTAAAACAGACATAACCACCCCAGCCGAACCCCGAACAGCAGTCGCACCAACTTCTCCACAGCCAAGCGACGGCGAATTCAGCAGCCCAGAAATGGACGCTGTGGTAGCCGTGGGGGCGATCGCACCAGCATCCTTTCCAACAACCGAAAAATGCTCTACTACAGCACCAGAGCGCGAAATAACCCCATCCGAGCGCAATCTTACAACAGCACCACAGCCTAAACAAATCCACGAAGCAATAGATAACCCCGACAGCCCAAACATAGCTGACATCTCTCCCCAATCTCCAGAATTCCCCGCCCCCAATTCAGAATATTTAATCCCTTCCCAGCAAGCAGGAGCTTATTTAGACACTCAGCAGCGCTACCAACTCCTAGAAACAGTGCCGCCGAGAAAACTCTCAGACACAGTAGCAGTAACAGTATTGGACTGTCAGCCGCTGGAAATGTCACCCCTCAAAGCCATGCTAGCAGCCAACTCTGCCAGCGTCGCCAGACGAACGTCCCCCTACACCCCAGCAATCGGCGGAGAAAATTCGACAAATACCGCCTTAGCAGAGCTTTGCCAAGGCATAGCTGAACCTTATCTGGCACTCCGGTGGCAATTCTCTCAAAACCTGCCAGTCATTCACGATAGCTGGTCAGACAACGAACAGGCTGTGCTGCTGCTAGAAGACTGCTCTCAATGGCCTCTGCTGGTAGAACGGTGGAATCAACCCGAAACTTCCACCCAGCAAATTTTATACTGGCTGCACGAAATGACAGAACTGTGGGCTGCCCTAGAACCCTGGCGCTGTCGGCAAAGCTTGTTGGAACTGACAAATTTACGAGTCAACCCCGACTCTTCCTTTTCCTTGGCTTCTTTGCGGCTGCAATACCTCTATCCCGAACTCGCCGGCTCAAACCTGCAACTGGTAGATTTGGGGCAACTGTGGCAGGTAATATTTAGCCAGTCCGATCGCACTCAGTGTGGCGCATTGCTCGAACTGCTGCAACAAATGTACAGAGGCGAGATTAACACAATCGAAGAATTGCGATCGCGCTTAGAAACAGTTCCCCTCGAACTCCAATCCCCACCTTCACCAAGCTCAACCCCGACACGCAGGCATTACCGCAGCCTCGACGATTCCTCCCCCGACGTTGGCGAGGTCTTAACCCAGCCCATGCCACTCCAGATTTACAGCTTAGAAGACGCAGGCCTCACCGATGTGGGCCGCACGCGCGACCACAACGAAGACTTCTTCAGCATTTGGACTCAGCTCAACAAACTCGAAAGCTCCTTCGGTCGCATCTTTCAAACCAAAGGGCTTTACATTCTCTGCGACGGCATGGGCGGACACGACAGCGGAGAAATAGCCAGTCAACTAGCCGCTGAAACCCTCAGAGAATTCTTTCAAAGCACTTGGGAAAATCAACTTCCTCCGGCAGACACCATTCGCGAGGGAGTGCTGCTAGCCAATAAAGCCATCTTTGAAATCAATCAAAAGGACGGACGCTCCGGCAGCGCCCGCATGGGTACAACTCTAGTAGCAGTCTTAGTTCAAGACACCCAATTCGCCGTTGCCCACGTCGGCGACAGCCGCCTCTACCGACTGAGAAAGGGACAGACCCTAGAAAAAATCACCTCAGACCACGAAGTAGGGCAGCGCGAAATTAAGCGCGGGGTTGACCCGGAAACTGCTTACGCCCGTCCCGACGCCTATCAACTAACTCAAGCCATCGGCCCGCGAGACAGTAATTTTATCAAGCCTGAGGTGCAGTTTTTAGACTTGTGCGAAGATACCTTATTAATTTTGGCTTCCGACGGCCTGACAGATAATGATTTGTTGGAAACTCACTGGCAGAACACTCTCGAACCCCTCTTCAATCCCCAAGCCGATCTCGACCAGGGAGTTGCCGAGTTGATTGAACTCGGCAACAAACGCAACGGTCACGACAATATCACGGCAATTATCATTCGGGCGCAGGTAGGCGCATTTCGATTTTAGACTTTCGATGCTGCCAACTTTTTCAAAGGCGCCGCCTTTCCCTCGCGACTGCCTGGGTTAAACCTGCAATTGTTGCAGAGAAAAGATACAGCTTCGGCTGTTTCCGGGCAAGGCTTTACTGCTCGCTCTACTATTAGGAATCCGGTGTTGAAATAGCTTCTGTTTGATTGCTCAAAAACTGATTGCAGTCCCCATACGATTGCAGAAAAGCTGTTGAGGGTACACCATTTATCAGTAGCTTGAATTTTGATAGTCTGTTCAGGGAATCTGGGGAAAAAACAGGCTTGATAGTGAGTGAATTCATCCTAGCTGAAAGAGCGTTTACCTACAGAAAGAGTTAGTCTAATCAACAAAAAATAAACTAAAATGAAGTGAGGCAGCAGGGGGGCTGATGCGAAATCTATTTTATACCCGATCGCTCTCGGGGCAATGTGGCTTAGGCGGGAATTGCCCGCCCTACATAAAGATGTGGGGCGTAAATCACAACCTGCTGCTACAGCCAATTTACCTAAAAGTTTAGCGATTGTTTACCTACTTTTTGTAGTTTCAAGTGTTAAATCGATCGAGTATGTTTTGAGGAGCGATCGACCTCTCAAAAATTTTACAGATAATTGTTCCCAAAAAACTATTGATAAATTAATTGTTTATGGAATCTGTAATCATAATCAGGATATTATAAAGTTTTCGTGAAACTAACCTGTGCAGCTCATAAGTAATTTTTAATTCCTAATTTTTCAAAGCCCTAGGCTCCAAATCTATAAATTCCCGCCAACTCTCACTGCCAAATCAGGGAGTTCAACCACATCAATCGAAAATGCTGCTGACTCTTTTAGATCCAGAAAAACAGACCCCCCTGCAACAGTGGAGTTTCCAGAGCGAATCCATTATTCGCATCGGCCGCTCTCCAGAAAATCACGTTGTGATCCCCAATGCTCTAGTGTCGCGGCAGCATCTCGAATTGCAAAGAGTTAATAGCGGCACGTCCAGTCAGTGGTACTTAGTCAATTCCGGGACAAATGGCACTTTGGTTAACGGTATTCTCATGTCTCAGGGTTGGATATCCGACGGTGCCCTGATCCAGTTGGCGCGGGGCGGCCCAATTCTGTATTTCCAAGTTATTACTATTGAAGTCGGCGGCCAAATTGAGGCGAAGCCCACCGTCAATCTCGCCGCCCCGAGGTGTACCCACGGGGGAAACCCGCCGGGGAATTTATTCTGCATCCACTGCGGGGAACCGATAAAAGTCGATCGCACAGTCCGTCACTACCAAGTGTTGAGAACTTTGGGCCAAGGCGGTATGGGGACAACGACTTTAGCCTGGGATCGAGAGAAAGCCAAAGCTCAACAACCCGGAAGTGCCCCCGCAGCATCTCTGGTAGTTCTCAAGGAAATGAATGCTGATATGGCTCAAATCGCCAAAGCTCAAGAACTGTTTGAACGTGAAGCTAAAACTCTCAAGGCCCTCCACCACCCGGGAATTCCTCAGTTTTTTGACTTTTTTGTGGAAGGGGGCAAAAAATACTTGGTGATGGAAATGCTCCACGGCGAGGATTTAGAAAAACGCATCTACAACCGCGGACCTGTTGCTCCCCAACAAGCAATAGAGTGGATGATCCAAACCTGTGAAGTTTTGGACTACATTCACTCTCAAAAACCCCCGATCGTCCACCGGGATATTAAACCTGCTAATTTGCTGGTGCGCCACCGCGACAATTGCATTACACTGCTGGATTTTGGCGCCGTTAAAGAAATCGGCACTCCTCCGGGCACTCGTATCGGGGTTGAAGGCTACACCGCACCAGAACAAGACCGGGGACAGCCTCTACCTCAGTCGGATTTATATGCTATTGGGCCTACTTTGATTTTTTTGCTGACGGCCCAAAGCCCTCAAAACTTTTACGGGAAAATAGCTGGAGGTTACGGGTTTAAGCTCGAAAATATTCCGACCATCGCCCCCAAACTGCGAGAAACCATTTTGCGAACCACGGCAACTAAGCCTGGGGATCGCTTTCAAACTGCTCAACAATTAGCTCGAGCTTTAGCCGCTTCCCTTTAATAGAAGTCAGAAGTTAGAAGTCAAAAGTCAAAGGTCAGAAGCCATTAGGAAGAGGGAAGAGGGAAGAAGCTAGCAACGGAAATTTATGAAAGAAACTTTACCCAATCGCCTCGGAATTTCTCTCCGACAGCCCAGTCCTCCGTCTCCTCTGTTATTCCTCGTCCCAAGCTTCTACAGCTATCAACTCGCTCACGGGGTCTTGCATAGAAAAATCAAACTCTAGCAATTGCTGTTTCCAGTACGGCCATTCGTCGCCGTAAAGCAGAGCAATTTTCCAAATGCTGTCTGTCGGCTTGATAATGTCAGACGTGACGAGAGAATGCACCTGACGCTGGAACTTAACCATCGGCTGTATAACCTGCTGGCTCATAATACCTCTTGAATTGTTTAAATCTTGTGTAATTACCACTTCCCAGCTCTCACTTTTTACCGCAGTTTCGCCAAGAACAGTCTCGCCAAGATACGTGTAGATTTTTGTCGGGAAGCTACATATTCAACTTGTATCTTAACACTGTTCGTTTTGACAAGGGGCTATAAGCAGGACTGAAGAGTCAAGACCGACTTCAAAGAATTAATCATCTTTAAAATGTCCCGCTATATGCTGTCGATCGGCGGTCGGAGGTTTGCCACCTCGATTGTTTGCACGCAAGTGGCAGATGCAAGGGCTGCGTTCGGCTTGTTTTTAACAAGACACAGGAAAGCGAGAAACTGCAACTACTGCTCGAACGCTTGCGAAAGCCTAATTTCAGATTTGGGGCAGCTCTACCGTACCTGTTCCACCTTTAACGCTCGGTTTGGTGTGAGAGTGGGGTCTGATCTGCATAAACTAATTATAACTCTACTGACCGCAAACGCGGTCAAAATTTGTTGGATACTGTTGATCGGAATGCCCGTCAGGTCGATCGAACATTCTAGGCTGCCCCACGCGGCCCTGCAGGCAAGTTCCAAAACCCATCGTCCGTCTTGATTCAGTAAATCTAAAATCTAAAATCTAAAATCTAAAATCTAAAATTGTATGACTTGGACAAGGCGACACATTCTCACTCTGGCTGATTTTACCTCCGACGAATACGATACGGTGCTGCAAACAGCAGCCAGTTTTCGGGAGGTGCTCGGCCGCCGCACGAAGAAAGTGCCGGCCCTGCAGGGTCAAGTGGTCGCGAATTTGTTTTTTGAACCTTCTACCCGGACTCGCAATAGTTTTGAGTTGGCAGCGAAGCGTCTGTCGGCGGATACGCTAAATTTTACCCCGGGAAGTTCTTCTCTGACGAAAGGAGAGACTATTCTGGATACGGCTAAGACTTATCTGGCGATGGGAACGGATTTGATGGTGATCCGGCACGAACAAGCTGGAGTTCCCAGCACGATTGCTTCGGAAATGGATCGCTTGGGTTCGAGAGTCAGCGTTCTCAATGCTGGAGACGGTCAGCACGAACACCCGTCGCAAGGTTTGCTAGACTTATTTACTATCTGTTGTCTGTTAGATACCGAAAGTCCGCGGCTGGAACTTTTAGCGGGCAAAAAAATTGCTGTGGTGGGGGATATCTTGCATTCGCGGGTGGCTAGGTCTAATATTTGGAGTCTCACGGCTTCTGGGGCAGAGGTTCATTTGGCAGGCCCGCCGACTTTGCTGCCGATGTTGTTTGCTGAGTGTGGCGATGGTAGGGAAGGCAAGTTATTTTTGCACTGGCATCTTGAACCTGCTTTGACCGATGCTGATTTTGTGATGACTTTGCGGCTGCAAAAGGAACGGATGAGCGAGCATTTGCTGCCGAGCTTACGAGAATATCATTCTTTGTACGGGATTACGCGCGATCGGCTGAAACTCTGCAAGCCGGATGTGAAGGTGTTGCACCCGGGCCCGGTTAACCGCGGCGTGGAAATTAGTTCGGATTTGATGGACGATGCCCAGTTTAGCCTGATTTCTCAGCAAGTTACCAGCGGCGTGGCGGTGCGGATGGCATTACTTTATCTGATCGGCGGCGGTAAAGTTTAGGCTGTTAGTTGTTAGTCATGAATTTCGGATATTCGATTATTTTCAGGTATCGATCGCATATTTAAAATAATCGTTACCCAGTATGGCCGGGTAACGATTAAAACTCTTTCTAGAAATGTAAAGTGATCTAGTTAAGAGTTAGGAGAGCCAGGACGCAGACACCCAGCCACCACCTTTCAGTTGGGCCCAGCCGTTTTTGTAACGACCGGTCAATTTAATGTGGTCTCCATAATATAACTTGCCGATTACATGAGAACAGCTATCGGGGCGGTTGCGGATATTCAGTCGGCCGCCATTCGTGACAACTTTGGCGTAGCTGTGATGGCCGTGATGGCTTTTCTTGCCGCAGCGGGAGTAGCAAGCTGCCTGGGCTTCGCCACCGACACTGAGAACAGATAGGGCTACTGCCATACCTGCAACGCCTATCCATGCAGAATTAGGAATTTTCAAGCCCAGCTCGTCTAAGGACTTGACTTGAAGTTCGGACTCTGGAGATTCATAAGCAACAAAAGAGTGGCTCAATGCTAGTGCTTCCATAGTTTCCTCGTGATTGTTGTTAACATTTGTTGGTGCAGACTCAGGTCGAAACCTCAATTAACAGCCCAAACCATTAACTTCTGTTTCATAAAAGGCGCATCAGGGCGTTACGGTCTTGCTGTTCCCGAGTATCCGCGAATTTGCCTGAACCCTGCACAGGTATATCATGTCATCTAAGTAGCTTTCCGGAACAAAAAAATAAATAAAGTTTACATCTGCTGCTAAAGATTTGCGCGACGCGGATAAGTAAGAGGGCAGAATTAAACTTAACTGTGTCATTCAAAAGGGCAAGAAGCTATGGATTGGGGTTTGAAATTGCTTGTACTGAGTTCCCACTGACACTACTTATTGTTGTGCTTATTTATTGAGTTGCTACAGCAATATCGGCAGTTAATTAGATAAAAGAAGCATCCTACTCGTCTTCAAGCACGGTATTAGTTTGGTTCGGGCGAGTTACATTGTAGCCGATCGCACTGGTGCAAAAGTTCGGGGTGATGGCGTAGCACCCTCGCCCGTGCTACGAGATTTGCCTCAAGATTAGCCACTCCGTCTCCCTTACAACTGGAGTTTAGACTAAAAGCGATATGAGAGAACGCAAATCAAATGGAATTAGAGATTAAAAATATTATCTTTTCAGCCTCAAAGCATCC
>NZ_SRRZ01000094.1 GCF_013179805.1 Microcoleus asticus IPMA8 | reverse complement strand
TGAGAATTCTTTAAGATGCACCGTACTTGCTCTCCCTTTTTGGACACAATACGTAATTTACCATCATTTAAGCCTTAACTGAACCGTATTGAGCTAAAGTCAGGGGTTTGCAGTATAAAGTCAGGGGTTTGCAGTATAAAGTCAGGCGGAAAGCAGGTATTTGCAGGGGGTGCACTTTACCTGTATTTACCTGCAAATATCCTGCAAATGCCTGACTTTTTCGGTCAAATTACTGCTTTTTTGTGCAGAGACTGCCTTTGCTTGTTGAGGCTGGTTTTGGCTGTTCTCTCTCAGTAGCAAGCAATGTTTTTGCGATCGCAAACCAGACTTTTACGTGCAGAAATAAAAACATTGCACCCTTATGAATGGAGAATCTTAGGTGTCAAGACGCTTGATTTTTACCCGATATTCGACTGTGCCGATTGCTCACATTGCTCCTGCTGTTGTGGCGGTTTTTGTGGAGGCGATCGACGCCGGAAAAGTCACAACAGCCGATGTTGTGGCAGTTGTTGGCGAGGCAGAACTTGCCCGGTTCAAGCGGAGTGCCGCTCGTTGCCCCATTTTTTGATTTCTCCGTGCTGACACGGAATGAACCAGGTGATCGGCTGGATACGGTAACTCGATAGCCCGCCAGCAGACTTATCTGTTCGCGACTCGCACCGTCGATCAAAGCCGCCACCAAAAAAATTAGCTAATTTTTGTGTTCCCTAAAGTTAGGCAAGTGCCGTATAAAATCAGGCATTTGCTGTACAAAAGAGCGTGAGAATGCAGGCTTTTGCAGGGGCTGCACTCTACCTGTATTTACCCGAAAATATCCGGCAAACACCTGAATTTTTCGGTCAAATTGCTGCTTTTTTGTGTCGAGCGTACATTTGCCTGTTGAGACTGGTTACGGCGGTTCTCTCTCGGTAGCAAGCAATGGTTTTGCGATCGCAAACTCTGACTAATCTATGCAGACAAAAAATAATGCACCATTATGAATGGGGAATCCTAGGTGTCAAGGCGCTTCATTTTTACCCGCTCTTCGGCTGTGCCGATTGCTCACATTGCTCCTGCTGCTGTGGCGGCTTTTGTGGCAGCACAGGCATCAATTGTCGCAACTTTCCCATCGCACTTGGGTAGCGCTCGCTCGCATTGTTCGCTCTCTTGTTAACCAGCCATCGCTCTCTTGTTAACCAGCCATCACCGTCAGACGTTTAATCGTCTTTCCACTGCGATCGCCTCACTCGCTATAATTTATACAAACAAATTAAATTAACTTAGAGTACGGTCAGTCTCTACTTTGATAAACTCTCTAATAGCCCTCTCCAATTGGAGGGGATAAAATCACCTGATTAGCGGTTTTTAATTACAGTTGTTAACTTGTATCTTGGCAAGAGGTTTTTACTGATTAAAAACTATGAAAACTTTACCAGAAGTCCAACCTAGAGAGCTGCTATCCAACCATATTCACATTCGCCTAACTGACTCAGACTACAATCAAATTAAAGCCAGAGCCTCGCTAGTCAATTTGAGCATGAGCGACTTCATGCGCCGTGCAGCTTTGAGGAGAGCCCTGCCGCGCCCTCTAGCTGCATTTGACTTAAAAGCCTATCAAGTTTTATGCAAGATTGATGCCCAATTGAGAATTGCCGGAAACAACCTCAATCAGATGGCTAAAGCTTGCAATAGTGCTGTGGCATTGGGAGAACCAGTTGTTGTCAATAGAGGACTCTTAGAAAGCGTACAGCAACTCATTCGAGAAAACGGGAAGGCAATTAAAACAATAGTTGCAAACCTCGCCAAATCTACAGTACGCTAATTATTAACAAGCCTCGGCTTTACCGCCTGAGCAATCGATTCTGTGCAACTGACGGCTTTTCGGTTATGATTGGCAAACAAATCAAAGGTACAGGCTTTCGGGGCTGTTTGAACTACGTGCTGGGCAAAAAAGACGCCGCTCTAATTGGCGGTACTATGTGCGGACAAACTCCTGAAGAACTCGCTACTGAATTTGCCATCGCCCGACAACTAAGACCTAACCTGAAAGTAGCAGTTTTTCACGCCACTTTATCTGTCGGTAGCACCGAAAAACTAGAAGATTCTGAAGAAAATGACCAACGCTGGCTGGCGATCGCAGCCAACTACATGAAAGCGATGGAATTTGACAACAACCAGTATGCAGTTGTCAAACACAGCGATACAGAACACGACCACATCCACATCGTCGCCAGTCGCATTTGCCTAGATGGAGGTGTTGTTGACGATAGCTGGGATTATTACAAAAGCCAAGAAACTATTCGCCAGCTTGAACGGAACTACAACCTGGAAACTGTTACACCCAGTTGGGAAACAGACAAGCGAGCTCAGACTACAGGAGAACACAGGTACTTACAAAGCAAGGGAAACAAGAGCGTCAGGGTGCAATTGCAAGACCTAATTGATGAAGTTACCCAAGATAACCCAAGTATGCCAGAATTCGTTGAGCGGTTGCAGCAACAAGACGTAGATGTGCAAGTTACACTAACTGGAATCGGCTTGAGTAAAGGCATTTCTTACAATTTAGATGGAGTTGCTTTAAGTGGCACTCAGTTGGGTAAAGCCTACACTTTTTCGGGACTGCAGAAGCATCGAGGTGTTAGCTATGACAAAGGGCGAGATAACGCCCTAATTGAAGCTTTAGTGCAGCCACAACACTTAGCTATCGCCCCCAGTGAGGCAGAGGAAAATGAGTTAGAGTCGTCACAATCCGAGTTAGTAGCAACCCTATCTGCAACAGCAAATGAGTTAGAGTTGTCACAATCTGAGCTAGAAACAACTACACCTGGAACTCCTGCAACAGCAAATGAGGTAGAGTCGTCACAATCTGAGCTAGCAGCAACCGCACCTGGAACTCCTGCAACAGCAAATGAGTTAGAGTTACAACTGTCAATCCTGCCTGAAAGGAATGAAACTCAGTGGCAAAAAGTGCGACCGCATCTAGCAGTCGAGTACAGTTTACCTTTTGAATTGCTTGATTTATTACACTCTCATTCTTGGTTGTATGCCAACTCAGAAAAGGCTGTATTTACAGCACGGACGCTTGAGGGAGAAACTCGATTCGCTTTTGTTCTCGATGAAAAAGGCAACTTTACTACAACCCATTCTCTGTCATCTGAAGCTGCTTTCTGGGTAGCGACTACTGGAGAAATTGAGCGAGCTGTGATTGCTTGTAACCCCATAGAAGCCCTTTCAATTTTGCTTATTGAACAGGAAAACTCTGGAACAGCACCAGCGACAATTTACCTAGGGATTGAACGAGCTTCACAACTGCCTATAGAATTCTTACAAGAACTTGATAGCGTTATTATAGCGCTCGCAGAAGATTATATGCTCGCTCGAAATGCAAGCGAGCTGCTACCGAATGCAGAACTTGTCAGTCCCCAGTCAACTTGGAATGATATCTGGATACAATTAATTGAGCAAGAACAGCAAACTCACAAACAAAATAACCAACAGTATAAACAGCGCATCCAAGACATCGAACTGGATTAGCTTTTACAGCTTTAAAAATTGATACGACTTACGCAACTGAAGAATTTTTAGACTATCGGACACTCGGCAGACATAGCAATCGCCGTCGATGTGCCTTGCCCTGGGGCAAGCCACACAGGTGAATGAACTTATCACCCCCCGAATCCCGACTTCAATCCTATAGAATTATGGTAATCGCAACTCAAATCTTTTTTACGTCAGTTCTCAGCAAGCACCACCACTCCGGGTTGACATTTTGCTGGCTTTTGCCCGCTTATTTGGTCAATCCTAAGCACTTCAAAAACTGGTTTACAAGCTGCTGCTACTGTACTCTATAAACCTGGAATAGGCTGTATTTCACAGGTTTCCCCAATCCACCAGGGGCAGAACTGCTATCGAAGAGTTCGATTTTCAAATCAAACAGTTTTTTTGAAACACGCAGAATGAATTTTCTGCGTGATACCCAAACCACACAAGCAGCCGTTTGATGCGGTTTGTGTGGTTTTTTATTGACTGTCAGAACTCGGCTAAGCCTCTAGCCTCAATTCCATCAACTCGGTAATCCGCTCGCGCACAACGGTGTCCTCAGTAACCAGCCAAGCCGTGATGGTGGCCGCATCGTACCGAGTCCCCGGCGCACCCCATGCGTACATCTGGGCGAGCAGACTTTGCATTTGTGCGGGATACAGTTCCGACCACCAAACAATTGCGATTTCTCGCAGTTTTTCGGCATCGGCGGGGGCGATAATTTCTGGCTCGGGCGCGGGCTGTGGAGATATTGGTTCTTGCGGATTGTCGCTACCGGCCATCGGCTTCGCCGTCAGTTCCGAGAATATCGCTCGCTCCGAATCGGTCAAAGCGGCCCAAACTTTCTGGCGGTTTGCAACTCCGTTGGCACAGACATCTTTAAGGATTGGCAAGATGTCGGTCGCTATCCGTCGTGCAGATTCGGGGTTGGGTTCTGCTATTGCCACCCAAATCATCTGCACGAGTTCGAGCTCATCTTCGTTGAGTTCTGGATGCGGGGTTTGAAGGGCTTCGCGCGGGGTTGCTGCGGAGTTTGTTGCGGAGTTTAAATTCCCGTCTGGCAAGGGTTCTGGTATTTCGACGGGGTTGACGGGATTCAAACCTACTTTTTCTATTATTTCTGACTGCTGACTTGTGATTTGACTTTCTTCAATCAACCCAGAAGAAGACTCTAAGTTTTCACAAAAGTGATGGCTTGCACCGCGGCTTTCCTCAGTCAACCCAGAAGAAGACTCGAACTTTTCACAAAAGTGATGACTTGTGATTTGACTTTCCTCAGCCAACGAAGAAGAAGACTCGAACTTTTCACAAAAGCTTTGAGCTTCCTTACCCCGTAAATGGCTGTAATTCCCATCTGATAAGGATTCTGAACCCCGTATCAACCCAGTATCAACCCCATTTAGCTCTGTATTGCACCCCGTATCAGTGGGGAAATTCTGGGGAATAAGCGCTGAAAGTGAATCAGAATGAGTGGGCGACGTTTCCCCTTCAGTGCGAAACCTCAATCCTTCAAACCAACTGCGGCCGCCGGAACGTCTCCACTTAACTCCGCTAAGTTCCAGATAATCGTTGCAGAGTTCCGAGAGCATCTTTGGATACTTGATATGAGAAACTGCCTTGAGATTGGAGTCGCACCAATTTTTATAGTGTTCGTAGAGTTTGCCAGTCGGCGTCGAAGCAGTCGGGTCTACAATCAAACAATCGTCGAAGTGAGCCGCGACACTGTTGGTTTGCACCTTCATATCCCATTCTTGGAGTTTGAATTCTGCAATCTGATTCTTGCCCACTCCTTGAATGCGTTCGCTGACCGTGCTGTCAGAAAGATTGAGGGCTACGGCAATAAGCTGAGAAATTTCTGCATCCATCGCCGCTTCAATCCTCGAATTTCGCAGCACCGCTGGTAAGGGATTATCGAAATGAACCAAGCACAAGCGGCGGTCTAACCCAGTAGTATCGCCTACAAAAATCGGGTTGTTGCTTCCAACAATTAACAAGCCGTAGAAGAAAGCATCAGAAGCCGGCTTGTACACTTCCCGGTAGCTGACGGCATCGCCACCAGTCATGGATAATATCGCATCCACACCCGAAGCAGTGCGCTCGTCGGGACAGGCTACCAATTGCTTATCGATGATGCTGGCCATTGTCGAGCCGTCATCCATATTCTTCAGCTTGCATCCTTTCCAATTCTCCCGCCCTACGATTTTCTGGAGCAGTCGAATAAATGTACCCTTACCGCTCCCCGGCTTGCCGATTAAGTGAACGAACATCTGCAAGTCAAAAAACCGGAACTTAAGCAATCCGTTGATGACTGCCAACAGCTTGAGGATTTTCTGGCGGTCTCCCTGCATTGCCGTATTCATCCATCGGTAGGTGTTCGGGCAATTGTTGCGGAGGATGTCAATCGCTGAAGCGTCAGTTCCCGTCAATGGCTTGTACGAGTAAGGTAAGTAGGAAGTAAAACCCGTAGCCGGAGAGTGTTTGAGGATTCCGCTCGTCAGGCTATCCCATACCGAATCGTCGAAAGCGATGTAGCGCTTCCTATCCCAGATATCCCAATGCTTAACTCGTAAATCATCAGTGAGCAGGCTCAGCACGTCTGTGATGTAGCTAGAACCTTTGTACTCAATATTTCTGGCATCGATGGTGGTTTTGACTAGGGTTCTAAAATTCCCGTCGTCGGTACGTTCCCAGTGCTTGCCCGTCCAAATCCGCCAAGTTTTGGTTTCGTTGTCAAATTTCCAAATCTCCCCGTAATCTTCCGCTAACAGGCGGGCAAGTTTTCTCGGTGTGGGAGGCTTTGATGCTGTGAAGTTTTGACCCTCGTCGTCAAGATTGCTCTCCCATTCCTGAAAGCTGATTGACTTCATAAGCATCCGCCTGAACTCTTCTATTCCTTTTCTTTGGATAAAATCATCCATACCTTTGGTTTCTCCTTCAGTGCCTGGTTCCCATTGTCCAGTAATGCTGCGAACGGGAACGCCAAACTTAAGCAACTGGCGGCCGAGTTTCCGCTGTTCCCAAATGATGCTGGGATTGGTGGTTGCATCTGCATCAAAGGCAATGATGAACCCAAAACCGGCACGAGCGTAGTGTTCGAGTATGGCAACGAGAAAGCGTTGACCTTGCAAGTCGTTTTTCTTGGCAGTCAGTCCCATGCTGATGCCCATCAAGGCAATTGTAGGTAAGCCATGACAGCATCCCGCGATTGCCTTCCAGATTCCTTCAGTTATTAAGATGTAGGGCCGGTCGTTAATGTGGTAGCAATGCTCTGCAAGTTTTTCAGTATTCCAATAGTCCTTATCGGTTGGATGCTGGGGGAGAAAAGCGTCATATTCTCCTAACGGGGTGCGGTACTTGGGTGCCTTTTTATCTTCTCTTGACTTCCACGGCTTGTCTGGCCTGAACTGAAATTGTGTGCCTGCACCAATAAAGAAGATGCCACCAGACTTTGCGGTATAACCCAAGTAAACTGATGCCTCGTCAGCAGATACGGTTCGGCAGTTGGCGTAACTCCAATCGTTGAGCAGTCCCCTGCTCTCAATGTGGCTCTTGTGTTTGGGGCAAAGGTTCGCGGTAGTTGATAAAAATTGATCTGCAATATTCATAGATGCCTCTCTCGCTACTCATAGCGCTGCGTGCTGGTTTTTTATGAAGAAAACCCGCGCTTAGTAGAAGAGACGGCTCTGCTGTAACTACCGTTGATTGGCATTTGGTGCAAATGTGGCAGTAATGGCAGATTTTAGACTATGATGAATTTAATCTTTTTTAATTTTTTGTTGTCTGCCGTCTCTTCTTTAGACTGCGGACTCTTTTTTTGGTCGGGTCTAATCGATGGGGGCGGTCGCGTGGTGACAACAGCCTTTTCAAATTCTATACGCGGACGTATTGCTTAGACTCCTGACTGGCAAGAAATTGTTGATAAGCTTCCTTATCGCCGCCGCATGAATCCACACAAACCTGGCTAACAATCTCATAAGTCATTGCTTCAGCTTCCTCTGGTGTCAAAGGCTGGCGCTCGCAGTAAGCAATCTGTACGTCTCGAAACTCTGGCATATCCCCTTCAACCTCTGATAGGTCGGCTTCGTACCGAAACACTCTGACCACTACCCAGTCCGAGGGAGTGACAAGGTAAGCTTTCCAAGGGCTACCCTCTTTTTTTACGTGGTAAGTGAGCCGTTCTCCAACTTTGACCTTACGCTTCAGTAGAGGACGCGAATCGTGAGAAAGCTGTAACAGTCGAGTCAACTGTTTCCCAATAACAAGCTCTTTGCTTTCGATAGGAACCCATTTTTCTTGCTCTTTGACCAGGTAGAGGCTAAGAGTAGATTTGCTGGCCAGCGGGTCGTAAAGTTCCAGTTCTTCAGTTTGTGTCATCACATCAAATGCTTTTATAGTTATGCTTCATCTAGTCCGGGTCGTCTTGATGGTCGCCCCACATATCCCAGAAGCTGGTCTGCTTGCCCTTAAACACGCAATCGACCGATAGGTCTGAATCGTCCTCGTTTTGTTCGACTCTTTTGAGTTCCCACCCATACTTTTTTTCCATCTCCTTGCAATCTTCTTCAGATGACGCCGAATGTCTGTTTTCCTGCTCCGAATCGTCATCCTCACTTTTGCTAAACGGCCATCCAATCATTGCAGTCACTCCTTAAAATGGATGTGTTTTGAAACGCCTAATTCTTTCCTAGTAAGCGTTCGAGCGTCTGTAAACTCAAAAAGTTTGAAACGCCTCACGCTTGCTATGGTTGTGCCTAAAATCGCAGTTTTATGAAGCTGTCGGCGTATCGGAATCTTTTAAGGATCGCACCCAAACCGATGGTCGGAGTTTACTTTCGATGAGATTCGGAGTATTTGCGATGGCTCAGAGATCCGAGACCTATAACTTACACTCCTATCAAGTTTTGAAAGCTTTTGGTCACAAAAAATTTGAAATGTTCAGAACTTTTAGACCAACACATTCAGCCACTTGTGTCTGGCTCATCCGATAACTGCTGTCTAGGCAGCATTAACCCATCGACTGTTAAGGAGCCTATTTGTACGGACGCCCTGACGGATCTAACTGATTCGGTCATCAGAAACTCTTTTGACGCTTCATCGCGCCCTACGTGGCGTATACACCAAACTCCGAAAGTCCAAGCGGGCGTGTATACGAAAGTTCAACCTAGTTTTTCAAGTAGTGTTTGCCATTCCATAATTTGATTTTTTAGCAATTGAACCCGATCACCCTTAGCTTTGCGCTTGAGGAACAAACCCCTGCCAGCAAGTTCTTCGCGGGCTAATGCGATACTTTGCTCCAACACTTTTGGTCAATTCCTCCCTATCCTCCTTTTTTAGTTCAGTGTCGGTCATCCCTGCAATCAGGCGGGCGAACTGTTCCAAGAATTCAGAGCGTGAGATTCCAAGCACCTCAGCCCTGGTGTCGATCGCTTTCATTGCCGTAGGAGTCACAAAAATGCTGTAGCGCTCTTTGTTTTCGCCCCAAGCGCTGCGTTCAGCCGGTTTTCTGGTCATTTGTCTGTGTATGCACAATTAACAACTTTTATCATAGAGCTTGACAACACTCAAACAAAAATGTTATGTATGTGCATACATAGCTATGTATGCACATACATAAACTTAGTTGAACACCAAAACCAAACCCCGCTCCCTATGCCTGGAAATCTCAATTATCATTAAGGTTGGTTCTCTAGCAAAATTGTCAAAAATAGGAAATTAAAATGATTATTTTTCCTTCGACCTTGGCGTTCCAGTTGCAGTCATTGTCCGGGGGCATGGTTAAAAAATATTATCTTAATTACCGATTCATACAGATTCAAAGTCGAAACCTGTGAAGATAATTACCCATAGCCAAGCGGTAGTTATGTGCATCTAGCGCTCAGTTCCCCTCTAGAGTTGATGTTGCCGTGAAAAAGATCCTGATTCTCACAGCCAATCCAAAGAATACAGACAAGCTGCGCTTGGATGAAGAAGTCCGAGAAATTCAGGCAGGCTTAGAACGAGCCCAAAAAAGAGATCGGTTTGAAATTGTTACTCGATGGGCCTTACGTGTTGATGACTTGCGTCGCGCTTTATTAGATCACGAACCACAAATTATCCATTTTTCTGGGCATGGGGCCGGAGAGCATGGCTTAGCTCTGGAAAATAGTTCGGGACAAATGCAGTTAGTCAGTACGGAGTCACTCGTAAGGCTATTTAAGTTGTTTAAGGACACGATTGAGTGTGTTGTGCTGAATGCCTGCTATTCAGAGGCTCAAGCTGAGGCAATTCACCAACACGTTGACTATGTAGTTGGGATGAATAAGGCAATTGGCGATCGGGCAGCAATTGAATTTGCTGTGGGATTTTATGATGCGCTGGGAGCCGGAAGATCTTATGCAGATGCTTATGAGTTTGGCTGTAGTGCAATTGACTTAGAGGGAATTCCGGAGTCTCTAACACCAGTCCTCAAAAGTAAGAATAGTCAACCCAGCCCATCAAACTTGCCCCTACCTCCGAAACCCCCTGGTATAGATGACAATGACTTTCGTTATGATGTCTATATCAGTTACGTAGACGAAGATCCTGATTCTACCTGGGTGTGGGATACGCTACTGCCACGACTGGAGCAGGCTGGTTTACGTATTGCAGTTTCCGGTGATGTTGACATACCTGGCGTAGCCCGCTTAATCAACATTGAGAATGGAATTACGCAGTCTAAACGGACTATGATCGTGTTGTCAGAAACCTACCTGGCAGATAACATGGCAGAATTCGAGAATGCTCTAGTGCAAAGAATGGGGGTTGACGAAGGTAGGCAGCGCATAGTACCCATCCAATTCATGCCAATTGACTCAAATCCCTTACCTACCTTACCTAGACGAATTGGTCAGTTGGAGATAATAAATCTAGCTCATCCCCGTCGCCCCCAGCGCCAATTTGATCGCTTAGTGCAAAATTTGCAAGAACCATTGCGTAGGGTATGAAAAAAAGTAACATTTGAAATATTCTATTTTACAGATTAGCTTCCTTTATCCCAGCCCTATGCTACGCGCAGGCTACACCAACAGGGGTCGGCATGAATGGGCTGTCCATGCGGGGGGCAGTAAAGATTTGCAACAAACAAATAAAACACAGGAAAAGAATACCCAGTATAAAGTTCGCTCAACTAAGAGGATTTACCTTTTAAAAGCAAACGGGAAACAAAGACTGGGGATTTCCACAATCAAATATCGGGTAATGCAGGCAGTAGTTAAGAATGCTCTAGAGCCAAGCTGGGACGATCGTTTTGAGTCAAACAGTTGTCGATTTCGCGCCGCCGGACGAAGTTGCCACAATGCGAGAGAATAACTGTGGTATCTTTTTAATGGACATGGCAAAGGCGAATGGTTACTTGCTCCTGCCATCAAGGGAGCATTCGATAACATTAGCCACAAGTATATCCTCAAAGCAATCGGGAAAGTCCCCGGCAGAGAGTGAATCAAACAGCGCCTTAAACCAGAATATGTAGAGGCAGAGATATTCGATAGTACCGAACAAGGTACTCCTCAAGAGCGAATTATTAGAAACAACTTGACATAGATAATGTTTCAATGAAAAAACAGATTTGGTTTTTAAGCTTGGAGCTGATAGCTACGAGTAGTCTACTAGCATTCTCCTGGATAGCTCCTACATCAGCTCAACCGGCCAGGAGAATAGACAGAATAGACATACGTAATGTTAAGGGAAATGTTCAATTTCGCAACTCCAGCGGACAAAGAGGCTGGTCTAGAATTCAATCCACTGATACTCCATCCCTATTGCCTAACCAGTGGCTCCGAACGCAAAGTAGCAGGAGCAGAGCCGACTTACAAATACCTCAAGGGCCTATTTACCTGCAGGGAAGTTATACGACTTCTCAATTTGCGCCGGCATTGAAATGCCTATTTCGACTGTATCAAGGCAAAATCGTATACCTCCATTATAGGAATGTCCAACCCTGCGAGACCCAAACTAAAAAGGCAAGCATACAGGCCCCTGGTACAGCACTATTCGTTATAGAAAATGATCGAGAGACAACGGTTGGGGTTCTGGCCAATGGTTCAGAAGGACCTGTCACCGTCACTGGTCTAAGAAGTGGAGAGACTGTTGAACTCAGAGCTGGTGAGCTTGCATCTGTGACTATTGATGGAGATGTGAGGCGGCTCGGGGAATTCAGCCTGCGAGACTTCTATCGCAACAATCCACTGGCTTTGGGTTTAGGGCTTGGCTCAGAGCATGAAGATTTTGTCAACCAACAACCTGATGACCTCCGGAAAATAATCCTTGAGGTTAGGGAGGAAACTGTGGGGGCTTTACGGGACCAAGAGAAGGAGAGGGTACTTGATGATGAACTTCTGACTCCTCCCAATCTGGAATTTCCTTTACGTACCCCTCACGTACCACCAATGGTTATACCTCAATGATCGATAAAAACCTGGCGAGAAGAACGCAACTTAGAGAATTTTCGATTTCTCGGAGCGAGTTAGTGGCAACCAAATTACTCAGATATTGGAGCTAGCCCATGCGTATTATGGCTGTAGTGTTTTTCTCTTCATCGACTTTTGTTGCTTGCGTCTTTAACGACCCAGCCATCGCCAGTCCTAGCCCAGAAATCTTCCAGAATCACAACACCTCAGCCAACTCTAAACCGATTGAGCTGCCAGAAGCCGGAGTCTATTCTGAAGTGACAAGAGATCCTAATGTTGAAGTGACTAGGACCCTTGAGACACAGGTCGATCGTGGAAAAGTTAAAATGCCCGTGCTTAAGCTTACCGATTTAACTCCCGTTTCTGGAACTGCTGTCGAACTGTTACCTTTTGAACACCTTCAAGCTCAGAGCCCTGTACCTGAAAGCAAACCAGAAGCCGGAGTCTATTCTGAAGTAACAAAAGTACCTAATGTTGAAGCCACTAGAGTCCTTGAGACACAGGTCGATCGTGCAGAGGTAAAAATGCCTGTGCTTAAGCTTACCGATTTAACTCCCGTTTCTGGAACTTCTGCCGACCTGTTACCTGTTGAACGCTTTCAAGCCCAGAGTCCTGTACCTGAACAAACCCCCGATTTTCCCGAAGTTCCGCCTCCGCCCCCTGACGAGCCTTACACTCCCGATGAGTCTGACGGCGATCTTAGCAAGCCTGATATTATTCGCCCTTCGCTGCAGGAATCTTCTCGCCGTCAACCGAATTTAGAACTGCTGTTGCGCTCTTCGGCGCAAACCAACTCTACTATAAATTCTCCAGCAATTAACCGGGAGACAGCGTTCGTTAACAGTGCTTTTTTTCGGGGAAAACTCGACCTGGGATCTGATACACGCCTAGTAGCCGGGGCTGGAGGTAGCTCCGTGCTATTTACATCGGCAGATGGCTACAACGCATTGAACTTTAGTTTTGGAGTTCGACAGCAATTGGCAAACAACACTGCCGCTGAACTGGCATGGGTACAAGAGCGTCTATCCAAGAATGGTTCGTCAGATGACTTAGTAGACAATTCATTGCGGCTTGCAGTTGGGCGACTGGATCGACTCTCATCCAAGCTACGTTTAGACTCAGGCTATGAACTTCGAGCGAGCTTCGCCTCACCATACGAGGCAAGTCTAGTCAGGAACACCTTAACGGTGGGCTTGCGCTATGACCTGACTTCTCGGCTGCAAGGGAGGCTGGACTATCAGGTTGTCTTTGATGACTTCACACGCCAAGACCGCCTTAATACCCAACAGCAGATAAGTGCTACGACAGTCTACTATCTTAATCGAAATACATTTATCAATGGCTCAGTATCTTATTTAGTGGGAGACTCCTATGATCGACTCATAGGTGAGTCGGGCTATAATTTAAACGACCTCTCAATTGGGGTGAACATTGGGTACAATCTATCAATATTTTAAGCATTATTTACAGACTTCTTGATACTCCTTTTTAGTCTTCAGGTAATTACTCTCCCTCAGCCAATTGCAACCACGATCTAACAAATAGTCTAACCCCAAATTCCATAGAATTACTGGCTTATCTTCACTAGCTGCTGCAATCATTGTGCCATTCTGACTAAAACTGACACTCCGGATACGACTATCAAGAAGCCCTTTCAAGGTTGCGAGTTCTTTGCCATCGCGACTCCAGAGCTTAACAGTGTTCTCGTCGGCACAAGCAATTATTTGAGCATCAGGACTAAAACTCACGCTAGTAACCCAGTCGTCGTGACCTCTGAGAGTTTTAGGGTCTTTACCATCAATGTTCCAGAGCTTAACAGTGTTGTCCAGCTCGCTGGCAGAGGCAATCATTTGTCCATCAGGACTAAAACTCACGCTGGTGACTCTTCCTTCGTGTTTCCCCAAGTTTTTGAGTTCTTTATTATTAAAGTTCCAGAGTTTTAAAGTACCGTCCAAACCGCCTAAAGCAAGTATTGGGCGGTTTGGACTAAAACTTATGTTACTAGCAGCCTCGTCCAAAGTTTCAATCTTTTCGCCGTTGAGATGCCAAAGTTTAACAGGGTTGCCCTCGCTAGTGTTGTTATTCCTAGTGTTGTCCTCGCTGGCGAAGGCAATCATTTGACCATCTGAACTAAAACTTAAGTTGGTAACTACCCCCTTATGCCCTTCCGAGGTTTTAAGTTCTTGACCGTTGAGATTCCAAAGTTTAACAGCGTTGTTCTTAGGATTGTCCTTACTTATTGAAGCAGTCGCAATCGTTTTTCCGTCTGGACTGAAAGCTAAAACATAGCCTTTTAGGGTATGTTTTAGGGAAGGTTCCTCACCACTAGGGAGGCTCCAGAGTTTCACTACCTCGTTACTGACCGAAGCAAGAATTTGATCTTTAGGACTGAAACTCACGCTATTAGCTGGATCAGAATGACTTGTTAGAACTTGGAGAGAAGAAGTGTGGTTGAGTTTCCAGATTCTAACAGTGTTATCGTCCCCGACTGAGACAAGGGTTTTGTTGTCCTTTGGGCTGAAACTTAGGCTGTGCACTGGACCGGTGTGACCCTTCAGAGTTTCAAGTAGCTCCCCCTGCTTGTCCCAGAGTTTGACAATGTTGTCCTCACCCGCTGTGGCAAAGGTTTCGCCATTGGGGCTAAAACTTACATCGTTCACTGGACCATTATGACGATCGATATAATCAAGCTCATCTGGGGGGGGTATAGGTTCTGTAACGTTGACGTTCTTCCAGAGTAGGACAGTGCCGTCCATACTGGCGGAGACAAGGGTTTTGTTGTCCTTTGGGCTGAAACTTACACTTTTAACATCAGTAGTGTGACCCTCAAAGGTTCTGAGCAGCTTACCCTCCAGATTCCAGAGCCGAACGGTTTTGTCCGCACTAGCAGAAGCAATCCTCTCGCCGTTTGGGCTAAAACGTACCCTATAGACTTTCTCTGTGTGTCCCTTTAAGGTTTTGAGCAGCTTACCATTGGGGTTCGAGAGTTTGATGATGCCCTTCTCATCAGCCGATGCAATCTTTTTACCGTCGGAACTAAAACTTACGCTATTTATTGGTATTTGATTGTGATAATCGAAAGAGGAGAGTTCCTTGCCGTCACGGTTCCAGAGTGTCAGCTTACCGTCCTTACTACCTGAGACAATCATTTTGCTGTCCGGACTGAAACTCACACTGGTAACACTATCCTTAAGCTTTAGTGAGCGTAGGAGTTCTTTCCCATCGCGACTCCAGAGTTTGACAGTGGCATCTTCACCCGCCGAGGCAATCATCTTACCGTCCGGGCTGAAACTTACGCTTCGGACTTCACGGCTATGCCCTTCTAGGCGAGTACGTTCTTGTACTTCGTAAACGGCCTTTGCAAGAGTTGCCACAGTCTCCAGGCGAACTCGGTTTGGTAGCCACAAAATTGGCTGCTTGAGTTTTTTTCCTGCCCTGACACTCTCTATAAGTCCTTCAAGCTGGTTATTTTGAGAAAGCTGAGATTGGGACAATGCCGTTAAAGTCTCAATTTCGCCCTGCACGGCTTGGTTCCACTGCCACAAAGCGACGACTGCTGCTATGCTCACTAGCCCCGCAGCGGTAATTGCAACTTTCGTCTGCGTCTGAGCTGCTTTACGCGCTTTTCTTTCCTGCTCTGCTGCTTTCTCTTCCTGCTCCAGTCTTTCTCGGATTAGGTTTAACTCTCGTTGTCTAGCTGCTTCTTCTCGCTCTTTTGCTTCCTGAATAGCCCTCTTGCTGGCTTCTGCCAGTGTAAGCAGTGTTTCATCATAGCCTAGTTCGGCAGCATCAGGGCTCTCCAGCCAACGCTCTGCTTCAGCCAGTTCAACCTCATCCAGCAGACCCCCACTACCTTTACCTAAGCGTACCCACTCCTCTACTTGACGCATCAGTCGCCTACGAGTCTGTTCCGCTTCCCGACGTTCCCTGAGCCACAACTGTAGAGTTGACCAGCCACTAATCAGGGCTTCATGGGCAATATCTACTTTTCTGCTAGAGTTCTCCTCTCCACCGCTAAGCGTTAACAGGCGACGACCTGCTAAATAGAGTAGCGTCCAGTCAAATAGGTATGGATTGTCACCGGACACCCGTAACTGTTCAACCGATTGCTGTCGGCGGGTATCGGCACGTCCTTCGCCAAACTGAATCAGCCGGAGGAATATCCGGCGAGCGACCTGCTGCTCTTCCTCGCTCAGGGCAACTAGAGCATAATCAGCACGATTGGCGATCGCCGCTTGCAATCCTGTGCGGTTGCTAGCATCAAAGTTGCTGTAGGCTGGGCTAGTAAGGACTAGAGTTTCATAAGCTCTAAGGGGCAAGAATCGCCGCTCCACCTTCTCCCATAACAACACCAGCGTCTCTTGAAGCAGAGGTAAAACTCCTGGCTCCCCAACAGCATCTGCCACCAAGCGTTCTATTAATGCCGCTTCTATGAACACATCGGCATTCTCAGCCGGTCTGATGATTGCCTGACGCAGACCTACCGCATCTGGAGGGACTATCTCCATTCGGTAAGATTGAATGTTTCGCCAGAGTGGTGACTCCATCAGCTCAGCATAAAAGTCAGCTCGAACAGTCAAAATTAAATAGCAGTTGGGAGTATCGATTAGCTGCAGCAATGCTTTCTGGAAGGGGGCTGCCTCCTCTCGGGTAAGTGTAAACACCTCCTCAAACTGGTCTATGACTAATAGCAATCGTTGAGCATTCGGCTGGCTAGCTAGAGCCTGTGTTACTGCCAGTTTAGGATTAGCAAGGTCATTCCCCAATGCAGTTTTTAGCTCAGCTAGAGGTGTCTCGCCAGGGCGGATAGTGCGAACTAGCCAGTCGCCAGAACCGAAGAGTCCACTTCGGCGCAGGGCCGGAATGAGTCCCGCAAACACTAAAGAGGATTTTCCATTTCCTGAAGGACCAATCACAGAGATGAAGGGGTGTAGGCGTAGACGCTCTACGAGTTCCTTTACTTCCGCGTCACGCCCGAAGAAGCAATCGCTGTTATCCTCTCTGAAAGATACCATCCCTGGGTATGGACAAGGCGGCTTAGGAGAGGAAGCTGGTACCGGCCGCTTTAAGTCAGCGCAGAGGTGGCGAGTAGCCTCTTCCCACTCAGTCGGATTAGTGGCATTAAGTTTAATGAGAGAATTTAAGCGAAGTGGCAGTTTGACCGGCTGTAAGACGAGAGGGATAACTGGCCACGTTGCTGAGTCAAAGCCGTAATACTGAGCCAAGAGGTCAATGAATTGGTTAAAGCCGTCTGCCAGATAGGCTGGGGAAAGCACCAGCAACATGCGATCGCTTTGCTCAATGGCACGCTCAAATTCTAGAAGCCGAACCGTACCTAGAGCAAATGCTGCTTCTGAGTGGTAGCGCACGCCAGCCTGCTTCAAACAGTCGAGTAAGTAGCCTTCTACCCAGTCACTGTCAGCATCGGCATAGGAAATAAAGAGGTCGTATTGTGCCGTTTTCACTATGCACTCCCCTAGTAGCAATACTGTTCAAAACAAAAACAGAAGCCTTAATTCCGGATTTTCCTAAGCAAATCGGACTTAAAAGATTAATTGCGCTTCACAAAACTGACGGTTGAAAACCAAGCATTGCTATAGCGTCTCCCGTTATTCTGTGTGTTTAAAAACAAGAAAAAGGTGTTTGGTGAGCAGTAAAAAAGCAGATTACCTGTACTCAGCGGTAAATAAATGGTGTGCTAAGTACCTTTTTTGCGCTGGTCAAAAAAGGCAATCACGCTGTTTCAATGTCTCCCCACCGCTTCGTTTCAAGTTTCTTCGATTTGTTAAGCACCTTGTTGCCGCTAATAACGTTGGATACCATCCGAGTTCCTGTCGCTGACGGTAGAATGTTCACGCCGACACCACCGACACCGCCGTTCTGCTCAAAGCGGTTATTCATCAACATTGCAGCGTGAGAACCCAACAAGGCGCCACCAATTCCGCTTCCCTCAAAGCGACAACCGGATATCAAATAATCGTTTCCCCACCCCATATTGTTCTCAGGTGGTGGAACCGGGTCATTATCTTTGCCAAATATCAGAAGACCCCAACATTTTGCTTGATTTAGGATACAGTCGCGAATTCTCCAGTGGAAAGCGTTTCTGTGCATCACAATGTTGTAGTCATTTTCAAAGATGCTGCTACGGTCAACATATACTGAGAAAGCGAACAAACCAGGACGACTGCCATAGATTCCGGCAAAGAAGCCTGTGATACTTACATCTCGGATGAAGACTTTGTTGGCACGCGAGACATCAATACCGATATTAACTCCACCCCCGAGGCGTCCGATCGCCAGATCGCGGATGGTGATATTGGTAGCAGCTTTATCCAAACGAATTGCAGAAACACCGTCAGGAAGATTATCGAATGTGAGTTTACCTTCTCCGTCGATGCCAACGCCTGCAAGGGTAAACCGAGATGGAATTACCAGTGGTTCAGAGAGGTGGCAAACCTTATCGATAATTAGTGTCGCGTTGCTGTATTTGGTGTTTGCTATTGCTTTGAGGAAGCAAGGAAGATTTTGGCAGCCACCAATCAAATCTTCAATTTCGCTGAGGAAGTAGAAGCGGGTGTTAAGGGGCTTCTTGCCCTCATCTTTAAGTTGTTGATTGTACTTTTCGAGCTTTTCAATGGCTTCGGGACAACCTGGATCGGGCTTGTCCGTGATATCTGTAATATCTGGCCCTTCAAAGAGTTTGAATTTGCTGAGTTGACAGATTCCACTATCGAGGGGGAAATTATTAAGAATGGGGTTTAAGGTGGATGGATTTGCCATTTTTGCTCTATTTTTCTACAGTTAGTTATGTTTGAAAGTTGTATATCAGCAAGGTGTGGGAATAGTTGTTTGAGCGCTTTACTCATAAACTTGGAATTAGAGTGATCACTGCTGGTTTGACACCATTACAACTAATCCCTTAAACACCAGCTAACGTTCACGGCTTACGAGGAGTGATTTATTGTGTTCAGTTGATTTCCCAAGCGATGAGCTTAAGGTTTCCTTCTTGGGTACGAACGGCTGTAGCTATCTGACCATTTGCTAGAGAGGTGAGTGCGATCGCATCTATAGGAACAGCTTGGCTACCACTGTCTCCGAGACGTGCGATGCTTTCCCCATCGTCAAAGACACCCCAGACAATGATCTTCAGGTTTCCTTCCTTGGTACGAACGGCTGTGGCGACCTGATCAGACCCTAAAGAAGCGATCGTAATGATGTCTGTAGCACCAGCTTTGCTACCGCTATCCCCAAGACGGGTAACTGTTTTTCCGTTCGGTGAAACACCCCAAACGATGATTTTGAGATTGCCAGCTTCAGTACGAACGGCTGTCGCTACCCGCTCAGAGTTTAAAGAAGCAACTGCGATAATTTCTGGAGCACCAGCTTGATTACCGCTGTCGCCGAGACGGATAACGGTTTTTCCATCCGGTGAAATATCCCAGACAATGACCTGAAGTTTGCCATCTTCAGGGCAAATGATTGTCGCTACGCGACCAAGCCCCAGTGAGGTAACAATGGTATTTTTGATACTGGTTGGTTGGTTGCCGCTGTCGCCGAGACGTGCAATTGTTTTTCCGTCATTTGACACATCCCAGACAATAAGCTTGAAGTTTTTTTCGTTAGTACGAACGGCGGTAACTACTTGACTAGAGCCTACGGATGTGAGTGAAATTAAATCTGTAATGCCAGCTTGGTTGCCACTGTCACCCAAACGGGTGACTGTTTTCCCACCGTCAAAGATACCCCAACAGATCAACTTGAGATTGCCAGCATCAGCGCGAACGGCTGTGATCACTCGACCGAGGCTCAAAGAAGCAACCGCTATGATATCTGGGGCACCAGCTTGATTACCGCTGTCGCCGAGACGAGTGATTGTTTTTCCGTCTGATGAGGTATCCCAAACGATAAGTTCAAGGTTCCCGTTCTGAGGGCGGACGGCTGTAACCACTTGATCGGGTCCCACAGAGGCGGCAGTGATGATTTGTGTAGGACCAGCTTGGCTACCGCTGTCTCCAAGTCTTGTGACTTGCTTCGGCAGTACAGGCGCAGGCCAAATTGCGACGTTCCCTTGTTTGCCACTCCACGGCAGACCTTGTCCATCTACCGCCACCCACGGCGCATTCGGGCTATCATCTGCTGGGAGAGCCTCCCGTGCGACTACATGAATGTCGTGAAACAGTATGGGTCGCAAGTGACCGTTTTTCACCGCCTGAATATGAAGATGGGGGGCACTCGTTTCCCCCGAGTTGCCGACATGACCGAGTAACTGTCCCGCCTTCACATGGACACCTTTACTGAGGTTCGACTCTACTGAACCCTTCTTTAAGTGAAAATATGACACTACCTCATCGCCGTGTAAGATCTTGACAAAGTTAGCTCCTTTGTTTTGCTGTTCTTTGGGGGTATGGGGTTCAAGATCTGGTTTTCCGTTCTCGACAGCTTCAACAACACCGTCAGCCATTGCGTAAACAGGTTCATCCCAACAGAGATAGTCCGTATTCTGAGCGCCCGATTTTCCGGGGAACTCTGACCACTTATTGTTCTTAGAGTCCCATGCAACTACGCCCATATCGTGAGCAAAGCGTCCATCTCCGGAGTGGTGCGATATTGTTCCAGAACTGCCACCTGACCAGTATTGACCCGTGTTTAGGTCACTGGCTTTGGCTGGAAAACGGTAGCTACCTTTTGGCGTAGGGTTCGTGTGGGGAGCAAGCTTGAGATTAGACACCGTCACTGGTGTGTCGTAACCGTCAAAGAACAACTCCATCGTGAACCCAGGCGGGGGCGGAGACGGCAGTTTGATGTTGTCTTTACTATTTGGGCTGAAATTAAACGTACGATTCTTTCCCTTCCCTATAAAGAAAGGAAAAATATCTTTCTGTGCTATGGAGTCTTTGTCGTAAATGACTGGCGCAACGAAATCGACATCAGGGGCAATTCCAAACACAATCTTGATTTTGATGAGATTCACATCAGAAAGGCCTTTCTCGTTATCAAGCAGCAACTTAAGGGCAACTTGAACACCAGGTTGATCTTTAGCAGTGGGAGGCGCTACTGGCAGATAAACAATAGATCCACCCTCCATTGGTTCAACGGTGACGATTACATTTGGTTTGTTCATGGTAATTTTCCTTTGTTAGTTTGAGAATTGCTGTAAGACTTAAGACAAGAGTTAAGCACGATTTCACCCTGCTAGGGGTTGCCTTCCAAACTGGACTTTCACCTCTTTTTCAGCCTTATTTAGTGAACCTTTTGATTGGCTTATTGGGCTTGCGTTTTTAGGCTTATGCACTTTGAAAGAAGGGTCAGCTTTGGAGCTTCAATGTAGAAAACTGATAGATGCACCGAATTTTCTTTGCCAAGTTGTTTAATAAGTTGACCCACTTGACTTCTTACTCCGATTGAGAACCCCTATCGCACTTCTAGACTCTATAAATCAATCAAAACTTGCACCTGACCGAGATCGAGACTGAGAACGTACTGACTTGTTACCGACCTTCAACTGACTAACTCTGTTAAAATCTGTATAGTTTTCGGGGAATAGGCTATGTCACGCTCGCTCAAAGTTCGCAGCGACTGCATTAAGCAAGCTCAATTAGCCCTCCAGCGTAATGGCTTTCGCAGCCAAAGAGCCTTGGCTGAAGATTTAGGACTCGCTTTATCCACTGTCAGCAGGTTCCTCATCGGAAAAACAGTTGATTATGCGACTTTTGTGGAAATCTGTAGGCTATTGGGGCTGGGATGGCAAGAAATCGCTGACTTGGGGAATGTTGTTCCATCCCAACCCGAATCCGTGAAATCCGATCACGCCACCGATACTCGTAACCCAAAAGACTTTTCGCCGGGTGGGAACGTAGAAGCGATTGACTTCGCCACCGCGCCAAGCGCGAGCGTCCACTGTCGTCAAGATTGGGGAGAAGCCCCCGATGTTACTGCGTTTTATGGACGGACTGAGGAACTTGCTACTTTAGAGCAATGGGTTGTACGTGAACGTTGCCGCTTGATTAGCGTCATCGGCATGGGTGGGATGGGTAAAACCACCTTAGTGGTGAAGCTAGCAGAACAAATTAAAGATGAGTTTGAATACATTGTTTGGCGCAGTCTCCGCAATGCTCCTGTACTTCAAGAACTTTTGGCAGATGTGATTCGTTTCCTCTCAAACCAGCAGGAAACCGAGTTGCCCGAAACAATTGACGGCAAAATCTCTCGATTCCTGGAACACCTGAGAGCCTCACGCTGTTTGCTCATACTTGATAACGCAGAATCCATCTTAAGCAGTGATGGGCGTGCTGGAGCCTATCGAGAAGGATATGAGGGATATGGGCAACTCCTTAGCTGTATAGGAGAGACTCGTCATCAGAGCTGTTTAATATTAACGACGCGAGAAAAACCGAGAGAACTTAGCTATCAAGAAGGTGAACATTTTCCCATCCATTCTTTGCGGTTGAGTGGTTTATTGCAAGAAAACGTTCAGGAAATTTTCAAGGAGAAGGGCTTTACAGTCTCCGCAGACGAAGGACAAGGGTTAGTGGAGCAGTATGCAGGTAATCCACTGGCGCTGAAGATGGTAGCCACGACAATTCAAGAATTATTCGATGGCGATATTGCTCAATTTTTAGAACAAGGCACTGTCGTTTTCGGTGATATTTCTAATTTGCTAGACCAACAATTTAGTCGATTGTCAGCCTTAGAAAAACAGACGATGTTCTGGTTAGCCATCAATCGAGAGTGGGTTTCGATTACAGAATTGCGTGATGATATCATTCCTACTGTTTCGCATCGAGCGCTATTAGAAGCATTGGAATCTCTGCAACTGCGCTCTCTTATTGAAAAGGCTACACCTGCGCTGACACAGAGGCACTCAGTCAGCTTCACACAACAGCCAGTGGTTATGGAGTATGTCACTGAACGATTGATTGAGCAGGTGTGCCAGGAGATTAGTACGGTCGAGATTGTGTTCTTTGACCGCTACGCCCTAATGAAGGCTCAGACAAAAGATTACCTGCGAGAGGCTCAAATTCGTCTCATTCTTCAACCTATTGCAGATAGATTACTGGCGATTTTTGGCAATAAGGAAAGTATCAAAAATTGCCTGATTCAGATTTTGTCGAAGTTGCGAATACCCTCGGGAATTGCTGCGCCAACGCCCGGTTCCACAGAAGCATTACCCTCATCACCAAAACCAGGATATGCCGGAGGAAATGTTCTCAATCTCTTTTGGCAGCTTCAGATAGACTCCAGCGATTTGGATTTCTCTGGTCTAACTGTTTGGCAAGCTTACCTTCAGGGCGTGAATTTGCATCGCGTCAATTTTGTGAATTCGGATTTGACTAAATCGGTTTTTACACAAACGTTGGGAGGTATTTTATCAGCCGCTTTCAGTTCAGACGGGAAGCTTTTGGCGACAGGAATTGATAACGATATTTGGCTATGGTACGTTGCAGATAGCCGACAATTCTTGTCCTTCAAGGGACATATCAGTTGGGTGCATTCGGTAGCATTCAGCCCAGACGGACAAATCCTAGCAAGTGGCAGCAATGACTCCTCTGTGAGACTTTGGGATGTTAGCACTGGGCAGTGTCTCAAGACACTACGAGGTCACACGGGTTGTGTGCAATCAATTGCTTTTAGTCCAGATGGACAATTTCTAGCAAGTGGCAGTAATGACTCGTCCGTGAGGCTTTGGGATGTCAAAACTGGACAATGCTTTAACGTGTTGACAGGACATACTAATCATTTACTGTCCGTCGTCTTCACGCCAGACGGACAAACGTTGATTAGTAGCGGTGAAGACTCCTCCGTGAGGCTATGGCAAGTCGATACAGGTGAATGTCTCCGAATCCTAGAAATTCACATTAACTGGGTACTTTCAGTTACACTCAGCCCTGATGGGCAGACGTTGGCAACGGGAAGCGATGGTAAAACGGTGAAGTTTTGGGATATAACCACTGGGGAATGCATTAGAACATTACCGGAGTACAACAGTTATGTGTGGGCAATCGACTATACACATCTTGGAAGTGATGTCAATTATTTTGACCGTCAAATTCTCGCAACGGGCAGTGAGGATACGACAGTTAAGATTTGGGATGCTTTGACGGGAGAATGTCTTCAGACATTACAGGGTCATGGCGATCGCGTCTGGTTAGTTCTGTTCAGTCCAGATGGCAGCACGTTGTTGAGTGCTAGTGAGAACCAGACGGTGAAGCTTTGGGATGTCCGCACGGGGCAGTGTTTGAGAACCCTAGAAGGTTACAGCAATTCGGTTTTATCTGTTGCATTGAGTTCTGATGGGCAATTATTAGCCAGTAGCGGTCGAGACCAACAGGTAAGGTTGTGGGATGTGGCGGCGAGAGAGTGCATTAGAACAGCGCAGGGACATAACAACATCGTCTCATCCGTCACGTTTGCACCGAAACTTGATGAGAGTCAAATCTTGGCGAGTGGAAGTGACGATCGCACCATCAAGATTTGGGATTGCGACACGGGAGAATGTTTGAGAACAATTTGGGGACACAGCAGTTGGGTGCAATCCCTCAGCTTTAGTCCAGATGGGCAGATACTAGCTAGTGGCAGTCGGGATTGTACGGTGAAGCTGTGGGATTGGCAAACGGGCGAATGTTTGCAAACGCTTGAGGGACATATTCATCGGGTTAAGTCCGTGGCGTTTAGTCCGGATGGAACAACTCTGGTGAGTGGCAGTGATGACCAGACGGTCAAGCTTTGGGAGGTGAATACAGGGATTTGTGTTCACACGTTTCAAGGTCATCGGGATTGGGTTCTATCGGTTGCCTTTAGTTCCTGTGGTAGTAAAATTGCCAGTGGTAGCGGTGAGACTATCAAGCTGTGGGATGTTTGCACGGGGGAATGTTTGCAAACGTTTGAAGGACACACTCACCGCGTTAGGTCGGTGGCATTTAGTCCAGATGGTGAGACTTTAGCCACTGCTAGCGATGACGAAACGGTTCAGCTTTGGGATGTCAGGACAGGAAAGAACAGAGGGACGTTGCAGGGACATCTTAAAGGAGTATGGTCAGTTGTCTTTAGTCCAAATGGACAAACCTTAGCTAGTGGGAGTGGAGATGAGACAATCAAGTTCTGGAGTGTGGAAACGAGTGAGTGTTTGAGAACGCTCTTGGCCGATCGACCTTATGAGGGTATGAATATTAGGGGTGCGATTGGTTTAACGGCTGCACAGAAGGCAACTTTAAAAGCGCTGGGAGCTGTGGAAATCGATTAGTTTGGTGCTATGCTTCTGGCAGAGTTACTGATTAGACTTTTCAGAAAATTAATCTGAAAGCTTTGTAGCTGTTGAATTTCTGGAGATGTCTATTCGGACAAACTCTTGTCTACCCATACTTTTTTTATGAGTATAGAGAACTCTGAATCTAAGAAGCCTGACGACGCTCGGTCTCCTGGCGTGACAGATCGAGATGCGCTCACACCTAAACAGATCGATCAGGAAGTTGAGGTCGTTAGAAAATTAATTGTACCAGATGTAACAGACACTCCAGCCAAGTCTGATGACCCTCGGTCTCCCGGTGTGACAGATCGAGACGCGATCGCATCAGAAAAGCCTGATTTGGAGGGTGAGGTTGTTAGAAAATTAATTGTACCAGATGTAACGGATGTTCCAGCTAAGTCTGATGACCCCCGTTCCTGACGGGGTGACAACCTCGTCAGCAGCTTGACAGAAGCGTTGAACCGTATGACACAGAAAATAAAGCTAACAGTGAATCTAAAGCAGTTGCCCTTAAAACGCATGACTAAGATTTTCAACAACTCCCGCAAAATCGGTTTTTCCAAGCTGTTGTAATTTCTAGGCAAAGCGCCGCCCAGTTCCTCATTCTCATCTGCTTTCGCCTTCATCGCCGCCCAGTTCCTCATTCTCATCTGCTTTCGCCTTCATCGCCGCATTAATCGCCCCGCCAATATCCTCAGCTTCCGGGCGATCGATTAAATAATCATGCGCGCGCAGTTTTCGGCAAATAAAGCGCGCAAAAGTGCCTGGTAATTCGTCTTACCCACCGTGCGCCGCCTGCTGCTTCCCGCTGCAATTTCTTGTGAAACCAAGCCAAACTTATAGTCACCGTACAGCAGAAAAACCAACCCGAGAACGGGTACGGAATATTCCGAAGGCTTGAGTTTAGAGTTGGTCCGCTCGTTCGTCGGCTGCTTCCCAAAGGCGTTTTTCTCGTTCGGTGTAGAAGGCTTGCATCTTCGCGTTAAATTCCCACGTCCTTGATTGGTTCTCTCGTCTTCGGCAACAAACAGCACCGCCTGGTACAAGCTTTTATTTTACGCGAGATCGTCCGACTGACGAACAATTGTAACCAGCTCAGGATTGAGAGCTTCAGGCGCAGGTTCAAGCAACTGTCACCAATCAGGAATTTCTTCAGGCCCAGAGTCTGCTTCGGGTTGTGACAGTTGTGACAGTTGCTGCCTTGATAACGGCACAGCCGACAATTCATCCTCTACAGGGGGAAATGCGTATTTCCCCGTGTAGGAAAGCATGGAAAGTGAGGCGATCGCTCCTTTGACTTGATCAGGCTTCACCTCTAAGTAGCGCTGCAATTGTTCGAGGTTGCTGTGACCGCTGATTTCTTGAATAATCCGCAGCGGAATCCCGGCGTTGCTCATCTGAGTCAGGGCCGTTCTCCTAAAACTGTGGGTGGAGGCGCCCTCGATGCCGGCCCGCTCAAACGCTTCTCTCAAAATCCGATCCGCTGAGTTGGTGTGCAAATGCTTCCAGTGGTGGCAAGGGTGGCGGCCTGGGAATAAATAAGTCTGGCCGGCGTGGGAACGCCAAGATGTTAGGAGACTTCGCAAATCTTCAATGACCGGAATCGTCCTGGTTTGGAGTTTTCCTTTGGTGTTGGCTTTGCGGAAGTTAATTGTAGAACGGACAGCGCCAGAGTTTGTGTAGATATCCTTGACCATTAGGGAACAAGCTTCGGCAATCCGACAAGCGGTGTAGAGACAAACTCCGAAGAGCGTGCGATCGCGAGCGGTTTGCAAACCTTTGTTGAACAAAAGCTCGATTTCCTGTTGCGTAAGTATCTTAGCCTGGCCGTGCCGTTCTATCTTCATCTTGGTAAACTCGACCCGATACCAGAAAGTTTGCCGCACTTACTGCATTGCTGCATTCATTTGGGGTATTTCTTAACGCGACGGGTCAGGATTCGGCAACTTTGGGGAAGGCGAGCGCAGTCCGGTTTATTGAAAGGATGTCCGGCAGCTTCAAGAATAAAAATGTTTAATCAATTTACCCGAAAGCGATTTGTTAGTTTTGCCGCTGTCCGTCGCATCTAAAACTTTGCGCGGCATTGTCAAATTGGAACTGAACGATTTTTGACAATAGAGGAAAAAAATCACGCCTTTATTCGTGAGGGATACAGATAGAATCCTGGCAATGGAAAACTCATCGCGCTACGTTTCCGTGCCTGCTTCCAGTCCCGATACAAGTTTGTTGGCTCCCGTTTTTTCTAATTTTTGGGGATAGGAGGTATCGAGCGAGCGTTGATAAATTGCCAATCGATTATACCAGTTCGCCGCGCTCGCGCAACAGCAGCAACCTGCATTGTCGATCGATTTTGTAGCTCGATATCGGAGCGACCCAATAAGGATGCAGATTGTAGCGCTTTTTTTCAGAACTGGTATTAATTTCAGATGATCTCAAACTTCCCCATTCAGATGTTAACGTGTCAGATTCTGTAGTTGTTGAGTACAGGTTGCAACCAGAAAACTGCGTTCAAAGTTCTCGATCCTAACGGGCGATCGTGCTGGGAAATCGGGTGGTTATTTTTGCTGAAAAATTCTGTACATACCCTAATTGAGCTAAAGGATATTGACTGTTTTCCGGAGATTGCTTACTAGGCGAAGAATAATCAGTAACACTCTTGTTAACTAAAGTCAGGAGATAAAATAGTGGCAGAAGTTGAAGCCCTTGTAGAGAGTTTGTGGGAGCTGGATGATGATGTATTGGAAGCTCAGCTAGGCTCCCAGGTTCAAGCGATAGAGGATGAAATGGCTGGGCGTGGGGCACGAGGAACGGGTGCAGATCCCGCTTCTTTGGATTCTATAGATATAGGTGTGGCAGCCAAAGCAGCAATCGATCCAAAATTCTTAAATGCTGGTCGGCGTCTTTTCAATTGGATTAACCCGGCAGCCTACAAGCTTCTATGTACGCCCTTGGAAGGAGAAGGGTCGGATAAAACGATGCAAGAACTGGTGAAGTTGCTGGATCGGGATTTAGAGAAGAACGTTGCCAAAGCTGCTGGAATGCTAGCTCCGTTTCTAACAGCGAACCTGGGATTAGCCCCAGCTATCGCTGCGTTGGTTTCAACACTGATTATCAAGAGAGTTTCTAAGGAAGTCTCCAAGTTTACGTGTGACGCATGGCAGGAAACCTTGGCATCCTCTGATGTTCCTGAAACTCCCAGTGTTGCTGAAGCGGCAGCTAGCACCTAAAGAGCGATCGCCCTTCCCAAAAGCGCACGGTCAGAAAACTGATGTGCTTCGGTAAAGAGAGTGATCGCTCAACTGTCTGAAAATTCGAGTAGCTTCAGCGTGCGATCACCTCTCATCTTGGGCTTACAATCGCGTCAACGCCTATACTTCATTGCCTAAACAGAGGTATCTTCCTTATTCCAGACATACTTTCGGCAAGTTTCACGGGCTGTGATCGCAATCTCACGCTGTTGTGGATCTTCAATCGATTCAGGATTGGTGAAAACGGGATGGTAACGGAGGCGATCGCAACACACTTGTAACCATGCTCGCCATTGACCCCGCCATAAACGAATACTTCCGTCAGTACCTCCAGTTACGATCAACTGACCATCAGGACTAAAGACGAATGACCTGAACACTTGATCTTGAGCATGAAGAGATCCTCCCACAGGATTGCCCTTTAAGTCCCATAAACGTATACTGTGGGTCGTATTCCGCCCTAATATCAACTGACCATCAGGGCTGACGATGGGAGCAATAAAAACTGGTAAAAACTCATCAGAATCATCGTTCGGAGAGAACTGTCCGATAAGGTTTCCATTGAGATCCCACAAGCAGACAGTCTTATCGTAGTCATGACTGACAATAAACTCTCCTTTAGGACTAAAAGTTACCGACCTGATCGATGCCTGACCCTGAAAAGTTTTTTCTAAAAAGTTACCCTTCAAATCCCAGATGCGAATCGTCTTGTCTCTGCTCCCACTGACGATTCTGCTACCATCAGGACTAAGAGTAATTGAAGTGAGATCTCCCTCACATTCTAGAAAGGGTTGCCCAATAAAATTTCCATTAATATCCCACAAACGTACTGTTTCCGTCTTGTAACTATTTGAATCTATATCTCCACTAAGAATTATTACTGTACTATGACTGACGAGGATTGAATAAAGCTCATGTCCTTGACAAAGCTGCTTAATAAGTTCGCCATTGAGATCCCATAGTCTTACTGTCTTGTCCGTACTTGCACTGACAATTTTGGTGCCATCTGGACTGAAAGCGACTGAATAAATAGAATGTTCATGACCCTGAAAAGGCTTTCCAATAGGCTTACCATTGAGATTCCACAAACGTACTGTCCTGTCCTCACTTCCAGTGACAATCATCTCGCCATCTGGACTAAAGGCAACTGATTCGACCGACTTCTGATGACCCTGAAAAGGTTGCCCAATGGAGCTGCTATTGGCATCCCATAATCGCAAGTAACCATTCTTCTCTCCCATATTGAAGAAGCTATCAAAGCTTCCCCTAGTTCCACTAACAATCATGGTGCCATTTGGACTAAAGGCAACTGACTGGACAGGGCTTTCATGCCGAAAAGGTTGCCCAATGGGGTTGCCATTAAGTTTCCACAAACGTACTGTCCTGCTGGCGGGGTGACAACCCCGCCGGAACTCAGACAGGGCTGGTATTTGACCGACTTGTGTTAAAAAAAGATAGGTCAGATGAAAGTTACACT
>NZ_SRRZ01000093.1 GCF_013179805.1 Microcoleus asticus IPMA8 | reverse complement strand
TATCGTGCACACTAGCTAATTTAGGATGATTACATTTACGTCAAGGAGCTTAACTACACAGAGGCTTTGATTGTTTTCGGAGATGTCTAATGTGGCTTGCGAGAAGTTTATCAAGAGCAGCAGAACCTCAAGTACCTGACTTCAGTAAAAGAATCTATTGAAAAGTTAAAGATTGTTGACTATGTGAAAACAGTCGATGCGCGAGAACACTTTTGCGGCAAGCGTACTGAAATAGAGGGCAGTCCTAACACACCAGAGTACAATACGCAGCTCGAACCTGCTAAGAGTGTAGTTGAAAAGGTTGTGTCTTATGTCGTAGACGCAGATCGCATCTGTGAAAAGGTGTTTTCTGGACAAATGACTCCACAACCTGCACCTCACAGGGATGCTAATGAAGTCCTCCCTGACCTGATTTATCCTATGCACGCCATGATCTCTGTAAGAAGCAGGCACGACGCAGAGGTTATAACAAAACATTTAAACGAAAAAATTTTCCAAAGCGATCCACACCAGTATCCTTCTAACCAAGGCTTTAGAGCTGAGTTTGTTTTTAGTTCTGGAGTGGATGAGGAGGGCAAACCAGTCAAAGGGTACAAACTGGATCTAGACCACCCTTGGTTGAAGTGCTGGCGAACAAAGAAATTTAAAATGACTGGGCGTGGTTGGGAGCTTCCTGATAAGTGTGCCCGTTTTCTGATTGTTGTTGACATGGGACGCGAAGGAATCAACAATCCCTTCTGTGGCGTAGTCGGATTGGCTAGGAGAACCCAATCAATTATCGAAGTAATTCAACGCTTGATTGGTCGGCAAATTCGGTCATACACTGATAGATTCCTCGGAAAACTTAGGGTTCCTCCAGCGCAACTTGACACTATTAAAATATGGTCTCACGATGCTTGGGACTTCCCAAGGGCAGGAACTGCGCGGGACAACGCAACTACAGAGCGTATAGGAGATGGGTTGCATTTCTGTGAATATATGGATGAGTGGTTGGCTGACCTAGCCACATTGGAAGAACTCATAGAAAAAGGTAAAGAGCTGGTCGATCCGAAGACTGAGGCAACAGCCGAAGGAGTCTTAACAATTCCAGAGAAGTTAGGAATAGCGTTTGATATAGGCTCTCATCAACTTAATGATGAAGAAGTTCCTAAAGATGACATACTCAATAATTGGTGTGGTGAAAATTCTAAGAAGAGAGAACTTGCTAAGGGCTGGATTGACTTGGTTCAGAACAATCCAGATATTGCAAAGACTGAATTGAAACAGAATATATCCCTTCGTAAGCTGCATATCATTGAGTATGAAAGACCAAAAACAAATCCCGGCATTGAAGATTTGCGTTGGTTCTACCAAGTACATAACCCTAATAGCTTACCCTTGATAGAAATGCTAGAAAGTCCTACATTCGATGATACTACGAAGGCAGCACTGCGCTCCGAATTTGAGTTTTCCTACGCCCAATACATGGCAAAATTTCATTCTTTTGCAGGGCTTCCTAAAGTCACAGACTTCGAGAGGATTCGCAAACAGTTAGTAAGGAAACTGTTCGAGCAGCTACGTTATAATCCTTACAGCACCAATGAAGGTAGTTTTATTGAGGGGGAGTTATCAAAAATACAGAGTGCTGCTTATCAAGCGATTGGTTATGCTGTTTATACTGTATTGGGATTAAGGGAAGCCAAAAAAGGAAGCGAACACGATGTGCCACAGTACCACACAGCGCTGTCAGATCCAAGTGTTGTCAGAAACATTTTAGGGTACGCACGTCAAAAACTCTTAGTACAGTTTGCTCGACCTCCTCTAGTCAAAAGCCTTCAAATTTTTAGTGCTGACTTAGTACCCGAAGTCAAGCAGGACAATGATAGTTAGCTTGGCTTTCTTGGAGTAAGGTGATCGCACCCTATTGCACCCTACCCCTTCACCCTCCACACTCTCGCCCATAAATCACATCCAACCACAGCCATACTGCTACTACCTTTTCCATATCATATGTCTACCAGGTTAGCTGCTACTTCCTGCGACTCTTTGACAAAAATTAACCCTATTGGGTATAAGATTTTCTCCATCTATCACAAGCCATAGTGCTACGGGGTAGAACTTTATTTTCTCAATTTTGACTCATTCACTACACTAATTCTCCGTTAGTGTACAACTTTAACTCCTAAAACTCCGTACTAAACTTACGCCATAGCAGTCATTTGCTCGATTTTCAGTGTACAACTTTATTTTTCATTTACAGCAGTTGACTGTTGACTGTTGACTGTTGACTGTTAGCATTTGTTATTGGTTATTGGTTATTTGTTATCAATAACCTTCTCGGCTCTGACTCCAATGCGCGATGCCCGATGCCCAATGCCCGATGCCCTATTCCCTATTCCCTCTGGCTGACTCCGGAAATTGCGGCTAACAGCAACCAGCTTGTAGTATTGAGTCGGAAATCAAACACTGTCACGTCTACAGTGTTAAATAGCGTACAAGCGGCGAAGGCTAATAAATAACTAAAAAAAATTAGGCGATCGGCCGCTCTTAAATCTTGACAAGCCACCTGATTTGTGCTATTAATTATAGAGTTTTGATTGAAATCTAAAGCATTTTCCGCTTTTTCGAGTGTGGCTATTTGCTCGTGTTTAATATCCGCAGGAAAAAGCGGCCAATTCGCCAGCCGCAAAACACCCCTAGCTAAAACCCAACCAACTAAACCAAACAACAAAAGCGTTGCGGGTATTCCCGTTTCCGCAGTCAACATCAGTATCAAACTGTGAGGATGACCGAGCCATTCTTGCATTTGAGCTTGATAGAGAGGCGTAAAATTTCGCAATCCCCAACCAGTCCAAGGACGCTGCTGAGTCATCGACCAAGCAAATTCCCACTGAGTAGTTCTCAAAGTAGCAGTTGGCCGATTTGGGAACATCTCGTCGGTGAGTCTAGCCCAGAAAAAAGCCGGGATAATTCTTCGCAAAGACTGCCGTAAAGGTTCGGGGCCAAAGGCAGACAAAAAAACTATGCTAGCCGCACTAAAAACCGCAGCTAATAATTTTTTATAACCCGCATAAAGTGCAAAAGCCAAAACTGCCAAAACTGCCATTCCCCAAGCATTACGAGAATTAGTAAAAATCAAAGCAACAGCATTTCCGCTCACTGCAAAACTTAAAAATAGGAATCGGTAATTGGGAATCGGTAATTGGGAATCTGCAATCAGCCGTTCATTAATTGTTTCTTTTTTTCCTCTTTCCTCTTCCCTTAAAATCTCGCTGTTCAATCCGTTCAATCCCTGAGAGTGCTCGTTCCCGAACCCTTCTTCCATCCACAGTCCCAGTGCTAAAATAAAAGCAATTGTCAGATAGCAAGCTAAAATATTAGCGTACATAAATACAGAAGCCATGCGGCCGGGGGGATTGCCTTTGGGTTCGAGTACCCAGCCAAAAACGGGCTGCAATTGATCGATGCCGCTCCAACCTAAAAATTGCTGTCCCAGCCCTAAAATTATCACGGGAATTGAACTAATTACAATCATCCAAGACAATTGCCGCAATTGAGGCGAAGTTTGAATTAAACTGCTGAAAGCAGCAAACAATATAAAGAACGGCAAAAAATTATACAATCCTAAAAAAGCCTCGCTGCGGTTGTGGGCAAAAACCGCTGTGATGACTAGCAGCGCGCTCAGAATTGCGAAGCCTCGATTCAGCGGGCGACAACTAATTTGACGGAACTTTTGCTTGCAAGTGCCGGCCAATCCCAGGAATAAACTTAAAGCTCCCAAAATCGGAATTAAGGGAAAAATCAGCATCCCCACTTGAGCGAAATTCCAAGGGATTTGCAGGCGGCGAGCAGGATGTTTTTGGAGTCGAGACTTGAGATTTTCGGCTGTCAGTTTGGCAGCTAATTTCAACCGATTTTTGATATTCACCCACACTCCCAATCTCAAATTTCAAATCTAAAATCTACTATCGTTAAGCTAGTTCCCAAACGCATTCCGATCGCGTCAGGCGAATTTGAGCTAAGGCAAAAATGGTCGGAATAATCCGGCCGTAGTTCGTGGAAATCGATCGCCAACCCAAATCCGCGAAAAACCAAGTCCACATCACCGGGCCGATCAACGAAAATACGCTTCGCGTCGCACCGTAACGAGCCGCACTTACCGCCATACCGCGCCGCGCAGTCTGAATTGCGACATAGTTTTGAAACTGGGTTGCTGCAGTTGCAGTGCCTGCAAGCACTCCTTGTTTTGCCATTTGATAGGTGGCAAAATGCAGCGCAAATTGATTGGCCATTAGTTTGAGCAGCATTGGTTTTAAGATGGAACTAACAGCTAAAGCGCTGCCACCTTTGAACAGTAAACCCAGCGGGTCTTTTTCAGCAGAAATTGGCAGGGGTTCTGAGAGTTTAGAATCAACGATCGCTCGCTGTACGCGCACTGTCAGCGCTTGCTGTTCCTCTGCCGGCAAACGCTTCCACGCCCGGCCCATTAAGTGCAGAAATACTTCTGCCTCTAAGTCGGTGGTAGACAACTGTTTGGGATAAGGGATTTTGAGATAGCGACAAACTTGAATTAGCGCTTGTCTGTAACTGACTTGTTGGGTTCGCCCTCTGAGTACCGTCAACCCGTCGGCTGCAAGATAGCGAAACCGCTGTTCTACGGCGTCGAGCCATGCTTGGCGATCGCGACTTTGTACGTCTATGGGTGCGGGGGTTTGCACGTAATCTAAAGGGTTAAACTTGCGGCTGAACAGAAGTTCTGTTAGTTGCTGCAATTCTTCTTCTGTTGTCAATTCGAGTGCTGCTCTGAGTTCGTCCAAAATTTTGCCCTCCCCTATTCGATTTTAGATTTTAGATTTTAGATTTTAGATTGCTGCTGATACACAACCATTGGGATTTAGGATTTACCCACAGTGGGATTTTTTTATCTGGTCTTAATCATGGATTCGTGCTGTCCTTTATTCTACTACTTGGTGCAGGGCGATGGCGTCGGGCCCTCGCCCGCGCTACGGCTCTCAGGGTTTGGCCGCCAACTGAAATATTGCACTGAAACTTCCCCGCAGCCTTTAAGCTGATAACTAGACATCTAGTGAAAAGCAAGTCTTGGTCAGGCAGGATGCCTACTACACAATAGTTTTTGGAGATGTCTAATGACTGGTGACTACAGACTAATGACTAATTATGTTCGATGTTGCGGTGATTGGGGCGGGTATGGCGGGGCTGAGTTGCGCTCAACGGTTGCGTCAAGCTGGTTATTCTGTGGCGGTTGTTGAGAAATCTCGCGGTGCGGGGGGACGTGTTGCTACCCGCCGCCTACAGGGGACTAGGGTCGATCACGGGGCGCGGTATCTGGAACCGCAGGGGGATGCGGTGCAGCGGTTAATTGAGGCTTTGGTCGATCGGCACATCCTCAAACTCTGGACGGATTGTGTCTGGGAATTCAAACAAGGAGAAATGTTCTCTATTCCTAGTTCTTGTTATGTCGCACCTGCTGGAATGAATGCTGTGGGTAAGTATCTGGCTGAGGATTTAGATATTTGGTACGGCCGCCGCGTACAAGCTATTTCTACTACAGATAACCAAAAGTGGCACCTTTCTTTAGAAGTCACTGACAACAATTTAGACATACCTCAAGAATTGATTGCTAAGGCTGTTGTGGTGGCAATTCCTGCTCCTCAAGCTTTAATGTTTTTGAATTCGGAAATCGGTTTGAAATCTGATTTTATTGACAAATTGCGTTCTGTAGAGTACGACCCTTGCATTACCGCTATGGCTGGCTATCCTGCGGTCAAACAGCAAGATTTGAGCAATCTAAATCCGCAGTGGAAATCTGTTTCTTTTGCCCATAATTCTGATTTAGCTTGGATTGGCTGGGACAGCAGCAAGCGGCTCGATCCGCAGCAGCCGGTGTTTGTGATTCACAGCAGCGCAAATTTTGCTCAACGCCATCTAGAATCTGTTGATTTGCCAACAGTCGGTCAAGAATTGCTCGATCGCACTTCTGAATATTTAATCCCTTGGCTCAAGGAGCCAGAATGGTTGCAGGTTCACCGCTGGCGCTATGCTTTTTGTCGAAATCCTTTGCCTGTTTCTTGTTTGCCTGCTGATGGGACTTTGCCGCTGGTTTGTGCGGGGGATTTGTGCGGAGAAGGTCAAATAGAAGCTGCTTTGCGATCGGGTTTGGCGGCGGCTAATTGGGTGAATTCTCAGTTGCAAAATTTGCCCTTAGATTCCAGCCTAAATTGGTAATATGGCTACATTTAAGGTATCGATTTTGCCTCTAACGCTATGATTGCCATCCCGTCTGGGTTTAGCCCTCAAGATTACCTTGCCCGAACCTGATAATACCGTCCGGCATGAATAACGGATGTCAGGAAGAAGGAATAAGGAAGTTCGGCAACGGATTCGCTCGACGGATGTAACGGACGTCAAGAAGAAGGAAGAAGAAAGAAGGAAGAAGGAAGAAGGGAAATGCAATTAAAGCAATGATTTCAGCAGTCAAGAATGTCGCCGGGAATCGGGCGCGGTTACTACTTCTTCCTTCTTGGTTCGGCTAGAGTTATGAAAAATTAATTGAACGCCATACAAAAAAATGGAAAAATGGTGTAAACTCCACTTTGTCAAGTTGTTATTTTTGTGCTGTTTCCTGTTGTTGTAAGTCTTGTTCTTGCATCTGCAATAACTCGGGAACTGTTACGAAAATGTACCCTTCGTTTCTCAATCGAGCAATAATATCAGGCAAAGCTTTTACAGTTCTAGATCGATTGCCGCCGCCATCGTGCATTAACACAATGCCGCCGGAATTTGCCTGCCTCATCACGTTGTCCATCAAAGATTCCGTAAGAGTGCGCCAATCAAAAGAATCAGCAGACCACATCACAACTGCATAATTTTTCTTTTGAGCGTAAGCTACCAATCCATTGTTTAAAATGCCTCCTGGCGGGCGAAACATCGATGTTTGGACGCCCGTCAACTCTTCAATTAAGGATGAAGTGCGATCGATCTCGCGAGCTGCACCGTCTTCGTTATACTTAAGGTATTCGTGGTTCCAAGTGTGGTTGCCGATCGCG
This sequence comes from Microcoleus asticus IPMA8, assembly GCF_013179805.1. Lineage (GTDB taxonomy): Bacteria > Cyanobacteriota > Cyanobacteriia > Cyanobacteriales > Microcoleaceae > Microcoleus > Microcoleus asticus. The sequence continues at coordinate 23,077 of NZ_SRRZ01000093.1, read as the reverse complement.
TGACCTGCTGCTGCGACCTGTTTGCCAATTTCGGGAGAAGTTTTCAGGTATCTTCCTACCCAGAAGAATGTAGCCTTAATATTATTTTCCTTGAGAATATCTAGGATTTGTTTAGTTGTTTTCGGCCAGGGGCCGTCGTCAAATGTCAGGGCGATCGCCTTGTGCTGGGAGTCGAGTTTCGCGTGACGAATGGTTGTACCTTGAAACTGCGACGGTACGGCTGATTGAAAGCGCATTCCCTGCAATTGGGCTAGAGCATTTTGGGAAAATTCTACTCGATGGGCGATCGCCTCGGAGAACTTATTAATATTGGACATCGGCTGTTGTTCTTGCGACTGGGATACAGCCAAGACTTGCGCCTGAATCGGTTGCAATGGCTGATTTGCCCGCAAGTTAATCGGCCATGTCACACCCAGCAAAAAACTTCCTGTTGCTGCCATAAAAGCAACGATTAAAGTTTTTCGCCGCCTCCACAGCAGTTTCAATTTTGTCACGTCACTCTCTCCTTCACACGTTGTACAGTTAATTTGAGATTTTATGTTGATATCAAGTTAATCCACTTAAGAGGATAATCTTAAATTGGACAGTCCGTAAAAATGCTACTGGAAATAACCGATCGCGGGGCAGTCCGTCCGGATAAAAAAAATTAAGACTTGTGCGCCAGAAATCCCCTAACCCATGAATACGCGGGATGCTTGAACTTTTTTCCCAGCCAGGGGGACTGCGCTCAAATCGGGTTAATGGCACAATATTCTTAGGGACTCAGGCCGCATCGGCCCGCGCCCCTACCTGACACTGCAACTTGCTTTAACCAGATTTGATATGAGGCGATCGATCGCGCGCCCCCAGCGTCGTAAAATTAACTTTTAGGGCCGATTCTCTGTTTGTACAAGCCGACAATCCGATCGATAACTTCAGCAACAGTCAGATTGTCTGTTTGAATTTCCACAGCATCGGCCGCTTTGCGCAAAGGTGCAACCTCGCGGGTGCTGTCCTTTTCGTCCCGCAGGGCAATGTCTTGTTCCAATTGGGCCAAGGTAATATTAGCCCGATCGGTGTCTTTAAGTTCTAACAGCCGCCTGCGCGATCGCTCTTGTACCGAAGCCGTCAAAAAAATCTTCAGTTCCGCATCGGGAAACACGTTAGTGCCGATATCGCGGCCTTCTGCTATAATTCCGCCTTTTGTGCCGCAGCGCCGCTGTTCCTCTACCAGAAACTGCCGCACGGCGGGAATTGCCGCCATTTCCGAGACGCGGGATGTCACTTCCAAACTGCGAATTGCCTCAGTTACGTCTTCGCCGTTAATCTTCAACATCTTTGATGCGGGATCGAGGTTGTATTCTAAATAACTGGAACTGATTAATTCGGCGATCGCGCATTCGTCGGAAATCGGCGTGTCTGTTTTCAATGCCAGCCAAGTCAGCGCCCGATACATCGCGCCGGTATCCAGATAAAACAAGTTCAGAGCTGTTGCTGCAAGGCGAGTTACAGTAGATTTGCCAGCTCCCGCCGGGCCGTCGATCGCCACAATTGGCCGCCGATTCCTAAGAATTATATTGTCAATCAAGCGAGTAGAGCCGACTCTGGCTGCCACGGCTAAAAGTCCTGCTGTTTCCACAACCTGCAAGGGCGTCAAAGTGTCGGGATCGACGAGTTCGGCGTATTCGAGCTTGACTGCAGGCTCTCCTGCAACTGCTGCGCGCGCGGCAGCGAGTGCGGCCGGCGCGGTGCGATCCCCTGAAGCAAAAGTTTCCGAAGCTTGTTGCAGCGCGCGGTAGAGTACGGAGGCTTGCTGTTTTTGCTCTGGTGTTAAATACTGATTGCGAGAACTCATTGCCAGTCCCGACTCTTCGCGGACGATCGCACCAGCGACAATCTCTACAGGCAAGTTCAAATCAAAGACCAGCTTCCTAATCATTGCTAGCTGCTGGGCATCTTTCTGACCGAAATAAGCTTTTGTCGGCTGCACCAAACTCAAAAGTTTAGTCACAATTGCCGCGACTCCCTGAAAATGACCGGGCCTCGACTTGCCGCACAAAACCGATGTCATCGCCGGCGGCGGTACTACTTGAGTTAATGATGAAAGGTGAATCTCTATATGTTTTTGGGCGGTTTTCTCTGTTTCTGTGCGATCGACCGCTTGGTTGCCGAACATTTCGGTTGCTGAGGGAGCAAAAATGACATCAACCCCAGCTTGTTCGCACAACAGCCGATCTTGCTCGAAATTCCGAGGATAATCTTGAAAATCTTCTGTTGGCCCAAATTGCAGCGGGTTGACAAAAATGCTGACCAGGGCGATCGCATTTTCTTGCCTTGCCCGCTGGATCAAGCTCAGATGCCCTGCGTGCAAAGCTCCCATCGTCGGCACCAAACCGACTGTCACATGAGGTGCAGCAGACTTTTGTGAATTTAAGTAGCAGCGAAGTGCTGCAATGGTAGTAAAGAGGCGCACCGGTAGAATCTCCTGAAGGCATTCGGCAGAATACAGAATTTATTTGTCAGAATTTGTTCGATCTGACCTCTTGCACCGATGTTAGCAACAAGCTCGCGTACAAGAGAGCGGGACTATGGCGACGAGTGTAAGATGTGAGTTTTATTCTAGTTTCTGCCTTCTACACTTCGGATAAATTTTGTATTCTGCCTTAGAGTACCGTTCAGCGTCCAACTGTTGTTTGCTGCGGTTCGATCACTTCGATTTCCACTCTCGCAACGCCGCTGCTCATCATTCCCAGCACGCTGGCGGCGCCGGCGGACAAGTCAATGAGCCGATCGCCCACATAGGGGCCGCGGTCATTAATGCGGACGACTACGGTGCGGCCGTTGTCGAGGTTTCTCACCATGACTCTAGTTCCGAAGGGCAAGTGGCGGTGGGCTGCGGTCAAATCATTTTGATTGAAACGCTCGCCGCTGGCGCTGAGGTTGCCGTCAAATCCCGGGCCGTACCAGGAAGCCCAGCCGCTGAGGCGCACTTGAACTGGGCCCAGAGACAGCACGGGGGATTCTGGCTGGGGTTTTCCTGCGACTTCTTGCAGGGGTGGGGCGTTGCCCAGAAGGCGGCGGAGGCGATTGGTTGCTTGCAGGGCGTCTCGGCTAAAGTCGCTGGTGGTGTCTGGGAGCATGGTTTCGGCGTTGATGTTTACCAAGTCCTCACCGTTTGCCTGGATAATGTAGCGATCGCCTTTTTCCCACTTAACGGTAATGCTGTTCGGATCGATGTTGTTGCGGGCTAGCTGGTTGAGTCTTGCTGCTAAGCTCGATGCCCGCCACACGGGATCGGGTTCTTGGATGCGGTCGTTGTTGGCAATGTTTCCAACTTTGGGATTTTCTTTGGCGCCCGCTACTTGCATCTGACTGCTAGCACCGGCTTTGCTGTCGCCAGTTTCTCCCAAAAGCGTGTTTTTTTCCGGACTGGCGTTCACAAAGGTGATGACTGGAATGTTTCGCACGTAGACTGTCGCTGCTGGTCGCCCGTCCAAGTCGTGGGGCTGAATTTTGGCGATCGAGTCTCGGTCAATGTCAGCTCTTGCTTGGTACTGATACTGTCCGACTTTTTGTGCTTCGACCCGAGTCGCGTTTAACTGCGGGGACGGTTCGGTGGAAATTACTTGCTTAGAAGCCTGAGAGTTTTGCTTGCCGGCACCTGTTGCTTGTGCGTGACAAGAGGATGCCGTTCCTACCACAGGAACTAACAGGACAGCGAGTAGAGCACCAACAAATTTTTCCTTCATACGTCCATTTTTGTGAAGAGCCATTGCCAACCGAGATTGGAGGATTGGCCGTTTGGCGGCGGGCGTCAAGGATTTCTCTCTTGCCCTTCGCCATTCCCCCGTGAGTCAAAGCAAAGTATCGGGGTGCGTTTTTGCTTTAATGCTTCAGCCCAAAATAAATTTGGCTGAAATTTCCCTGACACTTGACAACTCATACTCGATTCGCAATTTGTGTTTTGTTCACGAACTGCAACAGACTACCACAAACTTTTGCGGTTGGGGATCGCTGCGATCGCGATTTTCACCAAATCTTCATTAAATTTTCTCAGAACTCTATATCATAAAATCCTTTAGTTCTAGTGCTTACAGCCGTTTCAGCCATTCCTGAAAAATTTACAAAATTTTACACAAATTTATTGTTTTTTGTGGGCTGCCAAATGGCTAGTGTTAAAAAAGCTGTTTGTCAACTGTTATGGGAATAAACTAAAAATTAGAAATCGATTTGGCGGACTTATGGATTATCGAGAAGCAGGTGTGGATGTTGAGGCGGGCAGAGCTTTTGTCTCGCGCATCGGGAGTATGGTCAAGAGCACGCACCGATCGGGTGTTTTGGGCGGATTCGGCGGGTTTAGCGGTTTTTTCAGCGTCCCGGAGGGTTTAAAAGAGCCGGTGATGGTTTCGGGTACTGACGGCGTTGGGACTAAGTTGAAATTAGCCCACAATCTCGATCGGCACGACACGGTAGGTATCGACTTGGTGGCCATGTGCGTCAACGACGTACTGACATCCGGGGCCGAACCCCTCTTTTTTCTCGATTATTTGGCGACGGGAAAGTTAAATCCCGAACAATTAGCTGCGGTGGTGGCCGGGATTGCTGACGGTTGCAAGCAAGCGGGCTGTGCTTTGCTCGGAGGGGAAACGGCAGAAATGCCCGGTTTTTACCAAGCGGGAGAGTACGATTTGGCGGGCTTTTGCGTGGGAATTGTCGAAAAGAGCAAATTGTTGGACGGTTCGCGGGTGCGGGTGGGAGATGTGGCTGTGGGGCTGGCGAGTTCGGGCGTGCACAGCAACGGTTTTAGTTTGGTGAGAAAAATTGCGGGCAATTGGGGTTTTGATTGGCATTCCCAACCCGAAAAATTAGGAGGCAAAAGTTTAGGAGAAGTGTTGTTAACTCCGACTACAATTTATGTTAAACCAGTCCTCGAAGCAATTAAGAGCGGTTTAGAAATTCACGGCATGGCTCACATTACGGGCGGCGGTTTGCCGGAAAATTTGCCCCGCTGTTTGGGAGCCAATCAATCTGTGAAAATTGACAGCAATAGCTGGTCAAAATTGCCGATTTTCCAGTGGATTGCTGAAGCGGGCCAAGTTGCTACAGCAGATATGTTCAATACTTTTAATATGGGGATTGGGTTTGTGCTGTTGGTTGCTCCCAGGGAAGTAGAACAGGCTGTTAAATGGTTTGAATCTCAGGGAATTGGTGCTTGGGCGATCGGCGAAGTAATTGAGGGTAACGGAGAATTGATAATGGGCTTCGATTAATTTTAATTGAATGAATCTAAAAAAAAATCTTTTTTTTTTAGGGTTAAAAGCTTGACTCTAAGCATTCAATAAAGTACAATTAAATAATGGAAGTGGTAGCAAAATTTAAATTTAAGGTACTACTTCCATTATCTAAAATATACCACAATAATTCCCAAAAAGTCAATAGGTAATAGTTTCTTTTTAGGGCGGATTTTTCAACAATATTTTAAGAAACTCAGTTTATTGAACAATACCTTCACCAACTTTAGTTTGTATTCGTGACTTTTAATATGGGCATTGAGTTTGTGGTGTTGGCCGATCGCCCAAAAGTAGAACAGGCTGTTAAATAAGCTGTGGGTGATGACAAAACTACTGGCAACTTGGGCTATTGGGTGCGGTTGAATTTCGATACTAGCTTTACTGGAACTGATGCTTTGAGAACGCGGTTGCAAGCAAGAAACAACGATCGGTACGATCGCCCTACCGCCACTCCCATGACTCGCACCAACTTTGACGGGGATGGCAACTCTCAAATCACCCTCGATATTAAAAAAAACAAAGATAATGCTACTTCTGTGAACGTAGAAGCTCTGTACCGCATCCAAGTCAGCGACTTTATCAGCGTTACGCTGGGAGTTTATATGATGACAAATATGGATCGCAACAAGGAAAACGGTACAACATTGGTCGGAGTTTGGCGCACAAGCTTTACTTTCTAAAATGTTAAAAATTGTGCAACTATTTTTTAAATATAAAAGAGTTGCACAATTATCTATCTTTATTCGGGGACTCATCAATACTTTTATAACCCGTGTTTTACCCTTATAAAAGGCTAATTATGCAGTTGTTTTGTCCATCAAACCCGGTTTGTGACAACCAGTGCGCCCAGGTTTATATCTTCCTTTACAAGGATGGCTTGATTCCGATTTGTGGTATGTTTTGGTGGCGAGGGGATTTTTTAGGACAATGTTCGATATGAAACGTTTAAAATTAAAATCAATGCTGGCGGCGGCGATCGCGATCGCCTTTTGTTTAATCGCGATCGCCAGTTACGCCCAAGCCAACAAGACTTTAACACTGGCGACTTCCCCAGACTACCCGCCCTATGAATTTAAAGATACGGCTGTTAGCGGCAACGAAATTATCGGTTTTGACATCGATATTGCCAAATATATTACTAAAAAATTAGGCTACGAACTGAAAGTAGTTGGCATGGATTTTAACGGCTTAATTCCCGCTTTGCAGGCGGGAAGAGCCGATTTTGTGATGGCTGGAATGACTCCCACAGCAGAAAGGAAAAAAAATGTTAATTTTTCTGACCTTTACTACGAAGCTCAAAATACAATTGTCGCCAATAAAGGCAGCAATTTGACCAAAGCTGAAGATTTAGCCGGGAAAAAAGTAGGCGTTCAACTCGGAAGCATTCAGCAGGAAGCTGTGAAAAAAATGCCCGGGGTGCAACTGGCTGCTCTCAATAGGATTCCTGACATCATTCAAGAAATTAAATCGAACCGCATCGCCGCAGGAGTGATCGAGGATACTGTCGCTACGGGTTATGCAGCAGCGAACCCGGACTTGGAATTTAACACAATCCCGAATACTGAAGAAAGCGGTTCGGCGATCGCCTTTGGCAAAGGTTCGAGATTAGTTCCCGAATTCAACCGAGTCCTCCAGCAAATGAAAGCCAGCGGTCAAATTAAGGAACTAGCTACTAAGTGGTTTTCTCGACCAATTCCACAAGAAACTGCTCAAGCAAATCAGCCTCCGGTAGCGCCCAAGTTCGGGTTAGATTTTGGCAAAATCGTGCCGAGTTTGCCTTATATTTTGTCCGGGCTTGGGGTAACGCTAACTTTTACCTTGCTGTCGGCATTTCTCGGGTTTATCTGGGGAATTGTCCTCTCCCTGTTTAAGATTTCTAGCATTAAACCGCTGTTCTGGTTTGCCACTGCTTACACCTCAATTTTTCGCGGAACACCGCTAATTTTGCAGTTGACTTTAGTTTATTTTGCAACGCCGCAGCTTACGGGCTATAATATATCGGCGCTGCAAGCTGGCGTGATTACTTTTTTCCTGAATTCTGGGGCTTACATTTCCGAAACGATCCGCGCGGGAATTCAAGCCGTAGATAAAGGTCAAAAAGAAGCCGCAGAATCCCTTGGCGTTCCCTACAAACTGATGATGGGCGATATTATCTTGCCGCAAGCGTTGAAAAATATTTTGCCTGCATTGGTGAATGAAAGTATTGCTTTGCTGAAGGATTCAGCTTTAGTTTCAGTAATTGGCGTAGAAGACTTGCTGCGCCGCGCTACAATTGTGGGAGCAGAAAAGTATATTTACTTTGAACCTTTGATATTTGTCGGCGCAATTTATTATTTGATGGTGCTTAGTTTAACTTGGGGGGCCAATGTACTCGAACGCAGACTCCAAACTAGCAGTTAAAGTCGATCGCCTGTATAAATCTTTTGGCAATCTGAAGGTTTTGCGCGAGATAACTACTGAGATTCATAAAGGAGAAGTTATTGCCATTATCGGCCCTTCGGGGTGCGGCAAGTCTACTTTTTTGCGGTGTTTGAATTTACTGGAAATTCCGACTTCGGGACACATATACATTGACGGAGTGGATATTACTTTGCCGAAGGTAGATATTCTGAAAATCCGCCAGAAAGTGGGGATGGTTTTTCAGCATTTCCACTTGTTCCCCCACATGAATGTGCTGCAAAATGTGATGTATGCCCCTGTAAAGGTGAAGCAGGTGGCTAAGGATGAGGCGCGTCTCAAGGGGTTAGAATTGCTGGAAAAAGTGGGTTTGTCAGATAAGGCCGAGGTTTATCCTTCTAAGCTTTCGGGGGGACAAAAACAGCGGGTGGCGATCGCCCGCTGTTTGGCTATGGAACCGGAAATTTTGTTGATGGACGAACCGACTTCTGCACTCGATCCAGAAATGGTTAAAGAAGTGTTAGATGTGATGAAAGCTTTGACTAAAACTGGAATTACAATGGCAATTGTAACTCACGAGATGGGTTTTGCGCGGGAAGTCGCCCACCGGATTTTGTTTTTGGATGGCGGAAAGGTGGCGGAAGATGTGCCACCGCAGGAGTTTTTTAGTAACCCGAAGTGCGATCGCGCCAAGCAATTTCTGGAAAAAATGCTTTAATTCATATAATTAGAGTTTTTAACCGCAGAGGACACAGAGAGAGTTAGAGGAGAAAGAGAAAGTTGCGTTAGGGTGGGTCAGTTTGAGATGCTCGATCGCCACGGAAAGTATAATAATGTTGATCCGAGGATTAACTTGGTAATTCTGTTAGAAAAAAGAGAGAATTCTTTGAATCACCTGGGTATTAAAATCTTTCGGAAAGCGGTGTCTTTCCTGAGCGTGATCGAGAAAGAAAGTCTTGGGATAATAAGCAAGATCGGCTTCCATTTCGCTAATCTTTTCTAATAAGGGTTCGATGCGATCGATTTTGTCGGGATGGCGATGTTGGATGAGAGTCGCAGCATTCCTAAAATGCCGCCCCTCATCCTGCGTGACCAAATGTCCTACGCGAGCAAAGCCCCTCCCATAGTGTTGGTAGAATTCCTTAATATCCCGGTGATAAGACCACACGGAACCCATTTCGTCAAACATTAAACCAACTAGAATGGTGAATTCGTTCTCAATCAGAAACGAGATCGGTTCGAGTTCATGCACCCGACTCTCGTTTTTTTGGTCGATCGCCTCTGGGGACAAACCTGATACCATGTGATAGACCTTACGTAGAGCAACGTAGTGCCGTAATTCGTCTTGCAGCCAAAGTTCGATCGCACTCATGAATTCTAACGAGAACTCCGAACTGCGAGATAGCAGATGCTCGTAGAGTGGCTGACTGTCTCCCTCAGAGAACACATCTCGGCTCAGGAGATCCATAAATCCAGCTTGAATTGTAGGCGCGACTTCGGGAATTTTAAACTCATCGGCAATAAATTCATCTACACTCCACTCACTGCTAAGAATCGGAATTCCCCGGACATCATGAGTTTGTAATTTCATAGTTTTTCTGATTATAATTTAAGTATTCACCAGACGATCGCTCACGATATGCGGAACGATTAAGCAATGTCGTCCGGTGATCGGATTGGTATCTCCGCGCAATACGATGCCGGATGGAGTATCGCCGACAATCCAGGAACCTACGACGAAGTGGTAGCCAAAATATTCGGGCAAGGGTTGATAGGACTGAATAATGAATCCTTCGCGATCGTAGCCCATCGCCTCGCGGGTATGAACGGCTCCGGCAACAAAATCGCCTGTTTCAATAGAAACCCCAACACCTTCTAGACCGACGAGGGGCTTTTTGACGTGCATTTGGGTCAGTAATGCTGTGGATTCGAGCGAGATAGTATCTGTGAAGAAAGTGGGTAGCAAGAATTGAGCGTACACTGGGTGGTTGCCAAATAATTCCCACATCCACACCATCGATCCTTTATTGCTTAAAATCTGTTTCCACAGCGGTTCAATGATTTTCACGTCCCCTGCTATCAGGCGCGATGCTAGGGCTTCATCGGCGTTAAAAGATTCGCTTGCGATTTGCAAATCCAGCCAATCGACAATTTTCCACAGCCGCAATATCCGATTATTGAATTGATCGACAAAAAATCCTTCTTCATCCACGCCCAGATGGTTGCGCAATCCTACAAGTTGGGTGAAAAAGCGATCGTTTCCCAATTCTTGATTAATAATTTCGACCAGTTGTCCTGCCATCTCGGTATCTTCTGACAGATGCTCGTCAATTAACAAGCTCAGGCCGAACTGCTTTAAATCATAATAACGACTTAGAGTGCGGAATCGACCCGCAACTTCGTCCCAAAAGTTGTTGAACTGATTGGCATCGTTGGGAAGCGATCGCAAATCTCGGCTTGGTTTTTTCATGTCATCTAACCACAGCCATTGATAGACTGTTTCTGCACCCAAGAGAGGAGTTTCGCCGTTGATTTCTAAAAGGCTAATTTTTCCATCTTCAGTGACGGCAAGATCGAAACGGGTATAAAGAGACATATCTTCTGCTTCGTCAACCCGATCCCACGAAACCTGAATTGCTTCCCAGAAAGCAGGGGGAATAGCGAGTTTTTTCATCCGATTTTCTAGGCCATCAGCGGTGAAAAACCAGTCCAAAAACTCCCGACACATATCCCAAAGAGCCTCAGTAGCATCCCAGATGCTCGCCTCTTCCTGGCGCGAAAACATCACCCCAAAGGGACGGTCTAAGGCTTCTGCCCAGTAGCGTTGGTTGATGTCTGCAAGAGGCTGACATTGGTAGGCGTTATCTAATACGTGCTGCTGCCAGTTGCGTCGTCGCTGAAACAAAAAGGGATACATGGTTGAAGCGCCTTGCTAGTGGTGTGGAACTCAATGAGCTACAAAAACAGAGAAAAGAACTAGAGAAAAAATAGTTGTGGGATGAATCGCCACTCAAAAATGCTTGCATCATATCAATTCCGGCTGCGACGGAATGATATCAAATCCGCGCTTCTAAGTCAGGCGTAAAGTCGAATCCCGATGCCAACAAATAATTCGCGCAATTTTCATTTTTTTGACCCCTCCTTCTACAGTCAACAGTCAACAGTCAACAGTCAACAATGATAAGGAGTGCAACCGGAATCGATGTCACTTCCCTCCGCTTCCCAAAGGAGCCGTGGAGCGGACAGAAGTACCAAAGCTCCCTCGTCCCTTGATGGTTCCCCGAGCTGCGTGGCCTGGGGGGCGATTTGGGGTGTCGCGACTGGAGGAAAAGTAGGGAGAATCTAGCGGTATGCCCTGTAGGGGACGAGTAATCTGGGTTCTATCTGGAGTTACAATTCCGATGTTGGAGCGGTAAACGGGTTGCACTGGATAAACCCTGTAGGAGCCGCTGGAGCCGCCATTGACCACTGTTGGAGGGGCATCATCATCGACATCATCGGTGAAATAGAAGCCGCCGAACTCTGGTCGCCATCCGGGGGTAGCAACGCTGGAATTCGATACCTGCGAGCAAATGCTTGCTGTGTCTTCTTGGCATTCTGGCTGCGTGCGATACACGGGCGTAATGCGTTCGTATTCCTGCATTGCGTACCGGAACTGGGCCTGACACTGCTCTTTGGTGAACCCGTTGCTTTGGTTCGTCGCATCTACAATACATTGCTGTTCGGATGCGTAGTAGCGTACTTCTTTGGGCTGGCGCAACATGGTATAAGCAAGATAGCCTAATCCACTGATCCCCAGTACACCTGATGTAATTAGAAGGTAACGAATTGTTGTCGTTCGATTGTTGTGATGAGTCATGGCTAACCGAAGGTTAGAGTCATTATTTCAAAGAACCTGGAATGTGATGAATTTGCTGCCAATGAGATGATTGGATTTACACGGTCAGCCCAAGTTCAAGTAATTTACCTAAGTCTGTGAGTTGGCACTCACGACTTTGATTATAGCTTTTACTACATTGCCCGATTCAGGGATTACTCGAACGCAGCAAATTATATTACTCAAATATTTTATTTCAAATTCGCCTTTTTTTACTGCGCTGATTTCGCTGGCGATCGAGCTTTGCCAAAGCAGCACCGGAAACATCCGCCAGAATGCTAATTATCCGATACAAAGCCACGGCACCCAGAATTATACCCGTAGAAAAGCGATCGGACAACAGGGCGATCGCCGTTGCTTCAAATACTCCCATTCCCCCCGGTGCTCCGGGTACGACTAAACCGACAACAAACGCAAAACAAAAAGCACCGAACAAGTTGGGAATATTGCTAAAGTTCACCGGAGTTAAAGCCGTTACAGTTAGCAAAAAACCGCAGCCCCGCAATCCGATAAAACACATTTGTCCGATTAACGGCACTAAAGGATAGCGTTTTATTGGCAAATTAATTTTGCGGCGGGACTTGACATTCGATGTTTTTTTAGCTATATTTGAAGTAGACTCTGTAGGAAAATTTAGTTCCTCCCCCGCAGCCTCCCCAGTCTTTGAATTTTCCCCATTATTCTTTGATAACTTCAACCGCTCTACAAACAGAACGATCGGATTTAAAATTCGGGGATGAATCGCCGTCAAAATAGCAGCACAACCGACAATCCGCAAAAACCAATTGAATTTGTCAAAACAAATCAACCCAATCAGCACGCCAGCAGAAGCCATCAGCAGCGGTTCCAGCAATACGCTGAGAGTAGCAGCTTTCGGAAAAATACCTGCCTTTTTCGCGTCCAATATTCGACCCCAAAAATGCCAAATATTCCCCGGTAAATACTTGGCAATATTAGTTTTGAGAAAAACTTGAATTGCCCACGCGGCAGTTACAGGTTGGCGGAATTCCCGCAAAATCAACATCCACACCCAGCCGACAAAAATTAGAGAAAATAAAGTGATGCCAAGAGCCATCGCCAGCAACGGAAAACTTTCGGCTCGAATTTGGATATTCGCGACTTCTCGCCAGTGAGTTAAAAAAGCTTTGGCAATAAATAAAAACGTCCCGCCCAAAATCACATAGCGCAAATAAGGCTTTAAATGCGATTTCGCGAGATTTAAAAAATTCTGAATTCGATGCAAGTGTTGTTTTCCCATTTTCCGATCCCGATTTTGGATTTGGGATGACTGCTTTCTTAACCACTATTTCATATTTCAATACTCCAGACTGTTTTTTTTGAACGTTGGAAGCATTGATATTTCGTTCCCGCTTGAACCCTGGAACCCGCATTTTCTCGTTTACCAGCACCTCATATCGAAATTTTGTCCCGACTATTGATATTTAAACTTTAAAATTTAGAGAACTCGTATTTAAGGAGTATATTTTTATGGTCGGCCCGACTTCTGATGGTCTTTCGTATCTTTTAGACGATAGCCCCAATAGTTTAACTTTAACACCAGGCTTTTTGACTCCTTATCCTAACGGACTTTTTGCCCTCGAAGGCAACGATTTTATTGTGGGTGCGTCGGATGCCGATCGCATCAGCGGTGATAATGGTAACGATCGCATTCTCGGCGGTGGCAATTCCGATACCCTGTTCGGGGGTGCGGACAACGATTTGCTAAACGGCGGTGTCAACAGCGACATTCTGTTTGGCGATGGCGGCAGCGATACCTTGCAGGGAGGTAAGGGAGAGGACGGCCTCAACGGCGGTGGCGGCAGCGACGTTTTAGTGGGCGATGGGGGCAAAGATACGCTGACAGGGGGTTTGGGCCCAGATACCTTTGTCCTCCGCAGCAACTCCGCAGTCTCCGATCCGGCGGCAGCAGACATTATTACTGACTTTAACAGTTTTGTGGATTCGATCGGACTGACTGACAATCTTACCGAAGCTGACTTGATTCTCGAAGAAATCTCGATCGCCCCGGGTATTTCCAATACATTAATTAAAATTCGCCAATCCAATGCTATTTTAGGCTTGGTAGCCAACGCATCTCCACAAGACCTTGCCAATACATTCATCTCTGCAACTACCGTATTGGGCAACCAACTGGATCAAGCTCGCGATTTAGGCGTTTTGGCCGGCACTCAAACGATCGCAGACTCGGTTAGCAACGCCCGGCCAGACGGCCTTTACCGCTTTACTTTGCCTGCAACTAGCGACTTTAAATTAACTGTCAGCGGTTTGACGGCGGATGTTGACGTTGCTGTGATTAAAGATATCAACGGCGACAATTCTATTGACTTTACCGATATTATTGCTGCTTCTCAAGAACCGGATTTATCGCCGGAGTCGATCGACCTCAACGCTTTGGCAGCAGGCACTTACTTTGTCCGAGTTTATCAATACCAAGGCAGTACAAACTTTAACCTAAATCTGTCTGCAACTCCTGCAACTGTTTCTCCTAACAATCCGAGCAACTTGCAGGGTTTTGACTCTCGTTTTGGGTTCGGTTTGGTGAATGCAGCGGCGGCAGTTGCTAAAGCTCAAGGAACTGCAACTTTTCCTGATGTTCCCGACTTGGGCGGCGACGAGTGGGGCAGAGATTTAATTAAAGCTCCAGAAGTTTGGGCCCAGGGTTTTACTGGAGACGGAATTGTGGTGGCAGTTATTGACAGCGGAGTTGACTACAATCACCCGGATTTGACGGGGAATATTTGGAGCAATGCGGGAGAAAGCGGTGTTGACGTGACCGGTCGCAATAAAGCTAGCAACGGGGTTGATGATGACAACAATGGCTTTGTTGACGATTTCCGAGGATGGGATTTTGTCAACAGCGATAATGACCCGATGGATGATAACAGTCACGGCACTCATATATCGGGTTTAGTTGCTGCGAAAAAAGATGGGGTTGGGATTACTGGAACGGCTCCAACTGCGAAGATTATGCCTGTGAAAATACTCGATCAGGAGGGGGTGGGGAAAATTAGGGATGAAATTAATGCGATTAATTATGCGGTGGCAAATGGAGCCAAGATAATTAATGTGAGTTTGGGCGGTCTCCAGTTGAATGAAGAAGAATTGGATGCTATTCGAGTCGCTGAAGCTCAAGGGGCGATCGTGATTTCGGCGGCGGGAAATGATGCTCGCCCGGAGGTGGATTATCCGGCTAGGTTTGCCAATGAGGTAGGAATTGCTGTCGGTGGTGTTAGCCGGAACGGCTTGTTTGCAGATTATTCTAACCGGGCGGGTGCGCAGGCAATTAATTATTTTGTTGCTCCGGGCGGCGACGGTGGCAGGGCTGATTCTGGTGACGTTTATTCAACTGTGCCGCTTTCTGAACCGGGGATTCCCTATCAATATTTTGCGGGTACTTCAATGGCTGTGCCGCAGGTAGCTGGGGTGATAGCTTTGATGTTGCAAGCTAATCCGAATCTGACTCCTGCTGAAATTAAGAGGATTCTTGCGGAAACTGCCAATCGAGCTGTTTGAATTTGATTTTGTGCGATCGATCTACAATTCTCAATCTTATACCAATTATTAACAGTAGGGACACGCAATGCCGTGTCCTACTCCCCGCGTCGGACACGGCATTGCCGTGTCCCTACTTTTGGGAATTGGTATTAAAAATTGGCGGCGTAACTTAAGTCAAATTGGCGGCACAGGGTGATGCAGCAGTAGTTTGGTCGATCGAATACTAAGTCGTAATTCATCTCGCCGTCTATTTTGGTGATGGGCTGCTTTAAGGGGATGCCCTGAATGTCGTATTGGCGGCGTTCTAAGGCACTCCAGTCGATAATTTTGATGTCGATTTGGTTTTGCAACTCAGTTGCAATCAGATATAGTTGCATCTTGTCTTCAACTTTCCCTGTCAGCGGGATTTTTATTAACACTGACTGAGTGACGATGGGTTTTTGGTCGTTGGGATGTTTCTGGGTGTGGCAGCTTTTGAGTTCTATATCATAAGGTTCGACCTTGAATTTCTCTCCGCTGGCGATCGCAGATGAATGCAAATCTTTCAGGCACTTTTCTAGGTGAGGAATTAGCCCTAAGTCTGGATCGCACAGCAGTTTGCGAATATTAGAGGTTTCAGTGACTGTCATTGTAGATTTTTTATGTTATTTTTTGCTTCTTAACTTCTAGCTTAACGCGAAAACAACCCTATTGAACTCTACTTGCGACATACTTCCAACAACCCCTTTTCTGGGCAGTATGTCTCGGTGAATAAGACATTTTTTACATTAATTTTTTAGGTTATTTTTTGGTAATTTTCCAGAGTTTGAGGTCAACATTAGCGTCAGCCGGCTCTATTTGATAGTTTTGTTGCTGAATTGCCGATCGCAAAGTTGAGGACGGTCTGTATAAAAACAACTCGCTGAAACCATCGGGAATTTTAGAGGGTTGCGGTTTTTTAAGTGCCAATTTTCGATTTTTGTAGCAAGAAGTGTAACAGCGGGGTTCTATTAGCAGTTTGACTTTTGGTTTAAGGTGATAACTTAAAGGCATCATATATGCGATCGGGGCATCGCTGATAATTAGGGGATTGCTGGCTTGATTTACAGTCTCAGCTACTTGTAATTCGGCTCGAAGCCAGCCGCTGCCTTTATTCCACCAAGTCTCTCTTTGAGAACTAACTCCACCGGATATAAGACCTGCGGCAAACAGTGCAACTATGACTATTCTCCACAGTTTTTGCTGTTTGAAGTTATCCAAATTGTTACTAATTTTCGCAGACAGTAGGTAAGCCACTGCTAGCTGAATTCCCACATAACAAGGAACTAAATATCGCGGATTTGCCGATCGCCTCCCACCTTTCATTATATCAGGTACTGCTAAAAACAAAGCTGTTGTTGCAATTAATAACAATACTATCAACCACACTCGCTTTGGTGTATGTCGGCACAGAAAATAAAGGGCATAGCCGACTAAAGCTAAAATCATTATGCCAACGGGAATTAGCAAGGCTAGTTGTGTGGCGTTGGCAGTTCCATCAATGCCAATATCAAAAAATGCTATGGTGACGGAACCAATCCACCTGCTGACTAATCTTAAGAAATTGGTCTGTTCTGCCCATGCTGTTGTGCTTCTAATTTGATTGAAGTTTTCTACAGTATTTATCAGGGAAGGCATGAAGCCGATTAAGGCGATTAAAGCTGCTACATAATAGGCAATGAATGTTTTAACATCGCGCCAGTTGGCAATGACTGCGACGTAGATTGCGTGGGCGGCGGCGACGCAGACAAATAACAAGTGGGTGTACAATCCCAGTGTTGCTGTGCCTGCATAAAGCGCCCAGGAAAGAACGAGGGCGACAGGATTTTGATTTTCGTCAGAGCGCATTGCTCGCAGCAAGGCTGCACTGGATAAAATAGTAGTTACTGTCCACAAACTGTACTGTCTTGCTTCTTGGGCAAACAAGATGTGGTAGGGAGAAATTGCGAAAATTGCGATCGCCATCCACGCCACTGTTGAAGATTCAAATAACTCCCAAGCCAGCCAATAAATTGCGGGAAAGACTAACAAGCTAAGGACGGCGGCCAAACTTCTCATTGCTGCAACGGAACTGCCGAACCACTGCGCCCAATATCGCGCTAGTACGTAATACAGCGGCGGGTGTTGGGGGTCTTCTGTTGCTAAAGAATTCAGGGTATCGCTTAAAGTTTTTTCGGAATTTATCTGCTGATATTTTTGTAAATCCGCAGGCGAGGTTATTTTCTGGTAGGAAATTTGTTTGATTATTTCGGCTTCGGTGTAGCCAGAAACTCTCAAAGAAGTATATGTTTCGTCGAGCCAGTAAAATTTGCGATCGAGATTGGCGAAGCGAAATAAAATACCGATGACTAATACGGCTATAATTAAAAATCGCAGCCACTTGTCAAGTGAAGGGTTTTGAAAATTTAGCCGATCGCGATCTTTGGTAGATTCCATTTTATAACTAGCTCATATCGCAGAAATTTTTTCTGTTACCCCACAGTAAGGTGCGCAATGCGCACCCTACCAACTTAACAGCCAAAGTGAGGACTTCAGTCCTCACTGCCAACAAAGGAATGATTAATCATCCACTCCTTCAATCGGTGCAAAACCCTGCCGCTGAATATTTTCAGTTATGGTGCGGGGTTCGAGAAATTGCAGCAAATAATCCGGACCGCCAGCTTTAGAACCAACTCCCGAAAGTTTGAATCCTCCGAAGGGTTGCCGCGATACCACAGCGCCAGTAATTCCGCGATTGATGTACAGATTTCCGACTTCAAAATCGGATGCGGCTCGATCGATATGCGAAGGCGTGCGAGAATACAATCCGCCGGTTAAAGCAAAATTCGTACCGTTAGCAATAACAATCGCTTCGCTGAAATTCTTTGCCCGAATCACCGACAAAACCGGGCCGAAAATTTCTTCTTGGGCGATAGTTGCTGTGGGCGATACTTCCGTAACAATGACTGGGCCGACAAAATAACCGGTTTCCGGTGCCGGCATTTCTAAAGCTATTTTAGCTTCGGCGCGGCCTGTTTCGATGTATTCGCGGATGCGCGAATGGGCATTTGCATCGATCACAGGGCCGACTTGAGTGCCGGGATTTTCTGCTGCGCCGACATTGAGCGATCGCGTCGCTTCTACCAATCTTGCCACAAAATTATCGTACACCGATTCGACCACAATTACTCGCGAACAAGCGGAACATTTTTGGCCGCTGTAGCCAAATGCCGAATAAACTACGCCTGCAACTGCTTGGTCTAAATCCGCACTTTCATCGACAATAATTGCATTCTTACCGCCCATTTCCGCAATTACTCGTTTCAGGTGTTTTTGTCCAGGCTGCAAAATCGCAGCATCGGCATAAATCTGACAGCCAACTTCCTGAGAACCGGTGAAAGTAATCATGTGAACGTCAGGGTGTTTCACCATGTAAGCGCCGACGGTTGAACCTTTGCAAGGCACGTATTGAAATACGCCTTTGGGAATGCCAGCTTCTAGCAAAATTTCTGTGATTTTTGCTGCAATTACTGAGGAAACTTCCGCAGGTTTGAGCAAAGTACAATTCCCTGCCACCAGCGATGCAACTGTCATTCCCACAGGAATTGCGAGGGGAAAATTCCAAGGGGAAATGATTAAAGAAATGCCGCGCGGCTGATAGCTGTAGCGGTTGGTTTCTCCGGCTACGTCGTAATTTTTTCCTTGTTCCAACCGTTCCATTTCGTCGGCGTAGTAGCGGCAAAAATCAATTGCTTCGGAAACTTCGGCATCGCATTCTCTGACGGGTTTGCCAACTTCAAACACCATCCAAGCTGACAGTTCGTGCCGCCGCTGTTCCATCAATTCTGCTGCTTTGCGGAGGACGCCGGCGCGCTGTCGAACGGGGGTTTTTCGCCAACTGGTGGAGGCTGATTTTGCTGCTTCAAGGGCTTGTTTTGCCTGTTCTTCGGAAAGCAATCCGATTTTGCCGACTACTTCTGTAGGATTGGAAGGGTTGAGAGAGTTAACTGTTGCTTCAGTATTTTGGTACTCGCCATCGATTAGCGGTAAATAGGTTTTACCTAAGTTGGCGCGCACTGATTTGATGGCTGTTTCTGCTTGTTGCCGCAATTTGGTATTGGCGTAGTCGGTATCGGCAACGTTGGGAAATACTTTGCTGTAAACTAGCTGGTCATTTCCGTTAGCAACTGGTGCGGCTAACAATTGTTCGATCGGCATTTCTTCGGAACTTTGCCGGATGAAAGAACTGTTGGCGGTATTTTCCAGCAAGCGGCGGATCAAATAAGCCATTCCCGGCAGCAAATCGCCGTAGGGGCAGTAGACTCGAACGCGATAACCCCGATCGACCAAAAGCTTAGCCAATTTGTCGCCCATGCCATACAGGACTTGCATTTCAAAGCGGCGGCGCGGTATATTGAGAGTTTCGGCAATGGCGATCGCCCTCGCTTGCGATCGTACATTATGACTGCCAATAGCTGCATACAAATATTCGTGATTTTCGAGCAGCAACTGCGTCATCTGCTCGAAATTGGCATCGGTAGCAACTTTGTCATTGTAGACCGGCTGCGGCCAATCTTTCTGCATCGCTTTGATAGTTTCCTGATCCCAGTAAGCGCCTTTTACCAGCCGCACTGTTACCGGATTTCCGCGTTTTTTTGCCCAGGAAATCAGGTTTCGCAAATCTTGGGCACTATCGCGCAAATATGCTTGCAGTGTAATTCCAATATCCGTGCGACTGCGAAACTCTTCTTCCAACAATAAGTCTTTGAGAATTGTCAGAGTTAAACTTTTGTAGGCATACTGTTCCATATCGAAATGAACAGCAGCTCCCAACTCCTTCGCGCGGCGCAGTAACAGGCGAATTCTCTCGCTTACTTTCTCCTCGCTACCTTTAGCATCCAACGGGTCAAACTGAGAATAAAAAGCTGTTAACTTTACCGATACTTGCACTCGCGGCAGAGTTTCGCCGTCAGCTTTATCAATTGTATCTACCTGCGACCAATTCTTCGCTGCATTCGCGAGTTCCTCCATCAATTCCAAATAGCGGTTAAGATAAATTTGCGCCTCCGCTTCAGTAATGACAGCTTCCCCCAAAAGGTCAACTGTAAAACCCATTTTATCTTTGCGAAGTCGCTCTAAGGTTTTAATTACCTGCTTGATATTTTCCCCAGAAATATACTTGTGCGCCAAAGTTTCCACAGCAGGCGCAACCGTCGTCGCCGCCAATTGACCCGGAACCGAATCAGGGCTAGCAAAGTTGAGCAATTTTTTCAATGCTTCGGGCAATTCTACCTCTTGGGCGGTCAGGTATTCTTGCAAGTGGCGGGCAATTTCCGGCCTGCTGCGGAGGGCCGGCAAACAGTCAATAAATCGAAACAACTGCACCCGGAGTCCGGGGCTGGCCATCGCCCAATCCATCAGTTTGTCGTCCCAGCGCATTTGGTCTTGGAGTTGACCGAAAAAAGAGCGCTTTTTCTCTTGAGTTACCCGCAGTATTTCTTTGGCAATTTCCTGGGTTTTTGCTTCGTAGATGTTTTCAGATACTTGTGCGATCATTGGTAATAAGTAATTTGTAATTTGTAATTAGCTACAGGGGGACTTTATGTATTTTGTAACTACCCCCTGATACAATTATAGTTGCTATTTGACTTCAATTTTAACTTGGTAGTTTGCTTGGCGATCGCCTGAAATTTCAATAGTATAATCGCCGCTACTGGCTAGTTGACCTTGCCACTGACCTGTGCTGTCAGCAGTACCTACATTTTCACCGTTAGGAGCAATAATTGCTGCGCTAACTTGACCTTCTTGAACATTTATTGTCATGCTTTGGCCGCTATTGCACTCCAGTAAGTAGCGCTTTGATATGTTGGCTCGCAAACTACTGCTCAGAATAGTCCCCGTAGCACCGGCTTGAAAGTTAACTCGCTCAGTTACAGGGGTTTCAACCGCAGCGGGAGAAGGAGAAGGAGAAGGAGAAGACGACGGCGAGGGGGAAGCAAGTTGCGGAACGCCAGACACAGAGGGTATTTGAGTGGGACTGGGCGACGGAGGGATTGTGGCGGGCAGTCCTCTTCCAGGGGCAGGGGGAAGTCCGGGCCGGCGGTTGGCGGGCGCTGTTGCGACAGGCGGAGGGCTTTCGGGGAGGGGTACGTCAGCGGGTAGTTTGATTTGAAGGTTCGCTCTTTCCTGATACATTCTCCACGCTAGCAAACTGCCGAGACTAAGGACGGAACCAACTAACATTCCGCTGAGAAAAACTGCTAATATTTGCCACGAGCGAGCTGGTTTGGGATCGGGGTTGGCAGTTGGAATTGTTGAAGCCGGATAACTTGCAATTTGAGTTGTTTCCGGCGCGCTATCGGCGGCAATTGGAATTGTTTCGGCTTCGTCGATTGGCGTTGAAATATCTTCGGGCGCGACAATTTCTGCGGGAGTTTCTGCTGGTGCGGAAGTTGAATCTGTCCTGTCAATTGCACTGCGATCGAACTCATCGCTGGCAGTGGAAATTGTTTCCGGTTGCTGAGTCAAAATTTGTTTTTTTTCCTGTTCGTCGCTCATGGGGCTAAATTTATTTTACAAAGACCGCTGTTAGACATTTTACGTTACTGGTGCGATCGCCTGCACTGTACCAATACGGCAAGGCTCTTGACAAAATGCCGTCCGTGTCGATCGAGAAATCTGTATGCTGGGGCGATCGCAATTTACCAGCTTTTTAAATCTCTGTTATTTATTGAGATGGACGATTGACTCGAACCAGCATTCCTCTCAATGTTTCCACATTAGAAATAGCCTCCGAAATTCGTGTAGCCATCCTCTGTCTGTCCTGCTGATCGTCTTTGCAGACAATGATACCAGCATGATTAGGTTGTGAAGCGTGCAGTCGAATAAAATCGATTCGATTGAGTGTTAAAACTGCCCGTTCCTTTGTGACAGCAAAAGCCAGGACATCTTCATCAGGAATGCCCAGATTTGCATTACTCGCTTCTTGTACAGTAAGCACATCGTGACCTAGAGCGCGAAGTAATTCAACTACTACCCGAGGGAATTGTTCATCTGCATACAAACCTGCCATGATATTAGTCTATATCGTTCAACTTAATTACTGCTTCAATCTCGTCAGGAAATGCTTCAGCATAAGCCCAGGCATTTTTCAAGTCGCTAGCACTAAGATGCGGATAATCTTCTAAAAGTTGAGCATCAGTTGCACCTAATCGACGAGACTCTACCAATCCCCAAACAGAAATTCTAGTCCCTGCAATCCTGGCATTACCGCCGACTATACCGGGAGTTTTTTCAATTCCCTGCCAGGTGTTGGCTAAACTTTGAGCTAATATCTGTATTGCTTGAGCTTTCTCGGGCGGAGTCAGGGAAAGCAGTTGCGGTTCTAATTCTTTTAGTGTCATAGTTAATCAGGGGTTTGACTGCTGGGAATGTCGTATGTATATTATAGCGAACGAGCTTTTTACTGGTAAAAATAAACCACCCGACAAGAAAATGGTACTTTTGTGGAACAGGCATCTTGCCTGTTCATAAAAATGGTACTTTTGTGGAACAGGCATCTTGCCTGTTCATAAAAATGGTGCAAGATATTATTTGTGGCGCTCCTCTCTCATTAAAGCGGTACTATCTAGTATCATCCCCATATTCGCCGGACGAGACTCGCGACGACGGCTGATTTCTGCCAATAGTTCTGTTACAGACTTTTTACCTTTTCCTGAGAGGGGTTTTGTCTCTGTTGACAACTCGGCTTCTAAAATGGCGATCGCAAACGCGCTAATCGAGCGGTTTTGAGCTGCGGCTAACTCTTGCAGTCTCGCGTACAATTCCTCTGGTATATTTTCTATTTGCAGGGTAGCCATCTGTTAAACTCCTAGCATAATAATTTTCCTAAATATTAGCATAGGAAGGCGGGTTTACGAGATAGTTACTTTGGCGTTGCTGAATCAAGGTATGAATGCCCCAGGAATGGGAATATCGTGAAATTTCAAGTAATGTATTAATAACTTAATAGAATGCTTGA
>NZ_SRRZ01000092.1 GCF_013179805.1 Microcoleus asticus IPMA8 | reverse complement strand
CATTTTAGTTGATTATTAATAATTTATAAGTCTACAATTATACATTGCTCTGCCAACTTTAGCAATCTTTTCCTATCATTCAACACTTCTGGGTTTAAGTAAGTCGATTTTCTATCAGGAACGCCATCTGATCCTTTACGAGTACCACCTGCTAACAGCAATTCCATTTCATCTCTATTAGGTTTATCAAGAGGATCGAGTTCAAAGTGATAGCATAGCACTGAAGGCAACCATTCTCGCGCCAAAGATAAAGCTTGCACCGTTTGACCTTTTTCGGCATACCACTCGATCATCTTCAGTTGTCGAATCAAAGAAAACTTAGAATTCGTGGTGTAATCTTCTGGGTTGGCCAAACCAAACTTACCGTAATCTTTCTCTACGCGCTCTAGTAATGATTCAAAGGGGGGAACAGATTGAGAAACAATAGGTGTGGCTTCTTTAATTCGATCGGGCAACAAAGCCGATTCCCTCATTACATCCATTGGCCGTAACAATTGTAAACCTTGAGCAATCCCTTTGATACTTGCTGCTAAATTTTCTGTTGTCGAATTACTACTATGCAGTAAACTAGCTAAAGCTTCTCCATTTCCCGTTTTAATAAATTGGTCAGTTGCAGTTGTCCATTCCAATAAACTGACAATAGGTAAGAGATCGAAAGTAGGAGTTTCATTAGTTTCCTTATTTTTAGCCTCAAATGCACCGTAGAGAAGTCCCTCAATTTTTACTTTACGAACTACGCGCAGATAGCTAACAGCAATTAAAGCAACAACAGGCACTGAGCGAAAACTATGAGTAATGTCAAATATTACGCTATCTCCATCCTGCAAACAGTTTGTCACCTGTTGAAATATCGACCAGACATCTTCGGGACTGTTGCGTTCGGGAATATTTTTGATTGGTTGCAGGCTTACCTTGCCCTGCAAGCGTTTTTGTAGCGCTTCCCAGTTAGATTCGCTTGCTCCTCTTGGAATAAATGTTTCTACTGTTTGAGTCAGCAATACATATAGAGTTTCTGGGTGATAAAACTCAACTAAGGCTTCCTGAAAAAAAGGTGTAGTAACTTTCTCAGAACCTATCGGACTGAGATAGGTAGTTTCTTCATATTTGCTCAAACCGAGGAAGGAAATTATTTTCATATTTACTCCTTAAATATCTTGTTTTACATTTGTTTGACCCATTCCTAAACGGGTTTTAATTCCCGTACCTGCATAATGGCTGTATTGAACCAACAAATTAGCAACATTAGCCAGCAAAGCATCAGTGCGGTAAGGAATTTGCAGCGTTACTTGGCCAACAAACCCGTTTACATATCCTCTCGGCAACTGGTGCGATCGCGTTTGAATCTTGTGGTGTTTCAATAAAACAGCCTGACTCAAATAAGCGATTAATTCATCACTCCCCAAATAAACAGGAGCAAAGTGATTCCACCTTTCTAACCAACTGCGAAACATTAGATTGGGAACGGGTAAAGCTAAGTGCGCCGAACCTTGTGCGAAAGCAGTCGGAGTTGTAAATTTAAGGTCTAAGCGGCGGATGGGTTCGGGTTCATTGGCTACAAGTTCTGTGTAAAGTTGTTCGTAGCTGGTGATTTCATCTTCTCGATTAATTATATCAAATTTAGCACCTAGAAACTCGAGAGATGGTGAGAGATTCAGGGAGGCGATCGCTTTTGCAGCATTTTCCTGCAAGCCAGA
The DNA here is from genome assembly GCF_013179805.1 of Microcoleus asticus IPMA8. Taxonomy (GTDB): domain Bacteria; phylum Cyanobacteriota; class Cyanobacteriia; order Cyanobacteriales; family Microcoleaceae; genus Microcoleus; species Microcoleus asticus. Next base: position 29,014 of record NZ_SRRZ01000092.1, on the reverse strand, counting down.
CAAAGACAAGGTATAAAACTCATCTGGTGTAAAGGTCTGAAAATCTTTTGAAACTTGGTAGAAACCCTGAATTCCTGAAAAACTTACAGAAGCTACAGCCTCACTCCCGACTTCTAAGTCTAATCGGCGATGCAACTCCTTCACCAATTCTAAATGGTAAGCGCGCGGCAAAACAGCGGGTTCGGATACAGTTAATGTCCAGGTAGAACGAATTAGCATTTAAATTCACCATTTTAATTATATTATACAAATCAAAAACCAAGTAATTTAAGAACTTCGATCGGGTATTCACATTGATTACTGATGGCTTTTTTTGACCAAGAAGTAGCACAAGCTTTAAATCTGTGACCGTTATTATGTGTTTCGGTCTTACTTACTTCAGCCTCCGGTTTGTCCAATTGATTATCGACTGCAGAATCATATACACAACGAGAGTACACCGAACGAATCAATTCCATACTAATGTGACCGTGACATAGCCATTTCACAAGGGATAAATCAACATTTTTAATTTTTTGATTCCAACTTTTGTATGAATTATATAGACTATTTACCTCATCTTTTTCTATGATAACTTTATTTCTATCTTTTTTATTGTCAACAAGATGATTTATCCATTGTTCAAAATTAAAAATAACATTGCGTGACATATTTTCCTCTTGGTTGTTAATTGTGATAAATTCCCATTCAATCCGACGATCCTTTATCTTGTCTATTTTTCCACATTCCTTAGCAGCTAGACTTACAGCACACGCTAAACGAATAGTTGCATTTATAACAGACTGAAATTTTTCTAAAGCAGTATAAAACAACTCAAGGTTTAAATTATTACTAGAAATAGATATCAGTAGATCTTCGAGAATAGAACTATCGAAAAAGTAGTTTTCGATAGAATGTCCCCTAGACCAAACTAGACGACCTTGGACTACGTGTTCTGGTCGGTTATCTCTGAAAACAGGATCGTATTCAAATTCTCTAAATTCGCGATCGACAAATCCAACTAATTTATTAGCAAGGCATTTATCAGCCAACGATTTACTCTCTATCATTTGGCAAATGAATTCTACTTGGGCACGATTTCCTGAAATACCCTCAACTTTAATTTCGCAAACAGAATCAATAAGAACTTTGGGCCTTGACCTAGTTTTATTGATTTTGTTGAGTTCATATATTAAAAGATTGAAAAACTCCTTATCATTCTTGCCTTCAACTAATAAATGTTTACCATTACTAATTTTGAGGTAGTTTTGGTATGTTTCAGGTGTATAAATTGGACGACTCTGACCCTTCAAAATAGTATCTCCTATTAATTAAATGCATCTCGATCATATGCCAGCTCATCTTTATCTAGATAAGCATCTTTATCTGTACTTGTATCTTGATTTGTATACTCATCAGGCTCGGGATCGGTATACCAGGAACTTCTGTCAGTTGGTATTAAATTCAACTCCACAAAGTTGTCTTCATAATCTGCTGGAATCACTGGGGAGTGAGTACAAGCAATAATTTGTCGATTTCCTAGCTGGTCGGACATTTTTTTGAGTAGCTGTCTTTGCCAATCAACGTGAAGGGATATCTCAGGTTCATCAATCAGAACTAAATTTTGCTGGCTCATATGTGTAGCTGCATATAATAAAGTAATAATTTGACGTTCACCCGATGATAATGTGTAAATACTACTTGAAGTATCATTGTCAAACATTAATCTAACCGAAGGTTGACTAGATGTTCTATCCTGTATGCTAACTTTTAGTTCTTTCTCTTCTAAAAACTCATTGACTGAAGCTAAGTATTGATCTATTGACTCAAATGATTTTTCTTGGATGTCACTTATTTTTTTGAGTGACTCTTGATATACACTCAGAATCATTGCAATAAATTTCTTTGATTCGGAATCCTTAGCTCGCTCAAAATTTACAATTTCGCTAATCTTTGACTTCATCTCTGAAGCAAACATTGAATCTTGCAGCGGATGGCTCAGGATTTTTTCAGAAAGAGATTGAATTTGTTGGAGAATTTCCTCTGGCTCTAACGAACTATTGCTTTCTAAAGATGAAAAAGCAGTAAGTATTTCCACAAAGCTTTGTGACAGTAAATCTCGATCTACTTTGGCTACAGTTAGTATAGCTTCTCTAGTTTCCTCAATCAGTTTCTGCTCTATTTCCAAGGGCGATGGATAATTCAATTGTGGTACAAATTGTCCAAACAATCTACGTGAAAAATGTGTAGCTTGGTATTGCATTTTATTACTTAAATGCTCTGTTTGTAATAAACTTTTATTGAGGTAATATCTGATTAAATCTTCTTCTTTTACTGATGTCCACGCCTCTATCATACTTCTAAAAGCGGGAAAATAAGCTACTTTAATTATTGGATTGTAATCAATAGTATAAGTTTCAATAATATCTTCTCCTTGTGATCGGCGGAATTTTTTACCTCGTCTTTCACCATTTTCTTTGACAGTTATTTCTATATCTGAGTCCTCCTCATTTGGTTCTTTCGTTTCAATCTCGACAGTAGTGCCATCATCCATATGGATTCCTATACGAACAAAATCTAGGTACAGAAAGCGCGGATAATCTCCATTAACAGCATTGGCAATAATATGGAGGAGAGTGGTTTTTCCGGCTCCATTTTTTCCATACAATATATTAACTCCTGGGTCAAAGCTTTGTTGGATATCAAACCTTCCATGAATTCCAATCGCTTGAATGCTTTTGATGAATTTCGGCATTTTAGCTCTCCTAAATGAAATTTTATTTTTGATAGTTGATTAATGTCCAGGTAGAAAGAATTAGCATGACTTAAACTTTACCCATCCAGGTACATATTTGATCTCGCCATTAGCAGCTACAACAGTCCGCCGCGATTTTGGTGCTTCAAAACCCGGTGCTTTGATTCCGCAAGTATCGCGAATTTCTGCTGTCAGGCGATCGTCTAAACACAGAGCAATTGTTGTTCCCAACATTCCGCTTGCCCAACCAACCCTTAAGCTATAAGGGCACTCAGTCGGTTCGTATAGTTCCTGAATATAGCTAAAATTTAAGTCTTTACCTTGAGAGAGATTATTTTTGATATCCTCCCAATAATCGTGTTCAGCATCCCATTGCTCTTGAGCGAAATCTCGACAAATTTTCAGCAATTCATCCAGATTTTTAAACGGTATTTTCATCCCTTCGCTATGAGTGAACCATTGCAGCATTTCTGTATCCAAACTCAGGGTGAATTCAGTCTGCACGTTGCGAACCATTTCCGCATAAATGGAAGCGCGATATTTGGCTTTATAATCTGGAAAGCGGCTGGAGACAATGACTTCAGCAACTATAGGTAAGTTAAAAAATACATTTTTTCCTTGCTTAGTGACTTTTTTGAATTCTAGCAAAGGCTGAGAATCGGTGACTTTAATGGCTCGCATGAAGTCCGTGTTAGGCCCAATTTTGCTTTTGACCAATCGCCCTTGATATGAGAGTTCAAAATTAGTGAATAAACTATCCATGAATAGTTCATCATCTAAAAATTTTTGTTTGTGTTTATTTGCGACTTCCCCTCTACCAAGTTTTTCTCGTAATTGGATTTCTATGACACTAAGGCTGGCAGATTTTGGTAGTTGATATTTGTTTTCATGTTTGAGGAGGTGGTAGGCGATCGCAGTTCTAATTGCCCCTTTAATCGACGAACCGGGAACATACAATTGTCCCATGCCGTTGCGAATCATCGGACGCAAATCAGTCACCGGATTTTCAGTCCATTTATGACTGACGGCAATTTCAGGAAAAATGCGATCGCCATCTTCACCTTTAGCATTCCACCATTGATCGCCCAAGACATCTTCAAGCAATTTAGTAATATTTTTGCGCTCTTCAATAGTACGAATATAATCGTCCAATCGACCCCCTTGATACAGCACTTTTGCTAAAGCTTCCCGATCTGGGAGATAAACCCTTTTAGATGTCTGGACATATTCAAAAGGATTCAAGCGCGAGACTTCTGAGCCGATATGTAAAATAGGACTTGTTAGCTGAATCCGCTTTGATTCGGAAGCTTCAGGTTTTTTGATGGCAAGGTGAGAAGTCGCAGTCATAATATTTATTCACTCTTGACTTTGATAGGAAGACTCAAACTAATGCCGCTGCGATAAATTGGATGATTCGTAAATCCTAACGGGGTTACATCAGCTAGTTTGCCGAGCGGTTCCGAGGAAAAAACCGAACCTTCAGCAAACATTCTAATTGACTTGCGACGTAACTGATACCCAGAAGGAGAAGAGGATACCCAACCGCCTCTTTCTATAATTTCATAACTTGCCTTTTCATCTGCGATCGCCTCGTTCAGTTTTTGTTCGTCATTTGTCCAAAACAAACTCATAAGAGTGTAGTAACTGTTGTCCTTAAAATCTACTACTTGTTGCCAAGTCGGAGATAAAGAATCCCACTTAGCTTTAAACTGTCCGCTTCCGCTAGAACGTTCGCCACCTAAACCTTCATCTCCCAGCCACTTCAAGACAGCTTGTAGCTGATGTTCCAAGGTTTTATTGACGGAGGGAAAGTGGATGATAAAATATAAGCCTGAATGGCTTTGGCTACCTTGTTGAAATTGTACGATGCCTGTGTGATAAAAGTTAGTTGCTCTAGTTACTCTGTCTATCGCGACTTTGGGCAGCGGTCTCTTTTTGTAACAGGTTCCGTAAGCAAATGCTCTCGCTTGATTTAAGTTTCCCTGACTTTTGCCATCATTAGTATAAGTAATGAGTTCGTCGCTATCTGCAAACCCTTCGCCCTGATACCACCGCTGCCAAATTTCCAAAGGCAAGTAATTGAGTTTCTTCTTGTAAGTCTTAAAAAAATTCAAATCTTCATCTGGGTAATTCCACGGAAATCGGAGCGGTCTCGGCAAATAGTAGGTAATTTTATCTTCTATTTGCTGATAGATAAAAGTAGAACTGATGCAAAATGGTGGCTGGTTTTCCCGCTCGCAAAACTGTTGCAACAATTCGGAAACTGCCTGAGATCCAAACATTCGAGCATACACCGCAATCAACGCACTAAATAGCGTATCCGATCGCACCCGTTCGCTAGTTTCCTCAATCCCAATACCTAATTCTCCGAAGTGTGCAGTCCCCAAAAATTGCAGTCGCACAAGTTTCCAGACGCTCATTTTGTTTCTCCTGGCAAATTCTTTTGTTGAATCCTGTCACTCAACGTGCCAAAGTTTTTGAGAAGTGCTGATGTATCATCTGGTTCCAGGATAGGAGATCGAAAGTCAACACCATCTTCTGTTATCCGCCGATATTGCTCCAAGTCGCGCCAGAAACACTTGAATTTTTCAAACCGGACTTGGCCGTAACCCCGCGATCCGTGTCCCCCCAAAGCATCATCTTCGAGGAGGGAAAGCCCGATCGCGATATTCTGCAAATCCTCTATAGCTTGAGTGACATTATCGGCGCGATCGCCATCAGCTTCGACAGTATAAACTAACTCAAACTTGAATTTTGCACCTCTGGGAACTCGTTCGACTTGGCGGGGATTGGCAGCAGCAGTTACGCGATCGATACCGTTCTCAAATTTCCACTCAGTCATGTAAAGTCCGGTGTCTACTCGCTTAAGTTGCTCGGCAGATGCATCGATGAGATGACAATCGCGTACAATTAACCGTGCCGGAGAATTGCGACCTTTTTTCACCAGGCTGTGTACCACACCATTTATAGGGCGAGTAACAAAACTACCGTTGCTTTCTACTCGCTCCAAACCTTCGGCTTGTGCCCGTGAAGTTTCAACCCAAAAATTAGAGCCGCCAGTAGAGCCAAACAACCGACTAATAGGACAAGTCAGCGCACCTTGATAACAAATCGGCTGTTGGTTAATTTCACTGTATCCATCCACCAGATCGTCGCTTTCATAACGATAAGTATTGCTCCCTCCACCTCGATTCAAAGGTTTATTGTGAAACCGCTCCAAAATAGAGCGCAATTTGCCTTTAATTGAAGAACCGGGAAGGTATGGAAACTGGGTAATAGGGTCACGGACAACGGCTTTATCTAGACCGCCGATGTCGAGTTTTTCTCCACCACCACCAATGTGCATTCCTGTCTCTAATAGCAAGGTGCTTTCCAGGCGAAATTTACCGAGTAGTTGTTTGTGTTGTAGCATGATTAATTATCTTTTCCTCCGGCCGCTTTATGGTAAGCAATGATAGATTCAATTAATTGAACCAGGCGATAGAAATCTGGTGAATCTTTAACTTTGTCGATCGCTTCTGAAATCACGTCGCTCAGTGGCTTAACAGGATTGCTGCCACGATCTTGTTGCCGAATTGCAGCATAAGCTAACTTTGGCTTTAGTAAAAACAGCTCATCCTCAATGACAGAAAAACTCTCTTCTTTATCTTGAGCAATTTTGACTTTCAGACGTTTAACAGCATCCAAAAACTTGCGAATTTGGTTAGTTTTTAATCCTTGCTCCTTGAGATATGTACCTAATAACTCTGCCTCCTTAACCAATTGGCGAATTTCGTAATTTCGCAACTGGCCATCCTTTAAACTGCGGATAGTTTGGATCATTTGTTGGTCAGCAGTCAAATGAGTTTGTTGCCCCTGAAGCGATCTCTGTTCCTGTCTGGCGATGGGTCTATTAGGTGAGTTTGTCATCGTTTTTAGCGCGGTTTAGTAGTTCAATCCAAGTTGCGATCGCCCCGAAATAAGGTGCATTGTACGGACTCATCAGAGATTTTCGTACAGGTTTAAATTCATCACTTTTCCGAACGTCTTCAGGCAATCGCGCTATGGTGTAAGCTATTTGAGGTAGGTGCAAATAATATTGAATATCTTTCTCCTCATTTTCATAATCAACTTTTCTCCTTTTAGTTTGTATCTCCTCAATCATTTGCTCTTGCATTTGAGATGTGAGTAAAAGATTCCGTACAAAACTGCGAGAGTAGCTTTCCTCTAATTGAGCTAGGAACTTTTCGACAAAAGGCAAGATACCAAATAAACTCAGCGTTCCCTCTGTTCCCAAATGTTCTTGAGTTTTAGAGTCAATCTCTTCTATATCTGCTAGTTTAATATCTCTTGCTCCCAACCACTCGCTCCATTTGAACACTTTGTCATCAAACAACCCGAAACTATCGCGACCATTATCTTTAGCAGCATCCTCCGCTTTTTCTGCTAACTTTGCAGCTTGATATAGTGGAAATTTTTCTTTTTCGATACTAATGCCACCCGACAAGGTAATATCTGGGTTATTCCCTGTATAAGCGCGAAAACTTTGATAGACATCAAAAGCAAAATCAACTATTTCATTCCATGCACCGCTGACAAATAAATCATCACCTCCTGCATAAATAAACAATAAATTCTGTCGTACTTCTTTGTTTAAAACAAGAACCCTATCGGGGAGATTAGCTAGACGGTTTTCTGCCAAACTGTTGAGATAGACTTTAAAGAAGTAACTCATTTGGCGAGAAAGTCCAGCCAATCTGGGCAACGTTTGATTTTCAGCCAAACCCTCAGCAAAAATTCTCCCCAGTCTATCTACATCCATCCGCAAATAGCCAACTCTAGAAATCCCCTTAGCTTTCTCTGCCATTTCACCGGCTCGGATGAAACCCGATTCTTCTTGGCTGAGCTGACCATAATTTCCTAAAAGTAACGCAACTATATTTTGAGTTTCAGCATCTCGATATTCTTGAATATTCCAATTGTTGATAAAAAAAACATTTTTCTCCCCCTTAACTTCATTGATCTGTCCCCGCTCAGGTAGAAGATAATAGTAAGCTTTAGGAAATGAAATCCTAAAAGCACTTGAGACTTTTTGCTGAGGTGGGTGCTTTTTTTCTTGTCGCACAATAGCCTCAACTTTAAATAGTTTACCACCCAAGCGAAACATCCGGCGACAAGTTGAACAAGCCTGTACCGAATCAGGTCGCTCGGTATTTAACTTTTCTAACTTCTTCACATCATCTCGATGACAAACTTGGCACTTGTCATAGCTACGACGCCGACGGATCAAATAGTTTATCTCATCAGCAAACTTCCGAGATTTCTGGGGAGTAAGTTTTTTCGTAACTGTTGACCAGTGATTAGCAAAGTTTTTTTGATTGACATCTATAACGGGAAATGTAGTGTAGTCGAGAGCCAAAAAGACTTTGCCCTGAAAGTTTCCTAGCAACCATTTGTTGAATTCTTTCTGGACTTTGTTTAAAACAAGTTTTGTGTCTTGAGTCGCAGAGGCTAGCAAATATAAATTGCCACCACCCGCATAAATGACATTAGTACGAGGTAACTTTAACTCTTCCAGAAGCTGCTGAACAATTTCTTCTGTGACTAATTCCAGATAAAAACTCCGAGCGCGGAGAGATTTCAGCGCACCGTCAGAAGCAATGGTGTAAATAAACTTTTGGATTCCCGATAAATCCCCGGCAATTAAACCGAGATCAGTTGCATCAGGATTGTCAACCAAAGCAGATGCTACCGCAGCAGTCGATCGCACCATATCTATCAAAGCAATATTCCGCTCGCCAAAACTGAGACAAGAAGCGTACTTCTCTAAAATCAGAGTTAGGAGTGATAAGTTTTGCCAGTCTTGTTCCCGAAGATTTTCTAACTCTCTTTTGACATTTTCTTTATATTTTTCTAAATCTGGAGGGTTGGTCAATGGATAAGGAATCGACGGGTAAGAATTATCACTAGCGTCGATCGCCACTGCCGGATAATAGTGGGATTTAAAATCTCTGTGTTTGCTATCTGGAAACTTGACATCATCAAATAGCAACGCCAAGTAACTTATTTTTAGCTTTTCCCATAACAATAATTCTTTCGCTTTAGTCACGGCTGGATGTTCATTAAAAAACAGACATCCATCGGGTAACATAGCCTCAGCCCAATCTGCTAAAGCGCAGATAGCTTGCTGGATAACTTGGAGAGCAACTTCTTGTGATGTCATATCTAAAATTTCCTCAATTACCTAGCAAACTATCAATCAACTAAGTCACCCAAATTATACTCAGTATTGTGAGTAATAGCAATTACATATTTTCCCAATTTGGGATCGAAAACTCCAACTGCACCGTAAAGATGAGAAACTTTGTGAACCAAAACACAAGCTACAGGTACAGATGCCGGCCCATTAATTTTAATTAGCCGCCCTCCCGACAATTCCCCAGAATTGCTCATTTCTGCCAAACGAGCCGCCGCATCTCGCACAATTTGGTCGTTTTGAGCAGCTTTTCCAAATCCAATTTTTAACACTTCACCCTGAAGTTCAATCTTGTAAGTAGTCATCAGCTATTCCCACTCGATCTCCCGGATTATTGCATACTATCGGAAACACCCCCTTCCGATCGCCCTTACGCTATAAAACACAATTTAAATCCCTCAACCAACCATGAACCCAACATTTTGCAATCCGCCACACCCCAGACTGCTAGAGGATTTCGCCAACGGAAGTCTCGACCAAATGCAAAATCTCACCCGCGCCATCAGGTTATGGGTTTTGGTAAGTTGGCTGTACAGCGACGAGGGATATATTGCCCTTAGCAGCCCCTTTACCTATGCTGATTGGCGCGAAGCTTTCTTTGGCAAAAATTACAAAGATGAAAAGCAGGAAGATATTCTTAACTATTCAGACCCGAATTGTGCTTGCAACAAAACAACGCAACAGTGGTTGACAAAATGGAATATATCTGTAAACCAGTGGCGGCATTCTTTGCGAAAACAAATAGCTATTGCCGATGCTGATTTAGACAAGCTCTTAGCAGAAAAGTTATTCGCTCAGGTGCGAAAATCGCTGCAAAATGACTTCGATTTATTGGTAAGTCGGCATTTGCTGCAACGGTTAACTAGCGTGACGGGTAGAAGTAAAAACTACCGCCGAGTTGACACAATACCGCCAATTTCCAGTCAAACAGAAAACCCCAATACAGACAACAATTTGACTCCAAAAACACAGGCTTATCTCGCTGCTACTTTGGGGATGTTTAGTTTTCTCGACCCAAGTTTGCCTTTATTAGCCGACCAATTTTCCGAAGAGGTAGTTGATGAAGATAATCACCGCGTCTTTTTGTATGTTGATTATCTCGTACCCGAATCTAGTCCCATGCAAGATGCTGTCGATCAATTTCAGAGCGAATTGCAGGAAATGTGGGATTCTCAAAATATCGCTCCTTTGCTATTAACTTATCGCAGCGCTCATCTAGATCAGATTAAAGAGTGCGTTGTTTATCCTGTTTGTATTTACTTTATGGATCGAGCTAAATATTTGTGTGCCTACGGCAGCACCCCCAGAGGTGAAATTAATTGGTACAAATATCGGCTCGATCGCATTATTTCAAAACGTCTAGAATCATTGGATTGGCAAGATTCTCGGGTTCCCCAATTACTCAAGGAAAAATATCAAGAAAATAACCTGCCAACTCCCAAAACAGTTAACGATATGTTAAAGGAAGCTTGGGGCTGCGATTTTTATAAAGAAACTGCGCTGATGGTATTGCGGTTCGATCGCACTTTTCATCAAAGTTATATGCAGGGAATCAGCATTCACCATACCTGTACCGCCATAGAGTACGATCGCGCCGCCACATTAATCAAACAATATACTCCCAACCCAGAACATCGATCGGCACTTTTACAAATCCTCCAGTCTCGCCCAACCGACGATGCTTACTACCAAGTCACTTACCGAGAGACAGACTACTACCCGCTGAGGTGGTTGCGCGCTTTAGGTTCAGAAGTCGAAATTCTGCTACCTTGGGACTTGCGACAGAAAATGGCCGTAGAAATCAAAAAAACTCGGAACTTGTACCAATAGTCTTTTGCTCGATAATTATCAAAGCTATTGTGGAAAACTTGCCGATTTCTGTGGAAAACCCCCCTTTTCCTGTGGAAAACAGCAACTAAATTAAGTGCGATCGCTCTAATTCCCTTGATAGCATTTAAAAAATTGGAGGAATTGCGATCGCAAAAACCGCCTTCATCCTTCATCCCTCAACCTGCTGTTTGCTGGAGATACAGCCTACATTTTTCCTCCTTCGTGCTTCCTCTTTCCTTCTTCCTTTTCTTCAGAATCGTAGCTAATTTGGTCGGACTCGTAAGCTGGCGGCTCAACGTGAATTAAGATGCGTACAGGGCTGAAACGTTCTTCCAAACGGGCTTCTACTTCTTCTGTAATCCGGTGAGCTGTTTCTACATCGACAGCATCCACAATCATGTGCATCTCAATAAATACTTGACGCCCTACAACGCCACGGGAGGCGATCGAGTGACAGTTGACAACCCCCGGTACATCGATCGCGATCGCGTGAATAACTTCCGGTGCGATCGCCATTTCATCCACCAACCAAGGCAGATTTTCCCTTAAAACCTTCCAACCGCTGCTAAATACCAAAACAGCCACAGGAAAAGACAAAAACACATCCAGGAATTGCAGTTGAGGTATATTCCAAACCTGCCCTTGCCAAACACCAATCAACCCGCCGATGACCATAATTGTCACCCAAACATCGCTCATGGTGTGCTGAGCGTCAGCCACTAAAATCGCACTACCAAGACGTTTGCCAACTCTGCGCTCGTAAAAAGTGACAAAAATATTAATCCCCAGTACAATCAGCAAAATCCACAATTCATTTGGGTATATTTTGACAACTTTACCCCCGTTAATCAGCCTTTCGACAGCACCGCTGAGAATTTCAAAACAGGCAATTCCCAGGAAAGCAGCAATTCCCAGAGCTCCGAGAGCATCAAATTTTTGGTGCCCGTAGGGATGATCGCGATCGGGCTGCGGGTTGGCATAATGATTAGTTACCAATCCTAAAATATTATTAGCGCTGTCCGTGACACTGTGCAAAGCATCTGCCAGCAAACTTAGGGAACCAGTCAGCAATCCCACCCCTGCTTTAATTGCCATCACCAGCAAGTTTAGCAATAAGGTAATTATTAAAACCTTGCGGACTTCGGAACGGTTATCGGCAACCATAAAATCTCCTCGATCGGCCGTCAAGTTTTCTGGTTTCTAGTTTAAAGCTTATCAAGTCATAACAGGTTAAAAGTATTGCGTAATCTAGCTTGCGACTAGATTTATCTTCATTAATTTAGGCTAGCTTCTTGAGATAAATTTTAATTAATAGCAGTTTCGCAGCCCAATTTAGCTGGCAGGTACTTCTTTTAGGTTATTGTATATTTTATCATTAACAATTGTATGTTAAATTGCATTGCCCATGTCTCTTTCTCCGCTGACACTGAATTTAGTCGAAGGTTCTGTCTCCTTTAGCTTTTCCCCGCAAGCCGCGCGGGATTTGCAAAACGAAATTGCAGCTTTGATGGAAAGCTTGAAAGCTGTAGCAGCCAAAACCGCTGGCGCTAAAGCTTCTCCCCAAAAACCCATGGAATATCGCTATGCAGGAGATGTCTTTGTGGAGGTTTTCTGCAACCCGAATATCTGGCCAACTCCTTTTGCTGCGAAAGTGCTGATTACGGTTAGGGACGATCGCGTGCGCGTGACCACCGAAGCCGAACTCAGCCGCCTGCGCGACGATCTCGCTCAGTATATCGAACAAGTCGGTTGAAATTCTCAACCTCGATCGTTTGTAGTTAATAGGTTGAATCTGAGTTCAGATGCCATTCTCAAGAACAGGCTTTCCGGCCTGTTCCACAAACATTAAATTTTCTTGTGGGGTGGGCTTCTAGCCCGCCCCTGAAAGACTGATTGAAAGGGGATAGCTATCTGCAGGCGACGCCGACCATTCCCACATTGAACCTGCATAATTCTTAGCACAAAATCCCACATCTGTCAAGGCACAAGTCAACCATGCAGAGCGAATTCCCCCACTACAATAACTCACAATTTGAGTTGACTGCGAAACTCCTTTTTGCTGCAAAATAGCAACAATCTCGCCACGACTCAGCAGTTGTCCTTGTTTGTCCATCAACTGTTTGTAGTAGAGGTGAACCGCACCACGAATGTGGCCGCCCCGCTGTTCTCCGTAAGGCGTTTTACCTGCATATTCTCGCCGCTCTCTGGCGTCAATAACTGCTAAATTATCATTGCCTAAAATAGCTTTCAATTCATCCCGCTGAATTTCCCAAGTCGAGCGCCGAGATATTACAAAATCTCCTGTTTTCGGTGGATTGTTTGCAGCTTTTATTCGATTAATTCCCGCTTTGATTAAAGCCCTATATCCTCCATCGACAAAAACTGCTTTTTCGTGTCCCAAAGTCCGCAACATCCAAACAATTCGCCCGTCTTCGCCCCACCCTTTCACGGAATCGGCAACGACTATGACAGGTTTGTCTTGACAAATACCAATTGCTTGCAGTTTTTGAGTTAACACTGTGTTATTTTCGATAATTTTTCCCTTGTGGGGAAAGTCCGATCGCGAAAATTCCTGCCAAGTTACGGGAATAGCTGGCGGGAGACGGCAAAACCATTTTAAAATAGGTACGCGAGCATCGAGCAGAGTAGCTTTTTGTTCCAGTAATTGCTTACCTAAATCTGCATTTACTATCCAGTTATTTGCTAAATTACACAGTAAATTAGACATAATTTATTGAGCAAGTTTTGCTGTACCAACAGCGCATTCTAAAACCCCTTTGGTATTAGTTGGATTAGGTGGTTTAGTCTTGCCAGGAGCAGCATTTACACACAAGATTGTTTGGGTCTTGTTTCCCACCAAAAAGACTCCCCCCACAAAACTTTTGAGATTAGCTTGCTTCGATACTCCGTAGTTAAATACAGCACCTTTTTTCACCATGCCAATCGAGTAGCTGTAATTGGCTGAGTTAGGTTTAACTTGGAGACCCATATAAACCAATAGATTGGAAACAGAACTTGTAAAACCTGCTTTTTCAGCATAGTAAACTTGCTGAGCTTTATTCATCGAACCCACAAATTTTTTGGCTTCTGATTCCTTAGCTTTAAGCGTTGGTGAAACTTGAGCTTCCGAGACAGGACTAAAAACAACTGGCAGAGTTAGAGCTGCGATCGCAACTTTGATCTGCCAGTTGCTGCTATAAATCCTGCTGATTTTCACAGATACCAGGTGGAATGAGCAGTTGAGAAACATATAATTAAACTAATTGTTTTGCCTGAAACTGTTTCAATGCCCCAGGAGCAACGGTGCCGTGTTCTGTGATTATTCCCGATATTAATTCCGCCGGAGTTACGTCAAAAGCGGGATTGTAAAATTCTACTCCCACAGGACAAATTCGCGTAGTTCCAACTTGATACATTTCAACTGGATCGCGTTGTTCAATAGGGATTTTGCTGCCGTCGGAAAGTTCAAAATCAATTGTAGATAGAGGCGCAGCGACAAAAAACGGGACGTTGTGAGCTTTGGCAACAATTGCTAAACTGTAAGTGCCAATTTTATTGGCAGCGTCGCCATTAGCAGCGATTCTATCTGCACCGACAACTACTGCATGAATCATGCCGAGTTTCATGCAGTGAGCGGCCATATTGTCGGCGATTAATGTCACGGGAATTCCTTCTTGCACGCATTCCCAAGTGGTCAGTTTGGCACCTTGGAGACGCGGCCGAGTTTCGTCTGCAAAAACTCTTCCGAGTCTTCCTTCTCGCCAAGCAGAACGAAATACACCTAAAGCAGTACCGTAGCCGGCTGTTGCTAATGCACCTGCATTGCAGTGAGTTAGTAAGTTCAATTTTTCGGGTGTAGCTGGCAGAACTTCTAAACCTTTGTCGCCGATATCTTTACAAGTTTGCAAGTCTTCTGCTTGAATAGTTTTGGCCATTTCTAACAAAGTTTTTTGCACTTGTTCGACGGAACCGCTAGTTTTCTCGGCTGTTTTGAGCATTCGCGATATTGCCCAAAACAAATTAACCGCAGTGGGACGAGTCGATCGCAATAAGTCCCCAACTTCTTCTAGTTTAGCGAGAAATTCGGTGCGATCGCCCGTTTCGATTTCCCTCGCACCCAAATACATCCCGTAAGCTGCGGCTACCCCAATCGCCGGAGCACCTCGGACTATCATAGTTTTAATCGCCTCAGCCATATCTTCGCAGCGGCTAATTTCAACTACACCGTATTCTTGGGGGAGTCGGTTTTGGTCAATTAGCACAACTCGGTCTTCTTTCCAAGTGACGGGGGAAACGGGGGAGTTTTGAGCGGTCATCGATTTCAATTATGTGAGGGACAAGTTTCTATGATGCCATGTTAGCGGCTATTCCTCTATGTTATGAGGGACACGCTGGATTTGCCAAAATCCCATTCCTGCGGTTTGAGATTTGAGATAGAAGAATTGCAGGATACTTACCACTCTTTCGGTTTGGAATTTGCGTAAAGTGGGATTCTTATTCACAAAAGTGTACTTAGTAAAAAACATAACATTAAGTTGTGTAAATTATGTTGATGTTTTTTGAATCATTTCTGGAATCGGGAACAAGCTAGTTGTACCAGCGGTCTGGTTTTTTTAAGTTGAGAATGAAAAAGTGCGATCGAGCAACTTTCCAGCTCCAACACATTGAAAAAAATCACAGAAATAGATGATTGTAAAGCTTTGTCTGTGCAACTTTTACTGAGTTGAAGGCGGGTTTTGTGGTAGCCGTATTTGTGGTGGATTGAAATAGGGGCTATCATCGCACGGAAACAACAAATTGAAAACCTAATTAGGTGCATGGGGGAACAGTAATTATGAAAAACCTACAAATAGTCTTCGTAGATTCAGCAGTTGAAGATTGGCAAAGTCTGGCCGCAGGAGTTAAAACGGGTACAGAGGTAATTTTAGTCGATCGGGCGCGTGACGGCATCGAACAAATTGCCGAAGCATTGCAGAGCCGCAAAGGTATAGAAAGCGTTCACATTATTTCTCACGGGGAATCGGGAAGTTTGCAGCTAGGGCAAACTAGCCTGAATTCCGACAATTTAGAAACATATCGCGACAGTTTTAAACGGTGGTTTTCGTCATCTGTCAACTCAATTCAAAATCGATTTGAAATTCTGCTATACGGATGTAACGTAGCAGCAGGTAAAAAAGGAGAAGCGTTTGTACAAAAGCTGAGCAAGTTAACAAAAGCTAATATTGCTGCTTCTGCAGATATTACCGGGAGTGCCCAAAAAGGCGGAAACTGGGTACTTGAATACGCTACTGGAGCGATTAGAACAGGATTGGCGATCGAGCCAGAAGTAATGGCAGCCTATGGACACACATTGGCTACTTTTACTGTGACTAATACCGCTGACGCTGGGGCTGGTTCGCTGCGAGATGCAATTACTCAAGCCAATGCCCTTGCTGGGGCGGATATTATTAACTTCAACATTCCCGCAGCAGGCGTTCAGACGATCGCGCTCCTCACTTCTTTGCCAATAATTACCGAGGCCGTAAGCATCGACGGCACCTCTCAGCCAGGATTCGCCGGCACCCCGCTGATCCAACTCGATGGAACCAATGCGGGGGCTACCACCAACGGCATACTCATTACCGGCAGTGGCAGCACCATTCGGGGACTGGCAATCAATCGCTTTCAGGGTTCTGGAATCTTCATTTTAGGTAATACCGCCACAGGCAACTCTGTACTCGGCAACTACATCGGCACCGATTCCAACGGTACCGCAGACTTGGGCAACGGTGGCAGTGGCGTAGTAGTTGACAATGCACCGGGCAACACGATCGGCGGGACTGCTGCGGGCGATCGGAATATCATTTCCGGCAACGATGCTTTCGGCGTGTTAATCAATGCCGCAGGTGCCACAGGCAACCGAGTGCTGGGGAACATCATCGGCACCAACGCTGCTGGTACTGCTGCGTTGCCCAATACCTTGACGGGCGTGCAAATATCGGGCGGCTCTAACAATATCGTTGGCGGAACCACAGTAGCCGATCGCAACTTGATTTCTGGCAATGGCAGCGCTGGCGTGTTTATCGATGGTGCCACAGCCACAGGCAACACTGTGCTGGGCAACTTCATCGGCACCGACATCAACGGTACCGCAGACTTGGGCAACGTCGGTTTTGGCGTGGCTATTCAGAATGCGCCCAACAACACGATCGGCGGAAATACCGCAGGTGCGCGCAACATCATTTCCGGCAATAATGCCTTCGGTGTACTCATTCAAAACAGCCCTGCTACCAGCAACGCTGCCACAGGCAACACTGTGCTGGGCAACTTCATCGGCACAGATGTCAACGGCACCGCAGACTTGGGCAACACCTTGACTGGCGTGCTCATACAGGATGCTGCCAGCAACACGATCGGCGGGACTGCAGCAGGCGATCGCAACATCATTTCCGGTAATGACGGTTTCGGCGTGCAAATTCTCAACGCCAATGCCACTCTCAACTCTGTACTCGGCAACTACATCGGCACCAACGCCGCCGGCACTGCTGCCTTGGCAAACAGTATTGGTGTAGTTGTAGACAATGCACCCAGCAATACGATCGGCGGTAGTGCCGCAGGCGCTGGCAATATCATTTCCGGCAACAGCAGCCTCAGCGCAGGTTTAGGCGTGCAGATTACAGGCGCCTCTGCAACAGGCAACACTTTGCGGGGCAATTTCATCGGCGTCGCAGCCAACGGTACTAGCCCCTTAGGCAATAGCTCGATCGGAGTACAGATTACCGCTGCGGCAACTAATAATGCGATCGGCGGTACAGCAGCAGGTGAAGGAAATATCATCGCCAACAACGGCAATATCGGCGTAGCTGTTGCCTCCGGTACCGGCAACAGCATCCAAAACAACTCGATCTTCGCCAACATCGGCATCGGCATCGACCTCGGCAACAACGGCATCACCGCCAACGATGCGGGCGACGCCGACACCGGTGCAAACAACCTCCTAAACACTCCCGTACTCACTACCGCTACCGCCAGTGCTGGCAGCGTCACCGTCGCGGGAACTTACAACAGCACCTCCAATACCAACTTCACCCTGCAATTTTTTGCTAACACCCCCCCCGGCACCCAAGGTCAAACCTTCATCGCTTCTGTCCCGGTAACTACTGACGCCGCCGGCAACGCTGCTTTCAATCAAACTTTCCCAGCAGCAGTCACCGCAGGCCAATTAATCACCGCGACAGCAACAGACGCCGCCGGCAACACCTCGGAATTTTCCGCACAGCCTGTTCCCGTTGTCGTACCGCTGAGTACCATCACCGGGATTAAATTTAACGACATTGACGGCAACGGTACTCAAACTGCCGGAGAACTTGGCGTCCCCGGAATTACTGTTTTTCTCGACACAAACGGTGACGGCATCCTCGGTGCCGGCGAAACTTCCGCAACTACCGGGGCCAACGGTGACTTTACTTTCCCCAACTTGCCCGCAGGTACTTACAGCGTCCGGGAAGTTGTACCGGCCAGCAGCCAGCCAACAACTCCCAACCCGGTTTCGGTGACTCTGGCAGGAGGTCAAACTACTCCTGCTACAGTTAATTTTGGCAACCAAGCAATACCCACCGTACTGGGCAGCATCACCGGGATTAAATTTAACGACACCGACGGCAACGGTACTCAAGCTGCCGGAGAACTTGGCGTCCCCGGAGTTACAGTTTTCCTTGACACTGACGGTAACGGCATCCTCGGTGCCGGCGAAACTTCCGCAACTACCGCCGCTGACGGCAGCTTTACTTTCCCCAACTTGCCCGCAGCTACTTACAGCGTCCGGGAAATTGTACCGGCTGGAAGCCAAACAACTACGGTTAACCCGGTTGCAGTGACGCTGGCTGCTGGTCAAACTACTCCTGCTACAGTTAATTTTGGCAACCAAGCAATACCCGCCGTACTGGGCAGCATCACCGGGATTAAATTTAACGACACCGACGGCAACGGTACTCAAGCAGCCGGAGAACTTGGCATCCCCGGAGTTACGATTTTCCTCGACACCAACAACGACGGCATTCTCGGTGCCGGAGAAACTTCGACAACCAGCGATGCTAATGGCAGCTTCACTTTCCCCAACTTGCCCGCAGCTACTTACAACGTCCGGGAAGTTTTGCCGGCAAACAGTCAGCCAACAACTCCCAACCCGGTTTCGGTGACGCTAGCAGCAGGTCAAACTACTCCTGCTACAGTTAATTTTGGCAACCAAGCAATACCCGTACCGCTGGGCAGCATCACCGGGATTAAATTTAACGACACCGACGGCAACGGCACTCAAGCTGCCGGAGAACTTGGCGTCCCCGGAGTTACGATTTTCCTCGACACCAACAACGACGGCATTCTAGATACAGGTGAAACTTCCGTTACCACGGGTACTAATCCTAGTGGCAGTTTCACTTTCCCCAACTTGCCCGCAGGCACTTACAACGTCCGGGAAGTTGTACCGGCTGGAAGCCAAACAACTACGGCTAACCCGGTTGCCGTCACACTGACAGCCGGTCAAACTACTCCTGCTACAGTGAATTTCGGCAACCAAGCAATACCTATTCCAACTCCGACTCCGACTCCGCCTCCGACTCCGACACCGCCTCCGACTCCGACTCCGACACCGCCTCCAACTCCGACTCCCACTCCCGTGCAACAAGGCAGCATCAGCGGTCTTAAATTCAACGACGGCAACGGCAACGGCACTCAGGAGTCGGAGGAAATCGGTCTTTCGGGATGGCAAATTTTCCTCGACGCTAACGGCAACAACTCTTTAGATTCGGGCGAAACTGCTGTTACCACTGACAGTTCTGGCAATTACAGCTTCAACAACCTCAACCCTGGCACTTACAACGTGCGGGAAGTGCAGCAGACTGGTTGGACGCAAACGACTACTAATCCCGCGCCGATTAATCTCGGTAGTGGCGAAAGTCAATCGAACGTTAATTTCGGCAATTTCCAAAATATTAGCATCTCTGGCAGCAAGTTTAATGACCTCAATAACAATGGGGTTTTGGACACTCAAGAACCGCTGTTGCCGAACTGGCAAATCTTCCTTGACGCTAACAGCAATGACTCTTTAGATGCTGGAGAAGTTAACACTTCAACTGATAGTTTGGGTAGCTACAGTTTAGCTAATTTAGGACCGGGAACTTATCAAGTTCGGGAAGTTAATCAACCGGGTTGGACGCAAACTACTGCCAATCCTGCTGATATTATTGCTGTCAGCGGCACTAATGTTAGCAATATTAACTTTGGCAATTCCTTCGCCCAAGTGCAACCGCCACCGCAAGCAGGACAAGATGCTGAGTGCATTTGTGAACAAATTGTTTTGCCCAGCATTGGCAGTGTTCGCGGCCCGAGTTCTGTCACTAATAGCCGCAACGGTACTAACGGCAACGACACTATTCTCGCCACTAATAACGGTGACGAAATAAATGGTTTTGACGGCGATGATTTGTTGGCAGGGTTGCGGGGCAATGATAATGTTTACGGCGGACTTAACAGTGCTTTCCCGGTTGGCCCAGATATAGACCGCGACTTGGTGTTTGGCAATGAGGGTAATGATTACCTAAATGGGGTTGCTGGAGATGATTTAATCTTTGCAGGCAAGAACGAGGATGTTGTTTACGGCGGCAAAGATGACGACATTATTTTTGGCGACCAAGAGAGCGATACTTTAATTGGCGACCAGGGTAACGATATTATCTACGGGGGAACTATTAACCCGTTCGACCCGGATTTGACTGGCAATGATTTGGTCTTCGGTTTGGCGGGCGATGACTTCCTCAGCGGGGAGAAAAATCAAGATACGATCGCAGGCGGTGACGGTGATGATACAGTGCGTGCCGGCAAGGGCGATGACTTAGTTTTCGGCCAATTGGGCAGCAATCTTCTATTTGGCGATGAAGGCAGCGATACTATCTGCGGTGGCGAGGGGGAAGATACAGTGTACGGGGATATTGGTAGTCCTCTTCCCATTGGTTCTGCTGGCGGACAAGACCAAATATGCGGCGGTTTGGGCAACGATTTGCTGTTTGGCAATGAAGGTCAGGATACCGTTAACGGGGAAACGGGGAACGATACTCTTTACGGCGGTAAGGATGAGGATAGTTTGCTTGGCAGTGCTGGGGACGATTTCTTGTTTGGAGATCAAGGGAATGATACTCTGATTGGAGGTACCGGGAACGATCGATTTATGTTGGGCATTGACCTCGGCAGCGAGACTATTGTAGACTTTCAATACGGTCTCGATTCGATCGGCTTAATGGGTGGTCTGAATTTCTCGCAACTGAGCATTGTTGCGGAAAATAGTTCTACTCTGATCCGAGTTACTGGTTCCGGTCAACTTTTGGCAACTCTCAACAATGTGCCTGCAAGCGCGATTACTGCCACTGATTTTGCTCTCTTGTAGTGCGATCGAGCTAATTAATTAGGTAAGAATATTGTAGGGACGATTGATTAATTGTCCCTACAATTTTAGGATGGTATTTATATTAAGTCTCAGCGATCGCAACACCTGGGAGTCTGGAGGGTTTACGAATATGTGCACTGGGAATTCGAGTTGTGGGTAAACTCGTCCCTAAAGGATTCGGATGCTTTCGGAACTATCGGCCTATATTGCGCTTCATGCGATCGAGTTCTTCGTCTGCTTCCCAGCGTTGAAACTTTTCTTCTAAAGGATCTGCCGCATTAAAACTGTTATAATTTGAACTCTGATTCCAACCCTTTGTATCCCAATTCTGCTCTGTTTTAGTGGTAGTGCGAGTTGCAGCTTCTGCTGCTTTTGCTCGGACTTCTTTGCGACGCAATTGAATTTGGCGGTACAGTTCTTTGGCTTTTTCAATCCGTTCTTTGCAGCCTTGCATTTGACCCCAGCGCTGATTTCCCTGACGCAGCAAAGCGGCTTGCCGCTCTTGGGCAGCTTGAGCTAAATCGAGCCTTTGAGCCGCTTTAGCTTTGTTGATTCGATCGTTCCAGCGCTGAATTTCTTGGGCGGCGGAGAGAATTTCTGATTGCAGTTTTTTCTCTTGTTTCTGGATATCGAGAATCAGTCGCAGAGTGTCTTCTTCTTGTTCCTTCAGTTGTTCTTCTATTGCCTGCAATTCCAGATGGGGATTGCTGCGCAAAAATTCTTCTAATCTGGTTTCTAGAAAGCGGCTGAAATCGTCAAATAAGCCCATTTTTTTAAAAAACTTTGAGTTTTGAGTTTTGCATTTTGCATGAATTATTTCGGGCAATTCAAAAGTTTTGCGTTTTGAATTTTGGCTGTGAATTACTCAACTTCTTTAACTCAAAACTCAAAACTCAAAACTCAAAATCATTTAAAATTTCTGCCCGACAAAAACCGATCGCACATCTCCTCCCTTGCGGATAACTGCTTCTTGATTTTTGATTTCTGCCAGCGTCCAACCGCTAGCGCCAATGCTTTCGCCGACATAAATTCTGCGGGCTACGCCGTCCACTTCAAACAAAGCGGCCGATCGGTCGCCCAACTCCAAAATCCCTACCAGCGTGTGCGCGGAAGTCGGCGCGCTGCTGACGGCCGGTGCGGATTGCTCGGGCGCGGGCGCGGATTGCTGGGCTGCTGGCGCTGGTGCCGGTTCGGTTTCGCGAGCCAAAATCTTCGGCTGGGGAGACTCCGAGGGGGAAGGGGAAGCGGCGAGGGGACTTCGAGTGCCGGCAGCGGCGATCGCGCGACCGGAGGCTGGAGCCGCCGGCGATGGGGAAACTGCGGCGGTTTGAGGAGCAGCCGGAGCAGCCGGAGCAGCAGCTACCGGAGCAGCCGGAGCCACAGTCACCTGAGCGGGGGGAGGGATGACTACGATTTGGGGTGCAGGTGCTCCCGGCTGCGCGCCGGCTTGTTCTAGGGCCTCAGCGATGCGGTTGACTGCTGTTGAAAGACCTGCGGTTGCCGGCGGCGCGCCGGAAATTTGAATGCTCGGCAGCGTCCCTGGGGTGGCAACTCCGGGAACTCCTGCAAGTTGCGGGTTGGGCTGGGGTGCTTTTTTTTGTTCGATCGCTTCTAGCGAGCGCTGCACGTATTCCACAAACGGGGTGTCTGGTGCTGTTTTGCCACTTGCTACCGGCCTCTCTGGTGCGGGGGCTGCGGGCAAGCGCACCAGTCCCGACCGGCTTGCCAGCCACAAGCCCATGACTAGCAGCAGCGATCCAAATGCTGCTCCGAGCAGGATTCTGTCGAATGATTGTTTGGGCTGCTGTTTTTTGGCTGTTTCTAGGGCGACTTGGCGGGCGATCGCTTCTACATCTTTTTCGGCTCGCTGTGGCTGGGGCGCCAACGGCGACAAAACTATTTGAGGTACCGAGATCGACTTGAGCGCCACGAATTCTGGCGCTACCGGCTCGGCTGGCAGTCCGCCACTGCCGTCGAATGCTCGATCGACTCCTTCAAACAGTTCGTCCATCAACCGATCGGCGTAGGACTCTACTGCCACTGCTTCGGGTGGCACTGTTTCCACCGTCGCCGTCACGGCGATCGGATCTGACGCTGATTCCAAAGACATCTGTTTGGCGATTACTTTTTGAGGCATAGTTTTCTGTTTGCTCCCGCTCCTCGACAACCCTGAGATTCTCAACTTCAGACTTCTACAGGATACTTGTGATGTTGACCAGTTCTTGGCTCAGAACAGGTCAATTGTATCTCACCCATCACCATATTTTTAGTCTTGGGCCAACTTATCTTGGCCCGATCGACTTTTGTTTTACCTGTTTTGGGCCTTTTCGCCCCTGTTTTCTGCTGCCAGTCTTATTTGCTTACCCTGACTTTTACTGCATATTCTACTGCTTTTGTCAATCCCACCCTCCGGGTTTTAACAGTTTTTGACACACAGCTTTACTTGAGGCTCTCGCAAAAACAGCGGGTTTTTTGTTAGCAGGAGCTAAACACAACACTCGGACAACCTAAATTAACCAACCCGTTCGGCTAACTCCAACCAGCGCTCAGTCGCCCGATCGATCTCCTGCGTCAACTGAGCCAAACGATCCGATAACTTCTTCATCTCTGCAAACCCGCTCGGAGCATTGTGAGACAAAATCTTCTCAATGTCTTCTTTTTCAGCTTCCATCTTCGGAATTTGAGTTTCTAATTGTTCGTATTCCCGCTTCTCATTGAAAGAAACTTTGGTAGTCTTTTGAGTGGAATTTGTGGATTTTGAATTGTTAGATTCAACAGTGCGTGTAACTTTTTCTTTTTCTTTTTGCCCTTTAATTTCCTTGGCTTCTTCGGCTTTATTGTAGTCTAAATACACGGAATAATTGCCGGGATACAAGCGCAAATTGCCGCCCGGTTCTAAGGCGAAAACCATGTCGATCGTGCGATCGAGAAAATAGCGATCGTGGGACACCACAATCACGCAGCCGTTAAAATCTTCGAGATAATCCTCCAAAACCGCCAAAGTCTGCACGTCCAGGTCGTTTGTCGGTTCGTCCAAAATCAGCACGTTTGGCGCACTCATCAGCACTTTCAACAGAAATAATCGGCGCTTCTCCCCGCCTGAAAGTTTGCTAATTGGTGAATACTGTTGGTTCGGTGGAAACAGAAACTTTTCCAACATTTGAGAAGCAGTAATAATTTCCCCGTCCGCCGTTTGCACCAACTCGGCCACACTTTTCAAGTATTCAATAACTCGCTGGTCTTCGTTCGGCGTCAAATCCTCTGAATGCTGGTCAAAATAACCGATATGAATGGTTGTGCCAATTTCGACTGTACCCGAATCCGGCTGAATGCGTCCGGTGATGATATCCATCAGCGTCGATTTTCCCGCGCCGTTGCAGCCAATAATTCCTATCCGGTCTTCGGGTGTGAAATTGTAGGTAAAATCTTTAATTAAAGTGCGATCGCCGTAAGCTTTACTGATATGCAGTAACTCAATCACCTTCTTACCAATCCGGCGGCCCGCTGTCGCAATTTCGACTTTGCCGTTGGCTGTTTTGAACTCCTGGGCGCGCATATCTTTAATGCGATCGATCCGAGCTTTTTGCTTGGTACTCCGCGCCTTCGGCCCGCGTTTGAGCCATTCCAATTCGCGCCGCAATACACCCGCGTGTTTGCGAACTGTGCTGGCGGCCGATTCTTCAGCTAAGGCTTTTTTCTCCAAGTAATAAGCGTAATTGCCAGCATAATTGTAAAGGTCGCCGCGATCGATCTCCAGGATGCGATTGGTAACGCGATCGAGAAAATAGCGATCGTGGGTAATCAGCAGCAAAGCACCGCGATAGCCGTTCAAATAGTTCTGCAACCACTCCACAGACAGCGCATCCAAGTGGTTTGTCGGTTCATCCATCAGCAACACATCGGGCTCGGACAACAAAGCCGTTGCTAAGGCAATTCGCTTGCGGTAGCCGCCGGACAAGTCGGCAATTTTCGCATCAAAATCCTCAATCCCCAACTTGGTCAAAATCAATTTCGCCTTGGTTTCCAAGTCCCACGCATCCACCTGATCAATGCGTTCAGACACCGCAGACAGACGCGCCATCAACTTGTCTGTATCGCCTTTGCCGTGGGAAAGTTGATCGGAAATTTCCTCGTATTCTCGCACTAAAGCCATTTGTTCGCCACTGTCGGCAAATACTTGCTCTAAGACAGTGTGATTTTCGTCTAAATCCGGCTGTTGCGGGAGATAGACAATTGTAGACCCTGGATTGACCCAGCGATCGCCAGAGTCGATCGACTCCATACCGGCAATCATTTTCAGCAGGGTTGATTTGCCGGAACCGTTTGTGCCGATGAGTCCGACTTTATCGCCTTCATCGAGGCTGAAGCTGGCATCTGTCAAGAGTTCCTTGATGCCGAAGTCTTTTTTGATCGATCGCAGAGTAAAAATAGTCATCTGTATAGAAAGTCATTTACCTGACTTAGTTTAACGCAAGTTCGATCGCTTCCGGTTGCATGGATATTAGATCCCAGTATAATGTAGCTTCAAGTTCATTGATTAGATAACAGTATGCAGATTAACTTAGTTCCGGTATGTGAATCTGGTAATCCCTACGGTGGCGAGATGATGAGAGATTCAATTACTCGTTTTAGGAAACGACTACTTGCTGTGATTGTTGTTTGTCCTGAAGCAGGTTTTGAATACTCAGGTGAAGAAGCCAGACCTGATAATATCACTCGTACCCATATTAATGCTGCAATAGCTTTATTTCGTGAACCAGGGACGATCGGTCAAGTTACAGGGTTCATTCATGAAAATGGAATGAACATTAACATATCGGGGACAGGTGGTCGGTATGGAAAAGAGTTCATGAAATGCTTGATCCAAAATGATATCCAGCCCTGCTTTTATCCTGTGAAACCAGTCTATGACCTATTCCAGGAATGGTCAGAAAAATCTGAGACTTTTTCTAGACAAGATTTAGATTTAGGTTTATCAACTCATGAGCGTCTGAAATGTTGGGAACAGTTTTTAATAAATGAGATTGTTCCGCATCTCTATACAGAAAGCATGGGTTTTCTCGGTTTAAACAGCCGAACAGGAACCTGGCAAAAGTCTTGGCAGGCAGATGAGATAGAAGAGAACTATACAGACAGAGATCAATTAGAAGCAATACTCTCTAATACTGATTTTCATCGTACTTTCTTGGATGAGATTGCAAGTTTGCGAGTATTGAATAAACTCAGGGTGCCAGACGCCAAAGCAAATAAAACTCTGAGAAGACATCTTTATGTTGGCGTAATAGCGTGCCTCGAAACTTATCTATCTGATGCGTTTATAAATACGGTCTTGTCAAATGAAAATTATTTAAGATCTTTTTTTACATCATTCAAAGACTTTAGAGAGCAAAAAGTGGGCATGAATGAACTTCTTGATTCTGCTAGCAAAGCAGAAGAAATAGCGAAGGAGGCAATGTCAGGAGTCATTTACCACAACTTACCTAAAGTAAGTAAGATGTACGAAGCAACACTAAATATTGAGTTTCCCAAATTCTCTGAAATTCAAAAAGCTGTATCAATAAGGCATGATTTAGTACATAGGAACGGAAAAACTAAAGACGGCGTAGAGAGTAGTATTGATAGCATTATGGTTGATAATGTTATTTCTCAAGTTGAAAGCTTCATTAGTGAAATAGACCAAAAATTGAAAGAAAAAGATAACCCTTCTGAGTCTTCCAGCGCCAGCTAAACTGCTAAATTAATGAGAAGGCTGAATGAAAACCGCGATCGCCCATGCCTTCCAATGTACTATAATATAGATACCAACCTTTGTTGGAGTATCTTTGTATGTCCTTGTTATATAGACGCAGGTGCTTATGTCTCAAGCAATTAGGCAAGACATCATCAATATCGCCGAAGAGCAGATTGACGAAATAAAGCAAAAGATTGACTACCATACTACAGAATACACCATCGAATTCATAGTCGATAAATACCTGGAACAAGATGGTGGAGGGATCGGTGAGATTTATATCCCTGAATTTCACAGAAACTTGAGATGGGATATTAATCATCAATCTCGATTCATTGAATCCATTATTATTGGTGTTCCTATTCCTGCCATGATTGTCGTAGAAATCTATGAAACTGGAAGACTAGAAATTGTGGATGGCTCTCAGAGGGTGAGGACTCTTGCAGCTTTCATGACAAATCAGTTGCAATTGAGTAATCTCCAAACATTAGATTCTCTAAATGGTTCCTATTTTAATGATCTCGCACCCTCACGCCAAAGAAAGTTTAAATATACTTCGCTTAGAATGATAATTCTCTCAGACAAAGCTGATGAAAAAGTAAGGAATGATATTTTCTATCGCATCAACACCAGTAATCTCGATATAACTCCTAATTCTAATAGTCTGCTACCAAACTCATAAGCCTGAGAATATGAAACCAAGAATTGACTATGCTAAGAATAAACTTTTAAGTCGCAGCCTATGAAAGAGTTCATCAGAGACTTTAACAGGCGAGTGGCAGAAATCCAGAAATATTTTGAATTAGTAGATAAAATTGAACAAATTGGTGCATTATCTTCTAAATCAATCATCTTCCCATCAGGTGAATATATTGTTGATAGCGAGATTCAAAAAATCTTGCAGTCTCATTGTTACCTGCTATTATACAATCTTGTCGAATCTTCTATCAGAAATGGTATAACTGCCATTCATGATGTTATTTTAGTCGAGCAATTAACTTATAAAGATTTAAGTCCGAAAATAAAGAGATTGTGGTTGCTGAACGATAAAAGTAAAAGTTTCAGAGACTCATATATCAAAAAGGATAACGTAGCTGACAATCTTCAGGAATTAATTAAATCGGTTTTGGATGATGAGATGGTTTTGTTAGATCCATCTAATATTCCCATATCGGGAAATTTGGATGCTAAAACTATCAAAGAACTCATAGATATGTATGGCTTCTTTGGAAATTTAGGAGTTGCGAGTAGAGAAATAGATGACATTCTGAATTTTGTGGTTAAGATTCGATGTGATTTGGCACATGGAAATGTTTCGTTTTGTGATGCTTCGAGTCAAATAGTTTGGAGCAAGTTAGTTGATGACAAAGATAAATTGGTAAAATATATAACTCATCTGCTGAATAATATTGATGATTACATTGAGAAGAAGAAATACAGAATCTAGCAGTCGATTTTGATGCGTAAACCTTCGCTAAATCGCGATAGCCAGTGGAGATTGAAAAACAAAAATACTCTGCGGTAAAATGAGGGAAAAAGCACGGATAATTCCCAAATGAACGATCGCTCCTCAGCAGATTTGATATCTGTGACAGAGTTACACCGCCAGCTTAATGACTTACTTAAGCAACTATCACCAGAACGATTACAAGTGCTTGCTGATTTTGTGGCTTACTTAGCCAATGCTCAAAGCGAAGCTGCAACTCAAGAACTTTTGGAAATTTCTGGATAGCTAGAGCAAGTTAAGCAAAATCAAGCAACTCTTAAAACTGATTACACAACCTGGAGAACTCTTCGCTCCGATTGATGAAGTTGTTCTCCATCCTGATGCTCAAAAGGTTTATGTCAATCTCGATCGCCCATGCCTTCCAATGTACTATAATTCAGATACCAACCTTTGTTGGAGTATTTTTTTATGTCCTTGCAAGAGCTTAAAGAAAAAGCCAGCCAACTATCAGTCAGCGATCGCCTTGCCCGGGAGCATCCCGGTTTTGCGCTTTTGAGCATCAAACGGATATTGATCCGTTAAGGTAGGCGCACCGAAGCTTAAGCATTTGATTGACATTT
>NZ_SRRZ01000091.1 GCF_013179805.1 Microcoleus asticus IPMA8 | reverse complement strand
TCTACTTTTTGAGTTTTTGAGCAACAGCTTGCCTGACATTCAAAGGTGGCTACTTTTAGCTGCGCTCATTTTTTAGTCTAAACTACAGTTACTTAGGTTCGCTTTATACAAAGAAGCTACACGTATGTCAGCACTATCTAAAGTTGTACCACTCAAATTTGCTTCGTCTAAATTGGTACTAACTAATTTAGCGTTATTAAAGTTTGCTCCTGTCAGATTTGCCCGGTGTAAGTCAGCAAAATTTAAAGTAGCACTACTAAAGTTGGCCCCACTCAAATTTGCGCCACTCAGGTCTGCCCAACTCAAATTTGCTGAAGAAGCGCCTACTAAACTGCTCAAATTAGCATTTTTCAGGGATGCTTTAATGAGATTGGCACTATTAAAGTTTGCCCGAGTTAGAGTTGCCTCACTCAAGTCCGCACGGAGAGATTTGAATGCGATAGGTCTATTCCACTCAAGTCCGCACCTTTGAGGTTTTCTTCTCTAAGGTCTGCTTTTTGAAAGTTGCGCTGTCCTGCTGCGTATTTTTCTAAAAGTTCTTCAGCTTTCATACATTAACCTCGATCGCCCTCCGTGACACCCCACTTTCCCAGCCTATCACCAAAACCCAAAGTTTCTGCGGGCTGTAATATCAAATCCGGTGGCATGGGAATTAATATTACCCGAAATCAGGATACGGCAGTGCCGTTTCCCTACAATTAATCGGGCGATGGTTACATCTCTCATCGAGTTTGATGGATTATTTTGAGGTAGGGACACGGCATTGCCGTGTCCTCCGTTTCCGTGTTTAAGATAACGCAGATGAATATCTAAATCTGCGTTAATCCGCGTCAATCCATTTTCATCAGCGGTTAAGAAATTCTTCTTTTTTCAACCGCTGATATAGGCAGATAAACACAGATAAACGCAGATGAATGAGATTAAACAACAACCGGAGCACCAACAACCTCACCTTTCAACATTCGAGAAGCAGCATCAAGCAATTGCTCCTCCAAATAAGGCTTAGTAAAATAGCCTTTCGCGCCCAAACTGTAAGCCATTTGGCGGTGCCTGTCAGCACCGCGAGAAGTTAGCATCGCGATCGGCAATTCACACAAAACGGCATCCTTTTGCATCCGAGAAAGTAGTTCCAAACCGTCCATTCTAGGCATTTCAATATCGCAGAAAACGATATCGCAAGGCAGACCAGATTTCATCTTTTCCCAAGCTTCCTTACCGTCGCGAGCTTCTTCCACACGATAGCCAGACTTCTCGAAAGTAATCGACAAGAGCGATCGCACCGTAATCGAGTCATCCACAATCAGCACAGTCGGCTCAGTCTTCTCGATTTCCGCCTCCGCAGCAATCCGATCGCCCTCATCCCAAAGCGTACCGCCAGTGTCCTTCCGCAGCCTTCCCGTAGCCAAATCGATCAGCTCCAGAACGTCCGCAATCGCCACGATCCGGCCGTCCCCGAGCACTGTGGCTCCAGCAATCCCGATCGGCTTCGGCACCGGCCCCTCCAACGGTTTGATCACAATTTCCTGTTCCGTCGAAACCTGATCCACCTGCACCGCCAAGAAATTGCCGGCAGACCGCAGCACGATCACCGAAATCATGTCATCGTCAGTATTAAACCCGTAAACACTGCCCCGACCCAAATGGCGGTTGTAACCCAGCAAATCCCGCAGCGGCCGGAACGGCAAAACCGAACCCCGCCACTCAATGCAAGGCAAACCGTCGGCCCCCGTCGTCACCTGATCGCGAGGGACATCGATCATATCCTCGACCCCATCCATCGGGAAAGCAATGCGAGCGCGATCGCTAATGCAAGTCAGAGCCTTAGAAATGCTCAACACCAGAGGTAAACGGATCGTAAACACAGTCCCTTTGCCGATCGTCGAATCGATCGACACAGTGCCCCGAATCTCCTGCAACGAAGTCTGCACCACATTCATACCGACCCCCCGGCCGGCGTACTCCGTCGCCTGTTCCTGAGTGCTGAAACCGGGCATAAACAGCAAATCGTAAACTTCGGAGCGAGACATCCTCTGAGCCTGAGCCGCCGTCAGCATACCCTGCTTAATCGCCTTCGCCTTCACCTTTTGCGGGTCAATTCCCGCCCCGTCGTCAGAAACCGAAACCACCGTTTGATTCCCTTGGTGGAAAGCGCGAATGGTAATCCTGCCGACAGCAGGCTTCCCAGCCGCCAGACGCACCTCCGGCGCTTCGATCCCGTGAGTAATCGCATTGTTGACCAAGTGAGTCATCGGGTCATAAAGCTGATCCACAATCATCTTGTCGATCAAAATATCCTTACCCTCAACCTGCAACTGAGCCTGCTTCCCGCACTTGATCGCAATTTCCCGCACCGCCCGGAACAGCCTGTCCGTCGTCTCCGCAAACGGCTTCATCCGGGCGCGAGTCAAACCTTCTTGCAGTTGCGTCGTGACTTGCCGCAGTTGGCGAGTCACCTGATCGGCCTCATCCACCAAAAACTCAATGTCCGCCGCCGACTCCCGCACCCGCACGATCAGCTCAATAATCTCTTGAGCCAAACTGTGGAAAGGAGTAAACCTGTCCATTTCCTCCGGTCTCCAGGCACTTTCCCGGGTGTGGGCCGAATCCTCAGAGCGCCAGGCCGATCGGTGTCCCTGTCGGTTTGCCAGCAAAGCAATCTCCAAAAGACTCCGCTCGTAGAAATCCTGAGTCCGCTGGCTCACATCGCTCAGCAGCGTCACCTGGTGCAGCAAATTGTCCAAAAACTGCCGCATCCGTTCTTGGTCTTGCTCCAAGCTGTTGCGGTTCACCACCAGTTCCCCCATCAAATTGCTGAGGTTGTCCAGTTGCTTGACCGGCACCCGCATCGTCTGGTCGCCGAACCCGCCCGCGCGGGCATTCCGCCTTCCTCTGTTGAGCGCCGACGGCCCGATATTGGCTTCCCCTTGGCGACCGCCGTCCTTTGGATCTTCGAGCAGTTTTTCCAAATCGCCAAATTCGTCGTCGCTCTCATCGGCAACAGCGCGCAGAGCTTTACTGGCAGTTGTCGTCGGTGCAGGCATTTCCGGCATAGTTGCGCTCTCGCTGAGGAGTTCTTCGAGATCCGAGAAAACTTCTGTATTTACCGGACTCTGATTTGTCACTCCAGAAGCTGCTATTACAGCCCCAGCACCCCCTGCAATTAACAGTGCTTCTAAATCGTCAAAATTGCCTTCGCCATCCTCAGCACCTGATTCTGCCTCGGCAAAAAAGTCTGCCAGCGAGCCCTCTTCCAACTCCGAGGCATCGACCGAGACCGGCTCCTCGTCAGCGTCCCAAAAGCCCGCCGTCATTTCCGAAGTCACCAGAACCTCAGCATCGATCGAATCCAACAAATCATCAAAACCCTCCAACTCTTCGCTGTTGAGAGCGGCCTTGGTTTCCATCGCTGAGAGCAAGTCAGCATCGCCATCATCAAACATACGATCGAGAGATGCAGCAGGCAGCGCCTCTAAATCCGCACTCAGAAAATCCGTTTCCAGCGCATCAAACAAATCATCCTCGCCCTCGGACGAGCCAGCGGTATCTGTTTCGGGTCGATCGAACAAATCCGCACCCACCTCGTCGAACAAACCCTCGGGAAGTTGGGCAGACAATTCCTCGACATCAACAGCCGCGCCCTCATCTCCCGCCGCGACAGCATCGCCCTGCTGCCCCATGCCTTCTCCAAACATATCCTCCAAGAAATCGAAACCTAAACCCTCATCAGACTCGACACTTGAAATTTCCGCATCAGGACGATCGGACAAAGCTCCAATTTCAACCGCTGCCGAATTTGCCAAGCCTTTGTCGGCAACAGTCGCAGCATTGTTCGAGAACAAACTCCCTAAGTCGCCCTCATCAAATCCCACATCCGCACCCAGCAATTCTGAACCCCCATCTGAATTCAGCCAACGCTCATCGGCTTGCCCCGAAGCTTCCCCGTCATACTCAGTACCCGTAGGTACAGAACCGAACAGCTCAGCCAAATCCGCCGCCTCTTGGGAAGTAGCCACTCCTTGCCGAGCCCCCACAGTCTGCTCGTCCCCAGAAATCGAACCCGAGGTCATATCCCCAAACAGCGCCTCTAAATCCGTATCGTCCAGCTCGATGTTGACCGATTGCATAGACTCGTCTTCCAGGCCGAAAGCATCTTCTAGCCAATTTTCATCCGCAGAGATATCTAAATCAGAATTTGATGTCATGTTAAGAACGCTACCAATTTCCTCATTTTGTGCGATGCCAGCAGCTAGATATCGATCGCCCCCGCTTTCCCCACCTTCGTCTTCTGAAGAAAGGTAACTAGAAGCAATCCCCAACAGCTCGCTCAAATCCGAGTCCTCGCCAAGCTCGGAGAGCAACTCGAAATCATCTATTTCAGGCAGTTCGAGCGCTTCGGCATCCGCTGAATCCTTGCCGCCGCCTGCTGCAGGCTCGTTCGATTCTGCATCGAAAGCGTCAGGGTTGAGAGAAAAATCCGAAGAGATTGCCGGCACAGCCGTTGCCTCAGATTCGCCCTCATCGCCGAACAAGTTATCTAAATCAGCATCGTCCGCAACCACAGCAGAAGTTTGGGCAGCCACTTCGTCCAAAAGCGTACCCAGAGCATCTTCGTCAGCTTGTCCCCTGGCTGGGGGAACCGTGCCGTCTGACCGAGCCAAACCGCCCCTGCCGTTACCAGTTTCAAGCTGTTTGCCAATTAGCTGCTGCCTCGAACCCCCATTGTTCCGACCGGCAGTTACCGCCGAACCGTCTGGCTCGTCTGCAAACAGCAAATCCTCCCCAAACAAAGTCGTCAGGTCGTCAAGCGGAGGCGAGGTCTTCGTTTCCGAACTTTCCGCATCGTATTCGTCAAATAACAAATCAGTAAAATCGCCGGAATTGTCATCGTCTGACTCCAGCATTCCCGCCGATATCCTAGAAGACTGGGCATAGTCGAGGTCTTCTTCTTCTTCCCAAGCGCCGTCGAGATCCGGGGACTCGCCGTCAAACAAGTCAGCTAAAGTGTTGAGTTCTGCCACGCCCACTTCCGGGCCGCTGCGGGTCGAGCCTCTAAAAGCACTCGCCTCTATATCCGATTCTGCGAAGGCGGAATCGTCGAACTGGGGCGATCGACTGCCGCTATAATCGTTGCTCTCGCCGCTGTCGAGTTGGTCGAACAGCTCGTCTATGCTCAGCCCAGAAATATTCGGCAGCAACTTGTTCAATCCATCCTGGGCATCGCCAGATCCCACCAGATCCCAGGCCGCATCCTCAACAGAAACCACATTTGTCCCCGATGTACCCGGTTGAGCGAATGCCAGCAAATCTTCAAAATCCGTTTCTGGAAACACAACAGCCGGCTGAAGCGCCAGAAGTTTTGCGCTCGGTGCGATCGACGATTCTAGACCCGAAACTACCAGTTCTTGCGCTTGTTTGATGTCTTTGATCACCGTTGGGGCTAAGGTGCGGTAGCTATTTTCTGGGTTGGCGATCGCCTTGGATACAGCTTCGATCAATTCTATCCAGCAGGGCAGTTCAAATTCCTCCCCCGCCCTTAGCAAGTTCCGACAAATGTTTTTGAGTTGCCGCCTGCTTTCTGGCCCCTCGGGCTGTTTGAACTCTTGCAGGAGTTCCCGCATCCTCGCCGGCACGTCCGAGTCAAACACTAGCAGCAGCGCGCTGTCTTCTGTTGCTCTGGCATCAGGTGCGTAAACCGATCCCGAGTCCGCAAAAGTCCTCGATGAGCCAAACGCCCCGATTCCCATCCCTGCCATAACTTTTTCGGGTACTGGCAGCAGGCTGCTCTCGTCTAAATCGTGTTCTCGGTATCCGACGAGTCCCCCCAAGTGTCCGTTGAGTTCTTCAAATACTGGTTCTAATTCTCGAACCATCTGTTCTCCCAATTCCTCTGTCAGCCCAAAAGGCCCCGACAGTTGCTCTAACAGCCCTTGCAATGTGTCAAAAATTCGCAGGAACAGGGACTCTAGCTGTTGGTCTACTTTAACGCTGCACTCTTTTAAAACTTTAAAACTATCTTCTAGTCGGTGAGCTGTTTGCTGAATGCTGGTCAGCCCCAGCATTGCTGCTCCTCCTTTGACAGAGTGAGCGGCCCTAAATACTTCGTTGACCAGTTCTGGGTCTTCGATCGTGGTTTGCAGATTCAGCAAGCCTTGTTCGATCGTATTGAGGTGGTCTTTTGCCTCCTCAATAAAGTAGCCCATTATCCTCTGTTGTTGCTCCGGCAGCATAGTTTTATTCCTGATTTTAAGCGTTATTGTATTGAGTCTATGTTAGTAGTTCTAGAGAATCTCTTTGTATATCTCGCCCCTTTCCAAGAGAATAATCTGACTGCGAGATATCGCAAATGTCCTGGCTATTTTTGTTTTCGATATGCCCTCACTTACAAGATAGCGAATCTCCCGCACCCGATCGGGTTTGAGTTTGCGGTTGACAGATGGAACGAAAGGAAAGCGGTTTTTTTCTATAGCATCGCGGGAGTTATCGGCGGGGGTTCCTTCCCACAAATGGTTTGGATTGACACAACCGCGATGCCGCAACTGTGACACGCAAAATAACCGGGTTTGACAGGCTTTCCCAGTTTGTGTTCCAGTACAAGTCTGTGAGCGTAGAAACTTTTTGTTTTACCATTAATTTTAGTACCCTTAATGGCGCAACCATCACTTCTTTTAGCCAAGGTAGAAATCATGCAGCCGTTCGGCTGTATTTGGGCCCGAATACCAGGAACTATTTTTCTGCCTCGCAGTTGTTTTTGAGGTGTCGGCGCAGATGTACTTCCTACATCTTTAATACGTCCTTTTTTAAACCTATCTTGAGAATTTTCCAGCCTAGAACCTTCCCACAAATGGTTAGGATTAATGTAGTTGGGGACATCGCAAGTGTGGCAAGCAAAGTATTCGGGTCTTATCTGCCGACCTAATGAATGTTCTAATACTAAACGGTGGACAGTAAACGTTTTCCATTCACCGTTAAGGCGAAGTCTTTTATTGGCATAGACCCTGCTAGATTTGGTTAGGGTAGAGATCATAGAGCCCGCAGGCTTAACTTCACCAAAGATGCCCGGTATTACCTCTACTATGTTATCGTCCATCTGTGCAACTCCTACTTTGTTTAGGTGTTGAATTAGCAGCCCCGCAGCGGTTTCAAGACTGCGAGGTTGCTTTTTCTATGCCATCATTGCCCCACCAATGTGCTGGTAAATCAGCCGATAAAAAAGCATTAGACACTTAATTATTGTCTTTCTGCGGTTTCTACTCGGAATCTTTCCACCGATGTCAAAAGGTCGCGAGCAACGCCTACCAAGTTTTGCAAAGCACCGGAAACTCGCTGCGCTTCTTGGGATGTTTCCTGAGCTGTCAGCTCGACAGCTTGCATCACAGAAGCTACCGCGCGAGCTGTTTCGTTTTGCTCTACAGTGTCGGCAGTAATCGATCGCACTAACACGTCAATTCGGTTAGTTACTTGAATGATATCTTCAAGCGATCGCTTCGCCTGTTCTGCCAATCTTGTTCCCTCAATAACCTGCTGCGTCCCTTCTTCCATCGCCGTCATTACCGCGCCGGTTTCGCTTTGAATCTGCATCACGATCTGTTCGATTTCTTTCAAAGACTTAGCCGATCGGTCTGCCAATTGTCGCACCTCGTCTGCCACGATCGCAAAACCCCTGCCCGCTTCCCCAGCTCTCGCCGCCTCAATACTGGCGTTGAGGGCCAACAAATTCGTCCGGGAGGCGATCGTCGCAATTAAAGCCACAATCTTAGAAATTTCTTGAGAAGCTTCCGCCAACCGCTTGACTTTTCTAGTGGTTTCTGCTACTGTTTCTCGAATTTCTAAAATCCCGGCCACCGTCCGCTCCACAGCCTCGCCCCCTTTCAGAGCCGTTGCCGCCGCGCCCCTGGCCACTTCTTCCGCCTCTCTAGCGCTCTCTGCGACCCGCTGAATCGCGTCGGTGAGGACTTGCACCGAATTCAGCGTTGCCGCCAGTTCCTCAGCTTGCCGCAGCGCGTCGGAAGACAAATCGCCCGCAAACTTAGCACTATCCGTAGCGCCTTTGCTGACCTCCCTCGCCGCCTGCTTCACCTGATGGACGATTTCGCGCAGATTTTGAATAGTCAAGTTAAACGAGTCAGCAACAGCACCCAAAACGTCTGCAGTCACTTCCGCAGTCACAGTCAAGTCACCCCGAGCCGCTCCTTCCACGTCGTCTAGCAAGCGAATCACTTGGCGCTGCAAGTCTTCTTTTGCCTGTTCCTGCTCGTCAGACTTGCGCCTGGTATCGCTGATCGTGGTTTGGATGACCTTCGCCATGTGGTTGAATTTAGCAGCCATTTTGCCAAATTCATCTTCCGAGTAAACCGTAGCGCGAGCGTCCAAAGTTCCTTGAGATACGGCATCGAACTGAGCTTGCAAATTGTCCGAGGACTTGCGCACCTGCTTGGCGATCAACTGGCCGATCCCCCAAGAAGTTAAAAAGCTCGTAAAGCCTGCTGCTGCGGTCATTACCCAGCCTGTTTGGCGCAGGTAAACGATCGCCTCCGGTTTGTCTTGCCGCAGAGCTTGATAGGAGGCAATGTTGGTGACGAAAGCCACAGCTACCAGAGAAACCAGCCCTGCCCCGATTGCCGT
Source organism: Microcoleus asticus IPMA8 (assembly GCF_013179805.1). Lineage (GTDB taxonomy): Bacteria > Cyanobacteriota > Cyanobacteriia > Cyanobacteriales > Microcoleaceae > Microcoleus > Microcoleus asticus. The sequence goes on along the minus strand of NZ_SRRZ01000091.1, from coordinate 22,656 downwards.
GTACAACTGTTTTGTAAACAAAGGGGCATTTTCCAAGAAAGCCAGTCCCCCCTGTTCTACCGTCACCGAAGTATCGACCGCTTCTGTTTCTGTGGGAGCAAAACTCGGCACTGACGAATCAGCCGGGCCGTTTATGCTAAATATCTCGTCATCCCGAATTGCTGAGCCATCGCTGTTGTCAAAGTCCAGGCCGCTGCCTGTCGTTCCCATCATGCCGCTGGTCGAGTTACCGAAATTGGTATTACCTCTAGTCAGCATCGAACTGGTGGCATCTTCTGAGATGTCAAAGTCCGGCAAATTGCCCAAATCGTCAAACTCGTCAAATTCGTCTAAAAAGTCGCTGTGTTGTTGAGAGTTCGCAGCTTTTGACGACCAGCCGCTGCTGTTCTTCTCGGTCGCCCCGAAAGCTGTCGCTTGTTCGTTGTCGTCGAAAGAGAAAGAATCGCTAAAAGCATCGTCATCAAAAGCATCTAACTCGAAGCTGTCTATAGAACCAAATGCCGGGGGTTCCGAGTCGCCGTAACCGTTGTTGTTGGCGGAGGATCGATCGACCGAATTAAATTTTTCCCGGCTCGACCTTTGACTTTGAGAGTTGGGGACAGCACCTCCCATCAACAGCGTTTCGTCTTCAGCCAGCGAATAGTTTGACGAGTAGTCCGACCCGCCGGTATTCGACTGCTTGTTTTGAGGTCGAGAAGACCCGAAACCCGACGAGGGCATCGCCTCGGCAAAGGGGTCTTCCTCTTCTGCGGGATCTGCGCTATGAGCGTGATTTTGGCGGCTCTGGGGCGGGGCTTGGTAGTCGTAGTCGGAGTTCCCGTCGAGTTCGTCTGGCAAATCGAACCCAGCAAAAGGTTCGCCAAAATTGTCGGAGGGCCCGATGGGGGAGTCTACTTGGTTCGAGTCGAAGGAATTCCCGATGTCTGAAGAGGCAAAACTTTGACCGTTGAGCATCTGAGTCGGAGCTTCTGAAAACGAATCTCCTGAGTAAGGTGCCTGTTTCCCAGACACTTTGCTGCTAGACACGTCAGCAGCATCAAACCCTCCGTCATCTAAGGCAAAAGGGTCTCCAAAGTCCGAGTCTTCAAAGTCGTCGATGTCTAGCGAGTCGGGAGTCTCAGCATAAGCTGCCATCCCGGCACTGTCGCTAGAAAAAGGGTTAGAATGTGAGCTTAAATCTGGAACAGGGTCGGCGCGATCGTCGTCGTCTGCTTCCCACTCCAAGCCGCTCATGCCCAAGTCTGCCAAGTCCTCGTTTTCCATGTCGTCTGGCGATGGACTTCTATAGGAAAGGGATGGGGAATTTCCTTGGAAAAGTCCCAAATCCGGGTCTTCTAACCCTTCATCGAGAGATAAGTCTGGGTAGAATTCCAATTCTGTTTCAGCAGACAAAGCCTCGACATTTTCCGGTTGCAGTTCTCCGGATAAAAATTGGTCTGTGTAAGTAATTCCGCTGTGAGCGTGTTCGACCAAAGTCTGATCGTCACTCAGGCCTAGCACAACCGTATACTGTTCCCGCGCCACCTCATACTGTTGCAGTCCGTAGCAGTAAATGTGTCCGCACAGCAGGCGAGCGCTGGGGTCTTCGGGAAAATCTTCTACTAATTGATAAACTAGGGCTGCGGCTTCTGAATAATTGCCATCCATGTAGGCCGCTTCTGCCCGTTGGTAGTCCTGCTGAAAGTTGGTACTTGTTGCCATTTGCCGCCCTCTTTTGATTTTAGATTTTAGATTTGAGATTTTAGATTTTTATCTTGAATTGAATGTTTAGATGCGCGCCTCAAGTCGTGTGACTGTTGATGGTTAGACCTCAATCGAAAATCGCAAATCGCAAATCTAAAATCGATTTCACGCTGCCCACCGCGCCGAGCGCAGAATTTTCACTTGATCTAGCAGTCGGAGCACTTTCTGAGCTGGTGCACCTAACATCCATTCTCCCCTCAGAAATGGAATCATGCCGTCTGGTGCATTGTTCTGAGAGTGCAGTTGCTCTACGTCGAGCCAGTCCATCCCCACAATTCGATCGACTGCCAGCCCCAAAATCGTGTCTTGGTCTTCCACAGCCACGATCGGGATTTCCGGTCTGTCTGTGTTCAGAGGTGTTTGGTCTCCCAGAAATTGGCCGAGGTCTGCCACCCAAATCACTCGTCCTCTCATATTTAGGGTACCTAAAAGCAAAGAGGAAACGTTGGGGATCGGTGTCATGCGGTCTGGGGACGGGGCTAGTACCTCTCTAATCCCTGTCGCCGGCAGTGCGAACTCGTTCCCCGAAGGAACATAGAACCGCAGGTGCAGCTCGCCTTCGGGAGTTTCTAGTTCTTGGAATTCCGGAGCCGGATCTACGCCTAGTCCTGGTAATATAAAGTCTGGGCTGCCGCTAATCATCATTCTGACACCTGCTTTCTAGCAAATTGTTGACGTTTCCCGCCAAGAAGAACCCGATCGAAACTTCGACGATCAAAACTTGACACAGCCAAGCTTGACACAGCCAAGGGGTGAATGGCGCGACTGCCGGAGGTGCTTGGCAAGAGATTTGCTCCGTTCATAATTGACTGCAATCAATAATTCACGCGACCTTTGCTGACAAATTAGCTCAAATCGACTGCGAACAATTAATTTGGAACCCCTAAAGCTTCACTTTGTACTCCCACCGCCGTCTAAATTGGTAAAACTCTGGGTAATTTCTGCGATGAATGCTAAACCGGTACTCGGATTAGCGACGGGTTGTTGACATGGCTGGTGTCGCGACAATCATGAACTGAGTCAGTTAAGACTGAGAATGCACTCTCCGACTTTGTACAGAAATACCTAGCAATTAGTAGCTCTGCGCATCGGTTTTTCGGAGCTGCTGCAAGTGGAGAACAAGTATATTATATTTGCACTTTGAGCGTGTTAGACCCACTTGGGTGGAGAAATTGAACAGAGTTTTACCGACGCCCTCATGCCAGCGCGCGGACTTACACATTCTAGTTTATGCTGCGCTCGCCAATAGTGCCCGCCCGCGAGCTTTCTGTTTGTGGCGGTCGAGACTCGATGTAAGCGCAGGTACAAGAAAGCTCCCACAATGCGACCGATGCGAAATTTATTTTTCTTCTAATTCGTCTTCTAGCGAGCGGTCTAATAATCTTTCCGATATATTGGCCAGAGGGTAGCCTGGACCCACATATTTTTCTACCAGCATCAATAACTCGCTTTCGCCAAAAGGTTTGGTGTAAAAGTCTGTCGCTCCGGCCATGCGAGCTTTAACGCGGTCAATAAATCCGTCGATGCCCGTCAGCATAACGATCGGGGTCTGCCGGAAAGCGCTAGAATTGCGCAGCATAGCGCAAATTTCGTAGCCGTCGAGTTCTGGCATGGCGATGTCACACAGAATTAAATCGGGTTTGAGTTGAAAAACCAAACTCAGGGCTTGAAGGGGATTGCCGATCGCCGTAGCTTCGTAACCGTGTTCATTTAAAATTGACTCGACTGTTTTGCGAATAATCTTGTCGTCGTCAATGCAGACAACTCTAGGAGGCTTGGTTTCTGGGGACGACCATTCTTTTTTGTTGTTGGCCGGGGCTACAGAGGACTCGTAAAATACTTGCACCAATCCCTGCTGCACGAAGGGGTAAATCGCCTTAGCGACAGTCAGCACGTCTCGGTTGAGGTAGCGCGCCATTTGGCGGATCGAAGTGTGGCCGTCGGCCCAACGTCTGAGAGTATTAAAGGTATTGACAGGCAGCGCTACTCGCAGTTCGGAGGGATCTGAAATCACCGGGCATTGGTTGGGCGACTGAATGTGAGGGTGAAACTGCTTCCACTGCTGCACCTGTTTGACAATCTTGGCCAGCAGCGAGCTAATTTCTAAGCTGGTCAGTTGAGGAGCCAAAGCTGGGCCCATTTCAAAAGTGAAGGAACCCTGGTGGAGGCTGAGCAAGTCAAAAAGGGTTTCGTGGATCATGCTGTGGATGATGTTGCGCCCTTGAGCTGGGGTAAGGATGTGGTTTTCTAGCAGGGCCCACAGGTAGCCGTATTCTGGGGCATTGGTAGATGCCATATAGGGAACTTGGATTTTGTCGAGGGCGGTATCTGCTTTGTAGCGGCGCAGGTAGTCGCGCAAGCGAAACAAACTGCCCGCACTCTGGGTAGCGTAAATAATCTGACCGTTGAAGCAGAAGACATACCAGGATTGTCCTGCAAGGGAGCGCAGGGTAGGTTGAGTACCCGTGCTGCTGCTGGTGGAGGTGTAGGCCTCTACGAACAGTTCTCCGGTTCGCTGACCTAACTCAATCAATTGCAGGATGCTGCGGATGTCAATTTCACTCAAATTTCCCTGCATGCAGCTAAAGTGTCCTCCTTAAAACCGTTGGCGTCTGAGCTCGGAAAGACTGTGTGCAGGCGCAAAGATTGACTTTAGTTTCCGTCAATAATTTACGCACTTATGCCCATCTCACAATTGGGAATTGACGAAAGGGCGATACTTGCTGCCTAAGTCGGCCGCGCTACCAGTCCACAAGCTGAAACCGCGAAACTCGCGGCATTCTCTAAGTGTAGAGTTTCACCTTGTATTCCCACTGTTGCCTAAACTCGTAGAATCCACATCGCACAATTGCACGGGCACTTCGACTGTGCAACGCTGGCATTCCCGACTGCTTCAAGTCTTCGGCCGCCAAAGTTTTGAAGTTTTTGGCTGAGTATGCCGTCAGTTTATCCAACGCATCTTTGCGTAGGTCAACTTCAAAATACCGAGGATTCTCTGGTTTTACCGCTGCTACCAGCAGCAAGTGCCGATCGATCCCCAAGGGGAACTTGAGGCTAGTCTGTTGGGCTGGATGAGTTGCGCTCAAGGTTTTTTTTGGCTTTGCCACAGCCCTAAAATCAGGTGCAGTCAAAATGAACCTTTGTTGGCAATTGTCAGGAAAACCCTCACTGCCGATCGACCTTTTTGCTCGCCCGCGGCTCGCGTCATAGGCTCGCGTCATTACCCTATTCTAAGGCAGCGCGGTTCAAATCCCTAGTCCGCCGGAGGATGGCGATCGCTTGGAGGCAGCGAGGGCTTTTTTCACGCTCGATCCACAACTAAAGCCTGGTACAATCAATAGAAAGTTTTTGACGGACTGACCTTTTTCAGCTTTAGGCTATGGTAGTCCCCGCAGTTTTGCTAGTCTTTAATCAAGCGGCATTGATTCTGCTGTCTCATTCGTCCAGAAAGCAGGCGGCGGCCGTGCTTTATGGACGCTCTCCCGTGAAGCAGTGCTATGCGTGAGTGCTGCTATAGTTAGGAAAAAATGCTATCCCCGGATTCGGCAAAGGACACCAAAGAGTAAGACTTAAGTGGCAAAAAGTTATCCTTACTTGCCTATACTTATTTACTTTAGGTAAGTTGACTACAGATCGCACGCAGTGTTATCTTTAGTTGAGAACCTTTGGCTTAAGGGGGATAGCCTACTTATCTTGGGATTAGCCGTCTACCCAACAGCGTAGGAAGTAAACACCACTTATCTTTTAGGCCTTTAAGTAACTTAAAGTAAGTTGGGATAGGTTTTACGAAGCAGAGGACTATTAGTGTGCTGTATCTAGCGGAAGTACAAAAACAGAGAAGCGGCTTTGGTCTCGGTGGCGGTAAGGCTGAACTGAAACTGCTAGCTTGTCAGCGGGGCGAACACAATTGGAGCGCCGTACCAGGCGATGACGCGATCCCAGTTGAGGAAGCTAATAAGTTTAACGACGGCACGCTGGTGCTGGTGGAGTTGAGCGCTAGCAAGCAAGTGCAGCGGATTCAGGAGGCGGCCCGCCAGTTGGTGAGCATTCTGCAAAATTTCTCGCGCTTGCAGGATAAGTTTAAGGATAAGGAAGAGGAAATTGAACAGTGGAAGGCTTCTCTGACGTTTTCGAGTCAGGAACTCAATCGCCGGGAAATGGAAATGCAAGCCCGCGAAGAGCAGTTGGCTCAAATGGAAGATGAGTTGGAGCGACTAGAGGCTCAGCGCTCGGAAATTGAAAATACTCGAGATGAAGCTAACCGACTGCGAGAAGAGGTCGATCGCAGCCGCGTGGAAATTGAGACCGCTTGGGAACAGTTGCGGGGCGAGCAGCAGCGGGTGGCCCAGCAGTCTCAGGTTCCGCAGGGGGCGGTGGTTGATGAGCAGCAGACCCAGAGGATTCAGGAGTTGATGAAGAAGCTGGGAGGGGCAATTGCTTCGGCCCAAGGGGTGCGGGAACAACTGAATCAGTCTTTTGGTGCGGTGGGGGCTCAGCAGGCAATTCTGGATCAGCACTGGCAGCAGTTGGAGCAAAAACGGGCAAACGCTCAACAGCAGCAAGAAGAGGTCGATCGACAAAATCAGAGCCTCCAAAGCCGCTGGCAGGAGTGGTACCAATCTCAAGATGCTTTGGCGCAAGCTCGGGCGGATCTTAAAGGGCAGCAAAGTACCCTCAGCGCTAAGCAGGAGCAGGCTCAGTCGGTGTCTTTGCAGGTGCGCGCTGTTGAGGATCTGTACCAGCAACTTTCCAGGCTCGCATCTGCTTCGGGTGGTGCGGGTACTGAGCAGAGAGTAGATGTGTCAGCCCTGGAGAAGATGCCGGTTGAGGAGTTGCAGGGGCTGGTGCAACACCTGCAACAGGATTTGGAAAAGGTGTTCCGCTTTGTTAACGATCAAGAGGAGGAGTTGACTCTGCAGCGGGAGACAATCGAGGAGCTGCAAGGGAAAATTCAAGCTGCTAGCGAGTACGATCGCATGGCTTTGGAAAATGAAATGGCAGATGAACTTGAAAGTTATCAGATGTTGAACGAAACTCTGGTGGGACAGCGCCTCCGGTTGCAGGAACGCGAAGATGTTTTGAAGCAGCATCAGGCGGTGCTGTGGCGGCGGCTTGGTACTGCTAATGCTCCAAAACAAGAGCGAGGAGATATTGATTTGGGGCCGGTCGTCGCACAGCTCAATACTCAGCGGCAGCAGCAAAGCCAAGAATTGCAAAGACTGGAAAACGAAATTCAGCAAGTGCGGGAAGCCATATCCCAAATTGAGGCAAATGTAAACCGCCAAAATGGGGAAAGTGAGGCGAAACGCTACGAACTCAAGCAGTTAGAGCAGAATTTGTTCAACCAGAAAGGTGCAGTGGCTGAACTCTGGGGCCGGGTGAATGTTTATCAAGAAATGTTGCAACCGGTGCAGGACAATTTGAAGGGGCTGCGCCAAAAGCTGGAAGCGGTGGGGGGGGAACTCGATCGCGTGCAGCAGACTGGAGAGGAGCAAGATCGGGTAGTTTCTGATTTGCGGCAAGTCCTTTCGGGTTTGATAACAGCTTAAAATTTAATATCTAAAATTATCGAAGGGTGTTCGACTCGACCGATCGCTCCTCCAGGAAATGGATCGGTTTGCGATCGGTTGGGCGCTACGATTAAGCTGGTTAGTTTTTCTACGCTTTCAAAGCTGGGTGCTGAGGGCAATATTTGTTGAAGTAGTTGCCGCATTGCCCGTCGCTGCAATGCTAGGGGTGCTTCGCGCAAAATCGGGCGATTTAACTTGACGGGAAGTTGAAAATTCACCTGCGGATTGTCTGCAATTGGAGACATTGCTCGCTGCCGCAAGTCGCTGGCTGCAAGTTCGAGATATTCTACGTCGGCGCGGAGGAGTTCGGCTGTTTGAGCTAGCGCTTGTTGGGCTTTTGGGTTGAAATGAGTTTCCAAATAAGGCAATAATTCCGATCGAATGCGGTTGCGGGTATATTGCAAGTCTTGATTTGTGGAATCTTCCCAAATTGGTAGTTTTTGATCTTGACAGAATTGACCCGTTTGCGATCGAGTTATTTCCAGCAAGGGACGAACTAAATAGATTTGAGATTTGAGATTTTGGATTTTCGATTGGGAATTTTCATCCTGATTTTCCAATCTAAAATCGGCCGATATTTGGGAGTTGGGATTTTCGCCGGAATTCCCCAATCTAAAATCGGCAATCGGCAATCGAAAATCGAGCAGGGGCCTCGTCCAGGTGAGGGCAGAAAGTCCGTCGGCGCCGCTGCCGCGAATCAGGTTGTAGAGGAGTGTTTCGGCGCGATCGCTGGCTGTGTGGCCTGTAACAATGTAGGGATAGTTGTGGGCGATCGCAATTTCGGTTAAAGCTTGATATCGCCACAGTCTGGCGGCTGCTTCAGTTTTGGGGATGTCCGAGGATGTTTCCAAATAGTAGGATATTCCCCAGTTTTGAGCTAATTGTTCTACATGATTGGCCGAGGCTTCCGAGTCAGAACGCCAACGGTGATCGCAGTGAGCAATCCCTAGGTTCCATCCCCATTTTGACTGCAAATCTAGCAGTAATTTAATTAAACACAGAGAATCTTGTCCGCCGGATACTGCTACTAACAATGGCTGATTTGATGGCAATATTTGTCGCTGCAACAGCGTCCGGTGCAGTTGAGCGTGCAGGTGCGTCCAATTGGAAGATTCGGCCATGAGAGCAGTTTTTCAATCAAGCAAGAAGAAGGAAGTTCGGAAACAAGGAGTATAAGGAATTTAACTGATGGATTTTGAGGAAAGAAGGGCGAGCATCCCCCTCTCCCTATCTCCCACTCTTTGTCTTCCTAGCTCCACATTCCTAGACTTTGGGGGTCGCGGTCTGGATACCTAGAAATAGGAAAATGATTACTTATTTCTGTTGAGTCACATTGATTTAATGGCTCATCTATATCGGTTTGATTTGAGCTATCTACGGCATAGCTTTGCACGGTGTCCGATCTTTCGGCAGCGGCAGGAAGGGCTTTTTGCTCTTTGATTTCAGGTTCGAGCGGAATGAACTCCAGACGCATTCTAAGTTTTCCTTTAGTCCAGTCTTTGCCAGCACTTAATAGCTCGCAATCCAAGCCGTCTGAAAATAATTTTTCGTCTACCAATTTTGACTGCATAATTGCCATAAATTCGCTCACTTTGAATGTACATTGATACATCAAAGCGCTGGTAGGGGCGGACACAACATCGTTTTCTTGGGGAAATATTTTCGATTCGTCCATATTAATTGTCCTTAGTTTAATAAATGAAGGAAGTTCGGCAACGAGCAATGTACGCGATGCAACGGATGTAACGGAGGTCAGGAAGACCGAAGTTAGAAAAAGGAAGAAGGGTCTTCGGCGAAGATGAGCGAGTAGTACAAAAAGGGAAGAAGGAAGAGGGAGTTAATTATTAGAATCTTGCTGGTTGAGTAAGGTGGGAATTGCCCACCCTACAACCGGAGATGATATTAATCCCGATTCTTTGACTTATCCTGTTCTTCTTTGGCCCATTGGTGGATCGGGAATTAGAAAAACCAACCGTAGGAATGTAAACCTTTGCCTAACAAATTAACGCCTAGATAGCAAATCCAAACTACCACAAAACCTGTGGCGGCTAAAATTGCTGGGCGTCTTCCCTGCCAGCCGCGAGTGATGCGGGCGTGTAGGTAGGCAGCAAATACCAACCAAGTAATCAGCGCCCAAGTTTCTTTCGGGTCCCAACTCCAGTACGAGCCCCAAGCTTCGTTAGCCCAAACCGCACCGGCAATAATGCCAACTGTCAGTAAAGGGAATCCTAAACCGATGATGCGATAGCTAATGTTATCAAGAGTTTCTGCTAGATTCAAGCGCTGGGGCGAGAGAAGTTCTGCGGTTTGAGTTGGGGCGGTTGATGGGGTTTGAACGGTTGCTAATTCGAGCACTGCGGTGGTGCCCAAACCGTTATTGTTGGAGTTGAAAGAGGGTTCGCTGAAAACTAATGCGCTGTCGGCGCTGGTTTCTGCAATTTGAGGTTCGGGGTTTTGAGGGCGTTGGAGGCGGTAGCTGCCGTTGCGGTTGCTGTTGGTGCCGAAGGAACTACCGGTGAGTTCGATTTTTTGGCCGCGGGTGACGATTAAAAAGGCGATCGCCAGTAGCGCTCCTACCATTAAAGTTGAGTAACTGAGCATCATGACGCTAACGTGCATCATCAGCCAGTTTGATTTGAGGGCGGGTACTAGGGGTTCTGCTGATTGCATGGTTGCGGGCAGAGTCAGGGCTGCAAAGGCGGATATTGCCATTGCTACGGGGGATGTGGCTACTCCTACTAAGCGGGAACGGCTCATGTTTTCCGCGACTAGGTGGATGGCGGTGATTCCCCAAACTAGGAAAAATAGGGATTCGTAGAGATTGCTTAAGGGGAAGTAGCCGGCTTCTATCCATCGAGAACCGAGTAAAGCGGCGATGGATAGGTTGGCGACGGCCATTCCTGCAGTGCCTAGGGCCGACAGGTAGGGAATGCCGGGGAATGCTGCGCCAACCCAGTAAATGAGCATTGTTGAGAACAAAATGGCAAAGGAGATGTTGTCCAGCCAGTTCTGGAGTACGACCAGATCCATAAAAATTACTCCGGTAGTGTTTTTACTTATTTTTGCTAACTAGATCGATCGTACTGGGGTTGGGCAGTTTTGGGTTTGGGATTTTGAATTTTTGTGGCAATTATGAGTGATTGGCGGTTGTTGAGGTGCCCGCGGGCGATCGACTCACCAAGGATTGCCAATCATTCTAAAAGCCGACCAATAATAAGGATGAGAGAAATTCTGACTCGTCGTGTTTGCCAATTCCGGGGGTAGCGGCAGATTGCCAACAGAAGTGTGCAGCATCCCCCCTTCAATTCGCACCTCTTGGCGCAACATCGCTAATTGCGCTTGCCGCAGTGCTTCTGCTTTAATCGGAGCAGTTTTTAACTGCCCGTAAAACTCCGTCATCAACCCCAAACTGCCCTCGTCGCTGACATACCAAAGAGTAGCCATAGCCGATTTAACCCCGGCTTGCACGGCTAAACCGCCAAAGCCCAACTCGGCCTCTCTATCGCCCACAGCAGTCTTGCAAGCACTCAAAACTAACATTTCAACTTGCGGGCTGTGCCAATTCATTTGCCGCAACTGATCCAAACGCAATTTAGTATCCCACAACTGAATAAAGGATTGGCTGGGGTCTCCAGATCGAAATTCGGCGTGAGTAGCCAAGTGAATCATCCCAAAAGGCTGCTGCTGGCGCTGCGATTTCAAATTGGCCAGGGTGAAAGCTTCGTTCAAGAAAGACTTGCCCGGCCACTGCTGCGGCGTGATTGTCGATACTTCTATTTGCACTGCAGGCAAAGGACTCATATTTGCAAATTGCGACGCCCCCATTGCCAGAACTTGGGTATTTTTGAAATTGGCGGGGCTGCTATCTGTCAAACTCAGACTCGGCATCGATCCAACACTGTAACGCTCTACCAGAAAGCCTTTGCCGTCGTGCAGGGCGCCCATCGGTATCGATCGCAACCCCATATCTGAGATAAAAGATAAATTCTCAATGCCTTTGGCTTGCAGTTCTGCTTCTAGCGGCGCTACCATCCACTGGTAGAGCTGCTGAGCCAAGGGCAAATAACTTTTAGTATTGCGCTTTACCGGATTAGTCAGTTCATCGCGAAATTTCCGAACAGCTTCCATTACCTGGGCGCGAGAGGTTCCAGGGATGCGCTGGCGAACGGGCACACCTTCGGGCGCGATCACCATCATTTCCAGTTCGTCAGAGGCTTGAATTTGCTGTTCTACGCGCAAGATGGAGGAAGTGCTGTAAGGCTTATCGACTGTAGAACCATTGGGTACAAAGCTGATATAAATGAGAGCTGGTTTGATGCCTGTGGCTTGTTGGACACTCCGAAGGGTATTTTGGGCATCTTCTAGGGTGGCGATCGCAGTTGTTGATGGCAAATTTAGGTAATCGACAAACTCTCTGGTAAATCTCTCCTCGACGGGAAAAATAACGGCGCCGACGTTAGTTGGCAAATTGGAAGCGTCAATATTCCGGGACGCGGGAGGTGAAATGCGCTGTTGCAAGGAATTAGATATCTGGTTTTGCTGTTGCAAGCTGGGCGAAAATAAAGGATTTGTGCTCGGTGGCTGGTTGGCTGCGAGCTCCTGTTTAGGTATCGGTGCGAGATTTATTGGCGCAGCAGCAGGCGCAACCGCTGGATTTTGAGTAATTGTCGGTGCGATCGGCACATTTGATACCGGTGCTGGATTTGGAGTAATTGTCGGTGCGATCGGCACATTTGATACCGGCGCTGGATTTGGAGTAATGGTGGGTGCGATCGGCACATTTGATACCGGCGCTGGATTTGGAGTAATGGTGGGTGCGATCGGCACATTTGATACCGGTGCTGGATTTGGAGTAATGGTGGGTGCGATCGGCACATTTGATATCGGCGCTGATGCGGGTGCTGGTGCTGGTGCTGGTGCTGGTGCTGGTGCTGGTGCTGGTGCTGGTGCTGGCGATACTGAAGAAGCCGTAATGTTAATTTGCGTCGGCTGTACTATCTGAGGGCTGGGGCTGAAATAACCTCCCTGTGTAATAACATTTTCCTTCTTTGGACCCCCAGTGGCAATGCTGCCAGCAGTACCGTTGAGTTTGTTATAGTCGGGCCCGACGCTGAAAAGAGTGTTCGAGGCTTCGCCACCGTGGCGAATGGTGATATCTCCAGCATTAGCGCTACCAGTAGTGGATGCGCTAATGCTGCAAGCTTGCGACAAGCAGTTGTTATAGTTTGTGAAAGTGCCTGTTGCTCGGAAATAACCGCCGGCTGTAATGTCAATATCTCCTCCGGCTGTTCGGCCTTCGGTGTTGATATGCGTTACTTCGATATCGTTGCGGGCGTTGAGGGTGACTGCGCCGCCTTGTTTTTCTTCGGAGTTGGCGTCTATGAACCCTGTTTGAATGCTGCTTGAGGGTGCTGCAATACTAACGTCTCCGGCGTTGCTGTTTTTGTCGATCGACCTTGCGTTGATATTGCCTGTTTCTACTTTTCCTGTACGGCTGGTGACGGTGATGTTGCCGCCTGCGGTGGTGTCCGAGTGAGAGTCGAGATCGACAGTGCGAATGTCGCCGCTAGCTTCTAGGGCGATCGCGCCGCCTTGGGAACTCGTCAGGTTTCCGCTGGCTGCAATGGTGTTGGCTGCTTGAATTTCGATCGCCCGAGCGTTTGCATCTTTTAGCGCAACGTCCCCCGCAGCTACTGCTCGGTTAGATGCCGTGAGTACCACTTCACCGCTGGCATTGAGGCCGATCCCTGTAGCGTTTGTTTCACCGATGCCTGTGAGCAGTTCGGGCAAGGATGCGATCGGCAATGTTGAATCTGTCGCGCTGGATGTTCTAGTGCTGCTCGTCCCCGAGGGCGGCTCGATTTCCAAACTCAGCAAATTGCCTCGCTGGCTGACGCGCACTAAATTTGTCCCGGAAACTGATGCTACGGTAATTTGACCGCCTGGGGCCGCAAGGCTGCCGGTGCTGACAACGGTGCCGCCTAGCAAGGTTAAGTTCTGCCCTGACTTAACTGCTAAGTCTGCCGTGCTGATAATTGCTCCTGCTCGATCGGCCCCAAAAGCAAAGGAACTGGGCGCGCCTGTCAGAGATGTGTAGGCGCTAGTACCGACAGCGTTAAACGAGTTTGAACCAAATCCAATAGCGGTGGCGGTGGTTGCTGTGAAAGAAGCCGGCACGTTTAAGCTGGCACTGTTGCCAAATATGATGCCGGATGGATTCATCAGAAACAAGTTAGAATTGCCGCCGGTTACTTGAATTAAGCCGTTAATAATCGAGGGTTTACCGCCGCCTATGCCCGCTAAAATGTTGCGAATGTTGGGGTTTGATATAAAGTTGGCAATCTGATTTTGCGACAAGCCGAATTCTGTAAAACTGTGGAAAAGATTTGCTTTATCGCTCGATAATTGCCCGCCTTGAATATCGAAGCGAGTTTGCTGCCCAGGAGTTCCGCTTTGGGGTTCGCTAGTGACTGTTGTGTTCGTTCCCTCCGCCGCTGGAACAATAGTTTGACCTTCGGCTTTTGCTTGCAAAAAGTAAAGATTTATTAAGATAATTTGCAGAGAAAGTGCCAGTTTGCTTATTCTTTTTTTCGACAGGAATTTAGCCTGTATTTGAATATTTTTGGCGGTTTCCATAGGTTTTTAATGGGTAAAATATATACACAAAAATTAGGTAAATAAACCTAGTTTCTCTGAAGATTTGGAGTTAAAGACTGTATATTGATGAAGCTACCGGGTTTCGGACTGCAAGTGCGTTCCAGACTCACTTTCCCGACTCAATGAGGAAAATTTCCCTGTAAAATTTGCCTCTGCATTTGCAATTCCCCGAGCGTATCTTCTCCACTATCTAAATATAACTCGCAATGCCTAGAAGCTGTATCTTCCCGATGACATATAAAAAAAACTGGCTTTCCTAGACGTACTCCGACGCCGAGAAACCAGTTTTTTTTATATTAGTGAGAGTGTGAACGAAGTATGGCGGTTAAAAAAAATCTGTTTTTGCGCCCAGGACTGACCGGGAAAAATACCGGAAAAAAATCTTTCCTTTCCTTTGATAAAAAACAAAAAAAGCCGGCTCTACAATTGCCGACAATTACGGTTATGAAAGAAATAAGAAGTCCTGGACGCAACGGGTACAGAAAGTGTAGGGTGCGTCAGAAACCGTGGATTGCTTCTTCATTCCTGGACGTAGAAACCGAGTTTTTTAACGAAAACACTTAGTTGCAGTCCAAGGCTTAAAAAACTCGGTTGCTTTGGTATTCCTGGACGCAGGGTTGCATAGAAACCGGGTTTTTTAACGAAAATAATTCGTTGCAGCACACAGAAACGATAAAAAAACCCGGTTTCTTTAGTGCGTATGCGTAAGTCTTGTTCTTGCTTGTTACTTCTTGCTTCTGGCGGCTGCCTTTCGGTTTTAATTTGTTGCCCTGTTGCTGTTTAATGGGCTCTCCAGGCGGATTTGTTGAACTATTTAAGAGTTAGTTGGGAGAAGTTTGGACGGTGGGCAAGGGACTTGGTGAAGCAGGGCTCGGTGAAGCAGGGCGCGGTGAAGCAAGACTCCGTGAAGGATTTGCAGGAGGAGTGGATTGGGTGGATTTTTTGAGGCCGACAAAAGCGTCGTAACGGGTGGTACGATCGCCAATGACGGCGGCTGTAACGCCGATCGACCGCGTGGCGTCTATCCACATTTTTTGGTTGGGAGGAAACTCCGGCAAAGCTAGGTTTTTAGGGTTAAACGCACTCTCGGTGTCGATGAAGAAATTGCCGTTGTGGGGTTTAAGTTCCGATCGTACTGTTTTCTGGAACAGTTCGCTGCTTAAAAGCGGACTTTTTGGTGCCGGAACGATCGCATCAACCACTGGAGCTCCTACTGTCATAAACGCTACATCGTTCATCCAGCCGCGAGTTACCGTAATCCCTCCAAACGGCGATGTCCATTTTGTCGCAGGTTTGCCGCCGACTTGAATTTCCTCAACTCTAAACCCTTTAGTTTTCATCGTTTCATCAAGCTGTTTCAGGGATTTGTCGGCAGCGCCCCGGTTGTTTGTTTCCACCATAAATACAAATCCGGCAGCAAATTTGTCTTTGGGATTCTGTGCGGGGGCTGGTATTAATGATAGAGAAAATTCTCCCCCCATCCAGTTCATCAAGTCTTTATCTAAATCCAGGCCCGTAGTGGATTTTAAACCTGTGCGCAAAACTTGGGGATTAATCGGGGAAACCGGGTTTGCCTCGGCTCCCAATACATAGTCTTGCCACAAACGCTGCAAGTTGCCGCCGGATACCATCATTATTGTATTGCTTGGCAGGCGATTAACCATTTTTAGAGCATTGTTTTCTACTGCTATCCTTCTGGTAGAATCTGGTTTTAGCCAAGAGACTGATTTGAAGGCAATTCCTTCTGCATCCAGCGTCGCTGTGGTGGAAAATCCCTGATTTTGTTGCAGTTTTTCGAGGTTTTCTGGCGAAATTTCGCGAACTGAGTTGGCGGCGGCATAGGCGGCGGCAACGGGCATATTGACGTAGATTTGACCGAAGGCGCCCGGACTTTTTATTTTGTCTATGGCGTCTGCATAGCCAGGGGTTTTTGCTAGGGAAGGTTCGCCTTTGTAGGTGTCGATTATTCTGTCTGTAGCGCTAGAATCTGTGGTGACTGCTAGATAGCTTGTGCCGAGTACCGCGACTGAGAAATTGCGATCGGGTACGCCTTGAGTTTCTGTGACTTGGACGCCTTTATAATTACGCTCAACTATTTTTCCTTGGCTGAGAGGCCTGGGTTTTGTTAATAATTCTTTGGCTTTGATCGGGTTGGCAATTGGCAGGATAATTGCCACTGACTGTTGAATTGGCGGAGATGGGGGCGCGTTGGGTGCTGGCGGGGGGGCTGGTATAGCTATTTTGTTGCGGAGAAAGGCTACCATTGCTGTGTTACCCACCCAGGGTTGAATGTCTTCCTGGTAGGCGTAGCCGTTGCTTGTGAGGAGGCGATCGCGCATTTCGCTTAAAAACCTTTCAAACGAAGCTTTTGACTCCGGCGTGCCAAACTCTCGCAGTCTATTCCACTGCGATTCATCGGTGCTGATGGATAGCGCCATCATTGTATCTTGCGGGACAACGGTTGCCCCCGCCGGCAAATCTTTGGCGGGGCCACGGGAGAGGACGAGGTAGTAGGTGACAAAGCCTAAACCGATCAGAAGTGTGGCGGCTCCGATCGTAAACAGCAGGGAAGATTTATCTTTCTTAAACATTATTCGTAAGGTTCTGGTGCTCGCAACATGATAGATTATTTTCTTGGCTCATGTAACAGATACATTAGCAGATACACTTAACCGGGCAAATCTAGGAAAGTTGACTGTTGACTGTTGGCTGTTGACTGTTGACTGTTGACTGTGAGCCGAAAAACCGAAAATTGTGTTTATATTTGGTGGCAGATTGAAGGAGACTTTACCAGAACGATGCTACCGGATTTGATATAAGTCCGTGTAAGGAAACCCAACACAAAAAATGTGTCAAGACTTTTGTGAAATGGTATTAACTGAATCAGTTTCTGGCCTTAAAGTCTTTAAAGATAGTTTGAAACGAGTACATCAGTCGGTGGACATCGTTTGTGGCTCTAGGAAAAATGTTGAGTTCCCATTTTTTGCGAGCAGTAGTTAGCAGTTTCGCTATGGGTTGGGAGTAACTGTTAGAAATGAAATAGCTGCCGCCTTCGTAGCGAATGTCTGACGCTAAGCCGATAAAAGCACCAGCCATTTCTAGTTTTAGTTCCGAGGTGCTGTGTTCGGATTTTACTGCTAAAATTACCTGCGAGTGCCGGGGTTCGCGGTTGAGCAAGCGGCAGATATTTGCTTCTTTTTGGTACAAAATTAACACGTTGCAGTTGTGCAGAACTCCGGCTCTACCTTGGACTTTTACTCCTAGGTGAACTTCCAGGGCTGGTTTGTCGGGAAATTCCACCACAGCATGAGTGTATGGATGTGCACTTCCGTGGATTTTTCCCGCTGTTTTTCTAAATGTTAAATATTTCGGTGTTTCGTCGTCTAAAACATTGTTGTAATAAATAGTACCGCCTTCATTAGCAACAGCTTTTAGCAGAATGGTGAAGAGGTAAGTATCAAAAATTCTGGATTGTTCTGCCGCTGTGTTAAAATCAGGATCGATCGAGCTTTTTAATTTGCTTTTAATCTCGGAATTGATGGCGTAGTTGCTGGGCCCGGAGGGCAGTTTTTCCAGCAAGTGCTTGAGGGCGATCGCCTGTTTGTGACGGGGGGCTGTGACGCTGGAAGTAAACTCGATTGTTTTGGCAGTTTCGGCACCTGAATTGGCAAAGGTAATTTTTGTGCCGAGGGGAGAGGTTTCTGATTCTACTTTCAAGAAATAAGCAATTTCGTCTTCCATTTCGGAAGTGTTAACCGTCGCTTGTTCGACAGCATCAATTAATAGCAAAAGTTGTTCTTTTGCGGTATAATCTTCTATCTTGAGCAGGGGTGTTTTTCGTTTGAGCGATCGCTCTTCAATTACTTTGCCTATCTCTACAGTATCCGCTACTTGTTGAACCACCCAACCCAAATTAAACTCATTCAGAATTGCCGCCAGTTCTTGATAGAGTTTGGCGTACTCGATCTCGTCCATAATTGTTTCTGCGCTGCATACTATTCTGATTATACAAGCTGATTTGATTTTTTGGTCAATGGCTGGTGAGCAACTGCGCAGATTGCCTGTAATGGCGGATTGGCGGAGTGTTTGAGTGTCCGAGTCGGGAAAATCTTTCTCTTCCCTGAACATCTATCCGTCACATCCGTTAAATCCCGTACATTGCTGGTTGCCGAACTTGCTGCTGCTTGAGAGAGACAATTGGGAGTAAGCTATTCTACGACATTTGTAGCGATCGAACTATGGCAACTATCAACGACAACTACCTCAAACTCAAAGCCGGCTACCTGTTTCCCGAAATTGGGCGCAGGGTGAAAGCCTTTGCAGAGGCGAATCCCGAAGCGCCCATCATCCGGCTGGGGATTGGCGACGTGACTGAACCGCTACCGGCTGCTTGTCGGGAGGCGATGGTAAAGGCGGTGGAAGACATGGGCTCGCGGGATACCTTTAAAGGATACGGCCCGGAACAAGGTTATGAGTGGCTGCGGGAGAAAATTGCCGAGCACGATTTCAAGTCGCGGGGATGCGATGTTGATGCTTCGGAAATCTTTATTTCTGATGGTTCTAAATGCGATTGCGGCAATATTCTCGATATCTTTGGCAACAATAACACGATCGCAGTTACCGATCCAGTTTATCCGGTGTATGTAGACACTAACGTGATGGCTGGGCACACGGGAGATGCGAACGAAAATGGCGAATACGGCGGCTTAGTTTACCTGCCAATTACAGCGGGAAACAATTTTACTGCGGAAATTCCCACTGACAAAAAAGTCGATTTAATTTACTTGTGTTTCCCGAATAATCCGACGGGGGCAACTGCAACGAAGGAACACTTGCAAGGTTGGGTAAATTATGCTAAAGCTAACGGTTCGATTATTTTCTTCGATGCGGCCTACGAAGCCTATATTACGGATCCGAGTTTGCCGCATTCTATCTACGAAATTGAAGGGGCGCGGGATTGTGCGATCGAATTTCGTTCTTTTTCAAAGAATGCTGGTTTTACGGGTACTCGCTGTGCGCTGACAGTTGTACCGAAGACTTTGACTGGAAAAGCAGCAGATGGTTCCGATGTCGAAATTTGGAAGCTGTGGAACCGCCGCCAATCTACTAAGTTTAACGGAGTTTCTTACATCGTGCAGCGCGGTGCTGAGGCGGTTTATTCTGAGGCTGGTAAGGCACAAATTCAGGCATTAGTCAATTTTTACATGGAAAATGCTGCGATTATTCGCGAGAAATTGACAGCGGCGGGAATCGAGGTTTTTGGTGGCGAAAATGCACCTTATGTATGGGTGAAAACGCCTCACGGTTTGTCGAGTTGGGATTTCTTTCAGAAGTTGCTGGAAACTTGCAATGTGGTGGGAACTCCTGGTTCTGGTTTTGGTGCGGCGGGTGAGGGCTATTTCCGCATTTCGGCGTTTAATAGTCGGGAGAATGTGGAGGAGGCGATGAGACGGATTGTGGAGAAGTTTAAGGTTTAATTTCCTCTCCTGCTTAAACGGAAAGCCCGCCAGTCCGACAGGGAATTCCCTATCGGACTGGCGGACTGAGCCATGTTTTACAGCATTATAATGTATCATAAATATACGAGTCCGCTTCTCCTCTAGTCAAATAACTCTATGGCTCCCCCTTCGCCATCTCCCTGTCCGTTTTCTGCACCCTCTATGCTGAAAAAGCCCGATTGCTTTGTGGGGCGCAAAGACGAACTAAAATTTATTCAATCTCAGATGACAGGCCCACAGCCAACCAGCATTAATATTGTGGGGCCACATAAAATTGGCAAGTCATCCCTACTTTGGCGTTTTTATCAAAATTGTCGCAATCATCGTCAATACGCTTCCAGCCCTTACGCTGTCATTTATTTATCATTTCAAGATGGTGAATGCCAAGAAGAAAATACTTTCTATCAAGCAGTTGCTCAAAAGTTGAGCGAAGTGCCAGTTATTAAAGCCAAGCCAAGTTTAGTTACAGCGTTTCAAGCTGCAAATTGGGAGCGCAGTACCTTTGCTAAAGCCATTAGACTTTGTGAGGCAGAGAAAATATTACCCGTCTTATGTATAGATAAATTTGAAGCGCTGTTTCAGGATAGTTATCGCGAAAAATTTGATGAAGGATTTTATGACAATCTTCACTCCTTAATCAACAATAGCGCCCTGATGTTGGTATTAGCCTCTCTAGAAACTCTTGATTCCTACCGCACAAAATATAAACTGACCTCTTCTTTTTTCAACGTCGGTTCAGTGTGGTCATTGGAAAAGTTTTCAGAAGCCGAAGCTCAAAAATTGGTTCAGTTGCCTAAAGGAACAATAGCAGGGGCTATACCAGCTTTAACTGAAACAAATCAGCGCCTAGCTTTGGAGTGGGGACAAGGGCATCCTGTGCTTTTGCAATTAGCCGGGAAATATCTCTGGGAAGCGCAACAACATCGTAAAAGTGTGAAGTGGGCAAAGCAGAATTTTCAATCCCAAGTTAGGGCAGTTATACAATTGCAAACTCGACCAAAGCGCCCTCAGAAGTTGGGCCAGTGGTTGCGCTGGTTAGGCTGGGATGTGCCAATTTGGGCTGGCAATTTAACTAAACGTTTCGGGCTGAAATTGGATGATATTTTTACTTGGCTAATGGGTCTTAGTTTGATAATTGTGGCGATTATGTGTGTCGCCCGTATTGTTCCTGAAAATTACTTTTTTGATTTGTTAAAAAATTTTTTGTGTGGCAGTTTGAGTCCGGTGTTAGGCAAGTGGTGTGATGGTTAGGATAAATATGAATTGGAATTATCTAGGTGAATGCCTTCGCCTTCTCTACTGGATTTATTTTAAACCTTTTACTTTGGCGGAGTGGCTGCGGGAAATTCACCCCGATTTAAAATCTGATACTAATCCTTTTAGGATACGGACGGAGTTTAGGGGTAATCCTAAGTTGCGGCGGTATGCGGGACAAGTTTGGTGGTTGACAGTAGCAGTACATCCAGTCGCTGTACTGCTAGTTAGCATCATTTATTCGCTGACACTCCAACCATTTTATTGGTCTAGAACCAGTCTTTTTTTGATGGGCTGGTTCCTGGGAAACTGGGTGGGAAGGGGCGATAATACCAGTTTGCAAAAGTGGTTGAGACCAATTCTGTGGATTGTTATTAGTATTTTCTTTTTGATGATTATTGGTCTGGTATTCGCACCTGAACTAACCCGATCAATTTTACCAGTCATCCCCCTACAATCTTTACTTCAATCTCCGTTTTATTTAGTGGCGTTGGGTGTGGCGTTGGGTGTGGCGTTGGGTGTGGCGTTGGGTGTGGCGTTGGGTGTGGCGATAATTCTCGGCACTTTGCGGGTTTATTTCTGGATTCCAGAATTACTGTGGATGTTTGCCCTGTGGCAGTTCGTGCCAGAGGGAGATGAGGCAAAATGGCTGCTGCGCCTGCCACCGTACTTCGACCAACTTATTTACTTACCGATACCTTTGATAGATTCGTTTATCGTCAAAGCTTATCAGCAAAACCCAGTCGCAGCCCAACAAACCATCAATTATCTCATTAACTCAACTAACCAACAGAAAGTAGCATTAAAGGCAATGGTGGGAATTGCCATTGATTCCCTCAACCGCTGTCAGAACTCTGAAGATATTGTTGCCATTACCGAACAACTTGCCTGGATACCCTCACCACCGCCAGCCGAAATCGGTTCCGTACTACCTGAATTTTTGGCAATCAGCCAAGATATCCGCGCTGCCGAAAATGCTAGTTCTGCCTACCTTAAATCTGAAATGCTGACCAGACCTTTGATTCAACTCAATCGTTTGCGAAAAAGTCTGGTTTTCGGCAAAAATCCAGATTTAACAACTAGCTTTGGCAACATTGTGCAGCGGTGGCTGGATATCTTAGAAACATCCCGACAAACTCTAGAGGAAGCAGCTTTAGATTCAGCAGAAATCCCGCAAGTTTATGTCGCTGGGCCAGCCCTCAACCCCGAAAATTCTAGCAGTCGCTTCAAAGGGCGTTTGGACGTATTTCGAGAAATCGAGTCTTTGGCTCGTTCCTCTCAACCACCTGTATTGTTGCTGTATGGAGGCCGT
This sequence comes from Microcoleus asticus IPMA8, assembly GCF_013179805.1. Classification (GTDB taxonomy): domain Bacteria; phylum Cyanobacteriota; class Cyanobacteriia; order Cyanobacteriales; family Microcoleaceae; genus Microcoleus; species Microcoleus asticus. The sequence goes on along the minus strand of NZ_SRRZ01000091.1, from coordinate 622 downwards.
CGCACCGGAAAAACCTCCGCCCTCAAGTTTTTACCTCAAAAAGTTGGCTCAGAATTAGTGCCGTTGTCGATCGACTTTCAGGGTGCAGCCGCGGCAACAACCTTGAGGGGTTTAGCCGAGTTTATCGCTGATGAAATCGTGGAAGCGGCGCGGCGCAACCGCAATTTGCAATTACCCGCCATTGACAGAGACTCGCTAAAGATTGATCCGTTTATGGCTCTCCAAAAATGGTTTGTGCAAATTGAAAAATTTGCGCCCGGAAAGCGATTTTTGCTTTGTATGGACGAGTTTGAGCGGTTGGAAGAAGTAGTCAAAGATACGGGAAGTCGCTCGCCCCTGAACTTTTTGCGCTACATTTTGCAGCACCGCGCTAATTGGATTTTGCTATTCAGCGGTTCCCATACTTTGGATGAACTCAATCCTTATTGGAACGATTATTTGATTAATACACAATCTTTACGGAGGGTGCATCTCACTTTTGCGAATGTGTCAAAAAAGAGTTAAAATGAAAAAGCTAGTAAAATCGTCAAATAAAGATGAGGTAAAGAAAATGACACCCTCAGACCAACAACAGCTAAAAGCCCACTTAAAAGCGGTAGCAAAAATTCTTTACAGAAATACA
>NZ_SRRZ01000090.1 GCF_013179805.1 Microcoleus asticus IPMA8 | reverse complement strand
ACACAAATTTGGTATTTTTGAACCAACACTCAATGGAACTGCTGCTCGCTCGAACCCTTAATTCATTTACGAATGATTTGCGATCGCTATATGATTATTTTTTCTTAATTGGGCAACTCATTTTTTTACTCCGAATTCTTTTTTTTTGGCTGTTTTGGGGTGGTTGACCGTATTTTATTTACCATTCTTTCGTTCACTTTATCGATTAGATTTACACTAATTCGTTGCCTAAAGTGAACGGCAGGGTGATGGGTCAAATGGGAGTTCATTACTGTAGGTTGATTGACCAATAAATTATTGCAGATAAGGATTTTCCCGGATCTGTTCTACTGTTTCTCTATCGCTGATTCCCAATTTTTCTTTGATGATTAATGCCCCCAATGCCATCCTAAATTATTTGGCGAGTGCGCCCATTTCGGTCGGGAAATTTTCAGCATAATCTTCTTCAAATTCAACCAAAGAATTAGTTGGGCCATTTTGACCCAACGGTTATCTTCTGCCAGCTTGCATCCGTTGGGGAGTTCAAAGTCGAAGAGTTCGGTAGGAACAGACTCAGCTTTTCGGTACACGATCGCAAATGGTGATGCACAGGTTTTAAGCTATTTTACCTGTTTTTCTTGCAATCTTACTACCTTTTTTGGTCGGCAATTCCATACAGTGTATACTTGAACCACTGCTTCAGCAAGCCCGAAGTAGAAAAAGCTATCAAACAATAAGAGGCAAAATTTATATACTTATCCCCCTCTTCACCTGATTTCTCACTCCTTGATAATTTACGATCTAAATTTAAAAATATTCTCCGTTCTCTCAAAACGACAAATTCTCAAAAATTAGGAAAGGCGATAGATTTTGCATTCAATTAAGTTTTTAACAATATATTTGGAACTGGTTTGCAAAATGCTGTTCTTGTACCTTATATATCTGATAAACCCTAGATTGGGGTTTGGAATAGGGGGTTACAGTGGCATTCTTTTTGCGGACTGGTATAACTACTCTGGATTCACCTATATTGCAATTAGTCAAGCGCTGGTGGGAGAGCGCAAATTAGTATTCGGTATAGAAAAATCCACAGGAAGCATCGAAGCGGCTGTCCCGTTTGGCTTGCCAGCAGTAGGGTCGGGCTGGTAAAGTTGGATACGAGCGCGCCCAAGTCGTTTAGCTTGATAGAGCGCTTGGTCGGCTGCTGCAATCAGAATTTCGGCTCCCGATTCAGATGCAGGAACAATACTCGCTACGCCCAGACTGAGAGTGACGTACGGGCTCACCTGAGAACCAGCGTGAGGAAGTTGCAAAGCTGCGATTTTGATCTGTATGTGTTCGGCTACCAGCACGGCGCCTTGAATCGCGGTATTTGGTAAAATAACGGCAAATTCTTCGCCTCCGTAGCGAGCTACTAAATCAGCGGGGCGATTGACTGCATTGCCGATCGCCCCAGCGACTTGCCGCAAACATTCGTCTCCCCCTGGGTGCCCGTAGGTATCGTTGTAACTTTTAAAAGAATCAATATCGCAGAGAATCAGGGACAGAGGCGTTTGTTCCCGCGCTTGTCTGCGCCACTCCATTTCTAAATACTGATCGAACCGGCGGCGGTTTGCTAGCTGCGTGAGTTCGTCTAAAGTTGCCAAGCGCTCTAACTTGAGGTTGGCCGCTTGCAACTGCTGGTAGAGTTCTGCTTGCTTGATGGCGATCGCCAACTGGGTAGCCAGAGAAGACAGCAACTCTACTTCCAACTGCATCCACTGCCGGGGACTGCACTGGTGGGCCATCAGCAGCCCCCACAACTCGTCTCCTTGCACTAAAGGCACTACCAAATAAGCTCTCACCGCGAATTGTGCGAGTAAGTCAATTTGATATTGCGGCAAATCGGCGGCCAAGATATCGCCTATCGGTCGGATCGCCCGATGTTGGTACGCTTCGATATAGAACTCGTCAAAACAGAAATTTTCCAGGGTTTCCCCCAACATCGGCTTGCAGTTGGGAGCTACAGATTCCACTGTTACCGCCCCCGTCGCCGGAGCTGCGCAGAGACTGTCGGTACAGCGGTTGAAGCGGACGATCATCACTCGATCTGCCTGAAGGAACTGGCGCACCTCTGTCACTGTCGTGCTGAGCACTTCGCCCAAATCCAGAGACTGGCGGATGTGCTGAGTAATCGTGGCCATCAGCAGTTCTCGTTCGTTCTGCTGCCGCAGCGCCTCTTCTGCCCGCTTGTACTCAGTGATATCTTGAGCGGTGCCGAAAATTTGTTTGGGCCAGCCGTCGGCTGTGCGGGCGAAAACTTGGTCGCGGCAGCGAAACCAGAGCCATTCCCCCGATCGATGTTTGAGCCGATAGTCCAACTCCAAAATCTGCCCGTCTTGGGCCCAGGAAAATTTTTGCTGGTGGGCTTTAAGCCTTGGCAAATCTTCTGGGTACACCAAACTCGAGTATAAAGCAGTTTGCATCTGTAAAATTTCTTGGGGAGTGTAGCCCAGCAATTTAGAAGCTTGACCGTTGACGTAGACGTTGCGCTGTTCGGTCAAATCGTAGATGTAGAGCAAATAAGGCGCCGCGTCAGCAATCTGCTGGATGAAATGCTGGCTCGATCGCAATTCTTCCTCCACCCGCTGGCGCACTTGCACTTCTTCCAAAGCTTGATCCCGCATTGTGCGGTAAGCTTGGATGCGGTGGGTGAGGTCGGTCACGTCTTGAATCACCAGCAGCGCGTAGAACGATGGGGAATTGACCCCCGGCCATATTGATGACGAAACTGAGGATGGAGATGCCCTATACAAAGAAGCACTTGCTGGTACTCTGACTCCGACAGTGCCGTCTGGTTGCAACTCAAGAGTATGGAGAAGCCAGTCTCTAATCTCCTGTTCTTCAATGCCAGCCTCCAGGGTCGGCACAGCAGTCACAGTAGTTTGCTGAATTCGCTGCTGGCCGTCTTGCCAAATTGCCGGAATCAGGTGTTTGTGAATTTGAGAAGAAAAAATTGTTGGCGGGCCGCCTGCAAAAATTTGCTTGAAGCGAGTTGCATACTTTAGCTGACTCAGGTGAGGAAAATGGGTTGTGATGTTTTTTCCCAATATTTGGCTGCGGGGAATTTTTGTCCACTCTTCCAGACAAGTATTCCAAAACAGCACCACAAAATCATCTCGCAGCAAGCAGGCGCCGACTGGTACGCTGTCGAGAACCCCAAACTTTTCCTTAATAGTTTTGCTCTCCTCAATCATAGACCCCCGGCAAGTTGATTGATAGCAGTCAACAAGGTGTCAAAGGAATTGACATTGAAAATAAGAATGATATCTCCTTCAATGTGAAGCCTTTCAATCATGAAACTGGTCTGGGCTAATAAAACAACTGTATCAGTAGCTAAACCCCCAGATCTCAGCAAACTAGCAATCGTCCCTTCGCTATAAGTGGGAATGGAGTAGTTTAGGCGCTGCTGAAGTACGTTGCTGATTGCACCCATGACCCCATTAATTACAATATTTCCCACTTCACTCAGCGTACCAATTTTGACTGAATCGAGATCGTGAGTTCCAACTTCTTCCCCTGTGAGCATCGTCACGAGCATGGCAGCGCTGTTGGTGGGAAAGACTAGCTGGGCAATGCCTCCAAAGGAGCCTGTGAATTTTAGCTGGACGGCGGCGATTTGCTCGCCGTTGAGGTGCTGCTCTAACTCTTCTTGCACGTCGGTGGGAGTCAGGATTTGAAGGTGGGGTATTTGCAAGCGGATCGGAGAGTCGATCATGTCGTTCAAGACCCCTGCTGCTTGACCGATACCGATGTTGACGAGTTCCTGCAAAGCATCGAGCTGTCGAGCGCTTAATTTCATTGGGTGCTCTCCTCGCTGGCACTGAGAGCTTTTTTGATCCACCCGATCAGTTCCTCTGAGTTGGGCATTTTGTGAATGACTGCTAGGGCTCCGAGCTCCATGCACTCGGAGTGGGTAGTTGCTTGGATGTCTGCGGTAATTACGATTACTGGAATTTTATATCCTCGATCGCGCATGGCTTGCAGGACTTCCCGACCTTCCATTTCCGGCATCAACAGGTCTAAGAGCATACAGTTTGGAGTTTTAGTGCCGAGCAGTTCTAGAGCTTCTGGGCCGCTGGATGCTTCCCAAGCCTCGTATCCTTCTGCTCGCAGGATTTTGCAGATTACCCTGCGAGTCAACCACGAATCTTCGACAACGAGAATTGATGTCACTACGTTCTCCTCCTTCTATTGTTTAGGACTGATCGGCGTTGCAGGTATTGCTTTGATCTTCACAGTAATTTAAAGTGCTGGGACGGTGTGCGATCGAGCCTGACTCGGAATTCCTGTTCTTAAAAACTAACGCATTAATGTGTTCGATAGTTTAGTATCTTGGACTATAGGAAGAAAAAACCCGGTTTCAGAATGAAACCAGGTTTGCGGGCTCTCTATTGGTCGTAACATCGGCGCTCAGTTATAGATTACCAAACGCTTCCGGAGGGACTCTACTCGCTGTTTGGCAGTGGCATTGTCTGGATCGCAGGCGAGAGCTTGTTCGTAGATTTCCAAGGCTTGAGCTGTTAATTTCTTGCGCTCGTAGGCGTGACCCAGATTGTTGAGAGATGTAACGTATTCGGGCTGCAACTTCAGGGCTTCTTTGTACTGGCGGATTGCGATGTCGTATTGTTCTTGGCCGAAGTGTGCAAAACCGAGGGCGTTGTAAATAACGGCTTGATTTTCTTCGCCTTCTAAGTCTTTGGCTTTCAGGGCTTTTTGAAACAGTACGATCGCCTGGGAATACAGCTTCTTATCTACATAGATACTTCCTAATTCGTAGTATTCCTGTGCTGTTCCTTTTTCTATGGTCAGCTTATTTTCTAAGCGTTCTAAAGACATTTCCAGCTTCCGAGTTTTGAGAATCTGGCGCACCACAAACCAGGAACTGCTGCCGAGTATAGCGAGCAGGACTGTCAGGTAAACAATGAGCAAATTACTATCCATGTTTTTCTTAAAATTAGGTAGGTCTGTGGAAGGTTTTATTTATTTTAATGCGCTAGCAATCTCTGAGATTTGCCTCTACAAATGTATAAAAGACACGGAAATAGCGATCGATCGGCCCGATCGCGATTTCTGAAAAAGCAAGAATCCAGAAGTAAGAACAAAGAAGGAAAGTTTGTCTCAACCTCCTAGATTTATCAGGAGTTTTCCTTCTCTGGCAGACAGTTAAATCTTTCTTACTTCTGCTTTCTGCATTCTGAAAATAAAGCGAACTTTCACGCTCCGGCTCGATTGGCCATTTCCACTACTTTACCAAATGTTGCGGGGTCAATAATCGCCATTTGTGCCAGCATTTTGCGGTTGATTTCGATGTTGGCTTTCTTCATGTTGCCGATCAGTCTGCTGTAGCTCGTGCCGTGCTGGCGCGATGCAGCATTGATCCGAGCAATCCACAGGCGGCGGAAATCGCGTTTGCGCTTTTTGCGATCGCGATAACCGTTACGCAGGGCCTGCATCACCCGTTGGTTAGCTGTGCGGAACTGTTTCGACTGTGCGCCTCGGAAACCCTTGGCTAATTTGAGAATTTTTTTGCGGCGCGCTCTGGCGACATTACCGCGTTTTACCCGTGTCATCTTTAATTTCCGTTAAACTTTACAAGTATGGAAGCATTAACCGCACGTTAGCATCGTTGGTCTCGTCGATGACGACCAGCTTAGATAGACGGCTTTTGCGAGCTGAACTTTTGTGCTGTAGCAAGTGGCTTTTGTAAGCTTTGCGGCGCACAATTTTACCGCTGCCGGTCGCTCTAAAGCGCTTTGCGGCTGCTTTGCGAGTTTTGAGTTTTGGCATGAACTGGTGTTATTTGGACACAAGCTTCAACGGTATCACGTTTGTGCTACTTTCTGCAAGGGAGATTTGCGGGTTGGGGGCGGCGCTGCATTTGCTGCGATAGACAGGATGCGCGATCGGCTAATCTTGTGGTTGTTTGCAGTAGTTGACACCGGGTATAAAATTTTATAACCCAGAGGTATAACTAAGGGTTCTACCTCTGGGTTATTAGCAGGGTTAATATTTGAAAGCTTGTGGTGAGGCACGATCATTAAATCGAAGGGCGTTGCTTAATCAGGGTATGAAAAAAATAACTTGAAAATCCCGAAGTTTTGTGGATACTGGTTTCTCTGACTTGCATATTTAGCCCTTCATACCCTAAATCAGCAACGCCAATCGAAGATGTAACATTAATTATTGGTTATGGCGCTTAGAGAGTCCCTTGAAAAAATCCTGTTTGAATATCCATTGGTCAGTAACGACAACTTCAAGGGACATTCATTTGCTAGTTATGTCACAAATGTAGTGCCGAAATCAATAAGTGCTTCGTTAGAATTACCAGAAATCTATAGCGTAAAAGCTTCAGCAGGTAATGGCTCTTGGGCTAAAGTTCCTTGGATAGCAATATTTAACAAGCTTCTGACTGAGAGTGTCATGTCGGGGTTTTACTGTGTTTATTTATTTCGCGCTGACTTCTCTGGCGTTTATCTTTCTCTCAATCAAGGAATAGCAGATAAAAGAGATCGGTTCGGACTTTGGGGTGTCGAGAGACATTTTAAGGGGTCAAGCAAAACTATTTAAAGATAAGCTTGGTTCTGACAAGCTCAGGGAATTTTCTGATCCTCTCGATCTTAAGCTTGATTCGATTCCAAAGGCAACTACTTCTAGAAGGCTTGGACTTGCTTATGAAGCAGGAAACATAGCCTCGAAGTTTTATTCAAGGGAATCACTTCCTGACGACAAGGAGTTGGTAGGCGATGTTGGGAAAATGCTTGAAATTTACTTCTCCCTGTTTGAGGAGGTTTCTTTGAAGGAGGAGGCTGATTCTGCTGATTTGTTGAAAGAGGTTTCTTTGAATGAGGCTGCTGAAAACAATCAAGCAGAAAGGGAATGGTTTGAAGATACGACAAAGTATAGACTTCATCGAGTAACAGAACGAAATCAAACGTTATCTAGAAAAGTTAAGCAGTTGCAAGGATATGAGTGCAAAGCTTGCGGTTTTGATTTTGAGTCTCGATACGGAGAAATAGGCAGAGGATACATAGAAGCTCATCATAATGTTCCAATTTCAAACTTAAGTGGGACAAAGATGAAACTAGATCCGCTTAATGATTTTACTGTGCTATGCTCAAATTGCCATAGTATGATTCATCGCATTAAACCAACGCCAACCCTACAGGAATTTAGGCACAACTTGAAGATGTAGTATGAGTAAAGGCGTTTATATCAAAAAAAAAATAGGCTAGCCATATTTCACAGCGCCTATCTCAATTAAAATTTTAATGGCTCCCCGCAACGCCGTCTTACCTCAGCTTTTGACCTGGTATTTTACCAGGTGGGTACCGTTGGCTCGGACTTAAAGTTTCTGGGTACAAGCCCAGTTTACTGCTGTCCAAACATCTTGATTCCCGAGAGTTAAGAGTTATAGATCAAAAAAACATTATTGGCAGTCACCAACGTCGCAGTAGAACCTTTATTTAATATATACCAACTAACCAGATTTTGGCAAGCTTCGAGCAATTTAACTTGCATACCAGATAGATTCAACGGTTTGAGCGATCGCCAGTGCTTGCGATCGCCCCTGAGCCACCAACTCCGCGTCGAGCACAACTGTAACGTGACCGAGTTTGCGGCCCGGACGCGATACTTTCTTACCATACCAATGTACAAAAGTACCGCTAATTTGTGCCAGTTGTTTTCGTTTGGCTAAATAGTCGGACTCAGCCGACTCGTAGCCAAGCAAATTTACCATCACAGCGCCTGCACATTTCAGATCGGAATTCCCTAAAGGCAGTTGACAAACTGCGCGCAAATGCTGTTCAAATTGTGAAGTTTCGCAGGCATCGATGGTAAAATGTCCCGAGTTGTGGGTGCGGGGTGCAATTTCATTGACTAACAGCTTATTATCGGCGGTTAAAAATAATTCAATGCCGAATACGCCGACAGCTTCTAAGCTGTTGAGGAGAGTGCGGGCGATCGCACAAGCTTCAGTTTTCACATCTGAACTAATATCAGCAGGTGCAATCACCAGGTGACAAACCTGATTTTGCTGTTGGGTTTCGACGATCGGATAAATTGCAATTTCGCCATTTGCCGATCGAGCTGCAATCACAGCCAACTCGCGATCGAATGGCACAAACTCTTCTACTAGCAAAGGCTGACCTTGGAGTTTAGCACGAATTGACTCAAAACTCCCTCGATCCTTAACAATAAAAGTACCTTGACCGTCATAACCGTGGCGGCGAACTTTGACAACAAAGGGAAAGTCGATCGATCCAGGATCCGAGTCTCCTTCCATCTGCACGCTGTCGGAAACAGAAATTGCCCGAAAGTCGATCGCCACCGCCTTCAACAATTCGGGGGGCAAATCCGCACTGCAATCCCATTCCCAAAACCTCGGAGTTGGCAAACCCAAACCTTGTAAATAACAGCGCTGAACGTACTTATCCAACAAAGGAGAAAGCGACGACAAACTCGGCTGAAATAACACACCTTGCTGTTCTAGTTGCCGCAAACCATCCAAATCCACAAACTCATTTTCAAAAGTAATAACATCGCAGCCAGCAGCCAATTGAGCCGTAGCCAAAACATCATCAACAGCAGCCAAAATAGCATCAGCAGCAACAGAAACTGCCGGGTCACTAGCATGGGGAGTTTGCACTAACAATTCAATACCCAGCGCCCCAGCAGCATCCCCCATCATCGAAGCTAGCTGGCCGCCGCCGACAACGCCCACCCGCTTAAATTTGGCAGACCAACTCCCAGCGGTTTGATTTGATTTCATGTGAGTAAAATTCCGCAGAGTCAACCTGCCTATTTTATCCCTATTTGTCGCCGGATGAATTACAGTAATTGAAGAGTTAAAAGCCAAAAAATAGTTTTAATTGCATGATTAAATCGAGGCAGCACCCAGAATAATTTGGCGACTAAAGTCTTTAATTATTGCACGATCCCAGCCGTTGGGAAACAGCGGTCGAACCCCACCCCTCCAGAAAAGTGCCACATCTAGCAATTGGCGATCGCCAAGCATGGCATAATTGACAGCACTGCAAAAAGCAGATAGACAGGTGCAAACACTGAAAATCAGACATTCAGGGAACAACATTTATAGGTGAGGATACTGTGAAAGTTTTAGTTGTGGGGAACGGAGGTCGCGAACACGCGATCGCAAAAAAACTGCTAGAATCTACGCGGATTAAACAAGTATTCTGCGTACCGGGCAACGGCGGCACAGCTACAACCAAAGGCTGTCAAAATCTGTCGCTCAACATCGACGACTTCCAAGGCATCGAACGCTTTGTGATGGTCAACAACATCGGATTAGTCATCGTCGGCCCCGAATTGCCCCTATCGCTAGGCATCGCCGACTATTTCCAACAGCGAAAAATGATGATTTTCGGCCCCACCAAAGCCGGCGCCCAAATTGAATCCAGCAAATCCTGGGCCAAAGAATTGATGCTCGAAGCAGGCATCCCTACACCCAAAGCCGCCGTATTTACAGACGCAGAAGCAGCCAAAGCATACGTTCTGGAACAAGGAACCCCCATAGTCATCAAAGCAGACGGACTCGCATCAGGCAAAGGAGTAACCGTTGCCACCACCGTCAAAATGGCTCACAGCGCCATCAACACCATTTTCCGAGGCGAATTCGGCACCGACAACATCCGAGTCGTCGTCGAAGAATTCTTAACAGGTCAAGAAGTCTCGATTCTCGCCCTCACCGACGGCATCACAGTGGAACCGTTGCTGCCGGCCCAAGACCACAAAGCTATCGGCGAAGGCGACAAGGGAGCCAACACCGGCGGTATGGGGGCCTACGCCCCAGCGCCTATTGTCACCCCGGAACTCATGGAAAGGATTCAAGAAGAAATTCTCGAACCCACCCTCGCAGCACTGCAAAAACGCAAAATCGACTACCGGGGTGTACTCTACGCAGGTTTAATGATTACGCCCGAAGGAGAACCCACAGTCTTAGAATTCAACTGCCGTTTCGGAGACCCCGAAACTCAAGCGGTTTTGTCGCTGCTGGAAACTCCTTTGGAAGATTTGGTGCTCGCCTGCTGTCAGCAGCGTCTCGGTGAATATTCTATTCGCTGGAAGTCGGGGGCCTCTGTGTGCGTAGTTTTAGCTTCTGGGGGTTATCCTGGAAGTTATCAAAAAGGCAAAGTTATTACAGGTATCGAGGAAGCTGAAGCCAAAGGAGCAGAAGTTTTTCACGCCGGCACCCAGTTGAAGCAGCAGCAGTTGGTGAGCGACGGCGGCCGGGTTTTGGGCGTCACTGCGGCGGGAGAAACTTTGGAACAAGCTATCTCCAAAGCTTATGCAGCAGTTGATTGCATCCAATTTGAAGGGGTCTACTGCCGTCGGGACATCGGTCGCCGAGCTCTGGACGATAAAAATTAGGAATTCCGGCATCGACCGCCATCCGAAAGCCAAGCAATCTCAATGTAGAAATGTAACAATGAAGTTTGGTATCTCTGGGGTGGCGGTAGCGGACAAGTCGCAGCAGAAAATTCGATCGGGAACCAACGGAATTGATCTTGCTTTTAATATTGAACTGGTGAACTGGTGAAATGCTGGCCATACTAAACAAAATCGGAGAAATTATTGCCCGCTGGTGGTCGGATTTTACCCTCCAGACCCGCCTGATGGCCGGTGCTACCCTCGTAGTGTCGTTAATTATGAGCGGCCTGACATTCTGGGCCGTGAATACTATCCAGCAAGACGCCCGACTTAACGATACTCGCTACGGCCGCGACCTCGGCCTGCTGTTGGCGGCAAATGTGGCGCCGCTGATTGCCAAAAACGATCGCTCCGAAGTCGCCCGCTTTTCCCGCCAATTTTACAGCAGCACCTCCAGCGTCCGCTATATGCTTTACGCCGACGAAGCGGGAGATATTTTCCTGGGGATTCCTTTTTCGGAATCGGAGGTGGAAACTTCTCTGACCCTGCGCCGCCAAATTAAACTCCCGGATAATTTTATTGCCGATATTGAGGCGAGAAATTTAACTTCTTTGCCTTTGGTACGACAACACTTGACGCCAGATGGAGAAGTAACAGACGTATTTGTGCCGCTAATTCACGAAGACAAATATTTGGGAGTTTTGGCGATCGGCATTAACCCAAATCCCGCAGCAGTTATCTCTTCAAATCTGACTAGGGATGTCACTTTAGCAGTGTTTGTCACTATTTGGGTGATGGTAATTTTGGGAGCTGTATTTAATGCCCTGACAATTACTCAGCCGATAAAACAATTAGTCTTTGGAGTCAAAAACATCGCCAGCGGGAATTTTAAGCAGCGAGTTGACCTGCCTTTGGGTGGAGAATTAGGCGAGTTGATCGGCAGTTTCAATGAGATGGCCCAGAAACTCGAAAGTTATGAAGAACAAAATATTGAAGAGTTGACAGCGGAAAAAGCTAAGTTAGAAACTTTGGTTTCAACTATTGCTGACGGGGCGCTTTTATTAGACGCAAATTTGCAGGTGATTTTAGTTAATCCGACGGGGATGCGGATTTTTGGATGGGAAGGTAAAAATGCGCTTCAAGTTAATGTTCTGAACATTTTACCTGCAGAAGTGCAGCAGGAGTTGGCCAGACCATTACACCAAATAGTGGCGGGCGAGCGCGAAGGTGGCGAATTTCGCATCTCGATGAGCGAACCAGTCAATCGTACAATTCGGATTGTTTTAACTACAGTCATTCTGCACAAAGCGCCGGGTGCCGAACCGCTGTGCAAAAGCTGCGTCCGCCACGAGGAAGATACCTGTACCGAGTCGCAACGCCCGGTAGCTATAGAGTGTACTTTCTACGAGCAAACTTCCAAGCATCAAGGTTCTGGACATTACCGGGAAAGTCTCAAAGGCATTGCAATGACAGTGCAGGACATCACTCGGGAAGTAGAACTCAATGAGGCTAAAAGCAATTTTATCAGCAATGTTTCTCACGAATTGAGAACACCTTTATTTAATATCAAATCTTTTATCGAGACTCTCCACGAGTACGGAGAAGACCTTCTAGAAAGCGAGCGCAGGGAATTCCTAGAAATTGCCAATCGAGAAACCGATCGACTAACTCGTTTAGTTAACGACGTGTTAGACTTGTCGCGGCTCGAATCCTGCCGAGTTTATCACTTGGATGCTGTTGACCTCCCGCAAGCTGTGGAACAAACCCTGCGGACTTATCAGTTGAATGCTAAGGATAAAGGCATCGAACTAGAGCAACAAGTTGACCCGTGTTTGCCGCCTGCTTTAGGTCATTACGATTTGCTGCTGCAAGTATTTGCAAATTTAGTAGGAAATGCCTTAAAATTTACGCAATCCGGCGGCAAGGTGGCAATTCGAGCGTATTTGCTAGAGTCGGAGGCAACCACCCACAAAGGCGACAAATCCGGCAACCACAAGTTGTCACCAAATGCCGGACATTTTCCGGTAGTGCGGATCGAAATTTCTGATACTGGAATTGGCATAGATCCCGAAGACCAACAAGCAATTTTCGATCGCTTTTTCCGGGTAGAAAACCGAGTACACACTTTAGAAGGAACGGGATTAGGTCTTTCTATTGTCAGAAACATTATTGACAAGCACCACACTAAAATTAATTTAGTTAGCGAAGTTAATGTGGGTACGACTTTCTGGTTCGACTTGGCAGTTTACCAGCCGAAACAAACAGTAGAGATGGAAAATTCAATGCCCGTGGAAGCAGCGGTGGAGAGTGAAACAATTGCGAGTCATGTTAAGTAAACACGACTTACGCATAGCCTTATACATATAGCGTATTTTAGGGGCAATGCCCGGTGGTTTCCCCTCTTCAGAGGATAGTTGCCTAAGTTCTGGTAATTTAGCCCAATTCAACGTCAAACTCGATGGCTATTATAACCCAGACTTTTACAGCCGTGTGGGTTCTGGGTATTCTGTTTTTTTAGGTGTGTCTACTTAGTTATTGCAGTTTAGACTAAAAAGTGCGATCGCACTCAAGTCTGTAGATTAATCAGCCTGACCCAATGCTGACATCATCAGTGTTGATTATCCTTAGCTGTCCTATCTAAGCTCAATTTTACCGATAAAACTACATACCAACACCAATAAGTACCGATACCAAATAATCCCCCCTCTGTCAAATTAGTCATTAGCATAAATGTTAATAGATACAAAGGCAAACCAGACTCGGGAAAACTTTCTTTAACTAGGTACTTTATACCTCTAAATATATTATTTAAAAATGACAAAATAAACAATAACAATCCGACCCAACCCAGTTCGCAAAGTATATCAATAAAACCATTGTGAGAGTGCGGTGGCACAAAACCCGATTTAACTACTATAATTCCGTAAGCTGGGTTTTCCAAGCCACGCCAAGGCTGCCAAAATCCAGCCATTCCATAACCAAATATGGGATGATTTTGATTAATTCGATCAATAATTAAAGGCCAAAAATCGGTTCTACCCGTTAAAGTCATATCTTTTTTCAAACCATCCACAATAATAGCCTCTAAATTATTTAACACCAAAATACTTATACCTATACTCCCCACCAAAAATAAGATAAAGCAGAGAAAAGCCCATTTAACAGGTAATTTTTTTAATAAAGCTAAATAACTCCACAAACTGATTAATACCACTGTCAAAATCCGACTAGCACCACTACAACCTTTTTGCAATCCTACTAAAGCTATTAAAGTTATAAATAATGAGAAATATCGATATTTACGCTCCTTAACAGCATATAATATCCATAAAGAAGCTGTATTAGCCATTTGAAAAGAAAAAGGGTTTTTATGACCAAAAACTCCTGTCCAACAACCGTCCAGTGCTGGATTTGGTTTCACCACTCCCCATAAAGCTAATAAACCAGTTAGCCATCTCAATAATCCATAAATTTCCAACCAACTATACACTTTCCCTACATAAATAGAAACCATTGTTATTCCCCACATAGCAAAAATAGCACGAAAAGTAATTTCAGGAGTTTGTGACCACAAGCCCGACAAAGTCATAGTCAACAAAAACAAACCTAAACAAATGTCTCCTGCTATCCATTTAATGAGTAGAGAGACTGTTTTTTTTGTAGTTTTAGTTAGTCGGGGAAATAAGATTAATATCATGGCACCATAAATGGCAATTTGACCAATAATCGTTGGGGGTGTACTTTCTAAGTTGTATAAAACTTTAGGATGGAGTTTGGTAAAGGGCATCGCTATGATCCCTGAACCACCAGTGATGGTAAAAAAAAGTATCCCCACAAAAATCTTTTCTAATGTGACACCCAATTTGGGATGGCGTGCGACTAAAATATAAATAGTCACAAAGATGACAACCGCTAAACAAAACAGCATCAACGCAAACATCGGCACTCTTAAAATATCTTTCATGGCTTGACCTCTATCATCAAATTTGTTACTACCTATGAAATGGCTTACCCTTCCTGCCTTACAAGTGCCACTGCTGGCGCTGGTACTTACTCTCTCTTACCCTCAAATAAACCTCGCTCAGTCCCCAGCCCCTCCAATAAGCATTAATACTGACTACTATCTAGGTGGTGGAGACAATATTAGAATTGATATCTACGATCTGCCCCAGCTTAGTGGGGAGTATCAAATTCCCGCTGGGGGAGCTATTCAAATCCCGATTATTGGTAGTATTCCCCTTCAAGGATTAACTTTACAAGAGGCAGCCCAAGTTATTACTAGAGCTTATGGCAGGGTCGTAAAAAGACCTTTAGTTACCATCAGCTTACAAGCTGCCCGCCCGCTCAATATTTGGTTATCTGGTGAAATCAGTCGTCCCGGCTCCTACTCATTGCCCCTAGCTAATGGAGGTGGAAACAGACCATCAGTTCAGTTTCCCACCCTTCCTCAAGCTTTAGAAAAAGCTGGGGGTATTCGAGCCAGCGCTGATATCCGCCGGATAATTATCCGACGTCGTATCAAGGCTAACCAAGAAGTAACTATCACTTATAACCTGTGGGATTATTTACAAACTGGTCAAACAAGCCAAGACATCACGTTGCGAGATGGAGATCAAATATTGGTTCCCCCTCAAGAAACAATTAACTTAGCAGAAACAAATCAAGTTAGTGAATCTAATTTTTCTATACCCGCAGAGCAACCCCGTACTGTCTCAGTATTCGGAGAGGTGAAGCGTCCCGGTAGATATGTAGCGATCGGTGGTGATACCCAAAATGGTCAAAGAAGCAACGGACAACCGACCATCATTCGTGCTCTACAGCTAGCTGGTGGCATCACATCAATCGCCGATATTCGCCAAATCCAACTCCAACGTTATACTAGAAGTGGCAAACAACAAATCCGCACTATTAACCTCTGGCAATATTTGCAAGAACAAGATACCTCTCAAGATACTATACTACAAGAAGGGGATATCATCTTTGTCCCAACAGCGACGGCTATCGACCCAGGAGAAGTTTCTGTTCTAGCTACTGCTAGCTTTGCTCCGGTGACTGTGCAAGTGAGTGTTATCGGAGAAGTCAATACTCCGGGCGGGCTCAAATTACCTCCTAATACTACCTTAAATCAAGCAATTATGAGTGCGGGGGGTTTCAGACTAAGTCGCGCTAACTCTAGAGCCGTGGAACTGATCAGGCTGAATCCTAATGGAACTATATCCCGATCGGAAGTAGCAATTAATTTGAATCAAGGAATAGATGCTCAAACCAACCCACTTATTCAAGATAATGACATAATTATAGTGGGACGATCGAGGACTGCTACCTTGGTAGACACCATTACCACTGTTCTCACACCAGCTAGTAGTATTATTGGTGGAATTCTCGTTCCCACGAGACTTCTAGAGTTCCTCAGAATATTAGGAAATTAGGAATTTAACAACATTTCTATTATGGACAAAAAACTGTTTTCTTCTATCAAAAATGACCTTAATGGTCAATATCTGTCTGTCCCCTCCGCTAATTACCTAGCTAGTACCCCAGAAGAGGATGACCAAGTCCTTGATATTAATTGGGTAATAGCTGTCGTTAAACGTCGCCTTCTGGTGATGGCAATAGTAGCTGCCAGCCTAGCTGCTTTGAGCGGTACTTTCGTGCTCAGGGCTGCCAAAAAATCTATTACTGAGTATGAAGGAAAATTTACAGTTTTAGCAGAACCCCTTACGACTGACGATCGGCTATCAAAGCTTTTAGTCCAAGCTCAAAATAATAGTATAGGTATCACAGACTTGAACAAAATTAAGTCCTCAGCGGAAGACGGTTCCTCGGTGGACTATCAGAGTTTAACGCGGGTTTTAAAAAGCCCAGAAGTGCTAATACCATTAGTTAATAAATTGCAACAAAGATATCCAAATTTTGACTATAAAAATCTCAACAGCCGCTTGACTATCCAACGTGTTACTTTCTTGCGAGATGGGAAGCAGGGGGGTACTAAACTCCTAGATATTAGCTACCGCGATCGAGACCCCAAGCGCATCAAATATGTGCTGGAAGAAATTGCCAAATATTACCGAGAATATATGGGCAAAGAGCGCGTAAGAGTTAGCAAACAAAGTCTTGATTTTATCGCTAGACAAATGTCTCCCCTGCAGCAGCAAGTAGATAACTTGCAACAAGAATTACAAATATTAAGAATTAAGTATAACTTTAATCAACCAGAACTACGCAGCCGCAGCCTATCAGATCAGCTAGATAGTATAACTAATCGTCGCCTAGAAGTGCAAGTACAACTAGCAGAAAGTAGGCAGCAATATGAAAGCTACAAAAAAAGATCTTTAACGGGCGATAATCGTTGGATTGTTGATATTAGCCCCAAGTCTTATGAAAGTTTAATGAGCAAAGTAAATGAAATAGAGTCGCAATTAGCTTTAAGCTCTACTCAATTTTATGAAAATAGCCTTCCTATTCAATCTTTGCGGGAAAAGCAGCAAAGTTTGCGCGATTTAATGCAAAGAGAAGCTGACTCTGTCCTCTTTCAGATGAAATCACAACTAGGACAGTTGGAAGCTCGCGAGCGATTGATAACTAATAGCCAAAATTTAGTGCAAGCAAAAATTACTCAAATGCCCCAAGCTCAACGTCGCTATGATGACATACAATTAAAACTAGAACTAGCTAAAGATACTCTCAAACTGTTCCTAGACAAACAAAAAACTTTACAGCTAGATGCTGGTCAAATTGATGGCTCTTGGCAAATTATATCTAAACCACAGTTAGTCACAGACGAAAAGGGTAATATCTATCCAGTAACACAAAAACCAACTCGCCGCCAACTAGCGATCGCGATAGTTATTAGCAGTTTACTAGGCATTGCTGTAGGTTTTCTAGTAGAAGTTTTAAATACGGTTTTTCATACTCCAGAAGAAATCAAATCAGCAACTAAACGCCCTCTTTTGGGAGTAATTCCGATCGCCAAAGCAATAAAAATTAAATCTCGTAGAGGCGAAAGTGTTCCACCTCAATTCACTAGCGTAAGTTCACCTACTAAAAGTGCAAGCTTAAAACGAATAATAGTATCAAATTACAAAGATTTTCCGGTGATAGAGGCATTTCACTACTTATACACAAATATTCAGTTATTAAATGCTGAACACCCGATAAGTTCTTTAACCATCACTTCGACCATTAAAGGTGAGGGTAAATCCACTGTAGCAGTTTATTTAGCTAAAACTGCTTCTGCCGTGGGTAAACGAGTATTATTAGTAGATGCTAATATGCGTTTTCCTCAAGTACACAAATACCTTAACCTATCAAATATGAGAGGTTTAAGCGATACTTTGACTTCAGATTTAAGCTTAAATGAAGCTATTCAGCGATTGCCCGACGATGACAATCTTTTTGTCCTCACTGCTGGTACTGTTCCCCCAGATCCAATTACATTACTTTCTTCCAGAAAGATGCACTATTTAATGGAACAATTCCTAGTCTTATTTGATTTAGTAATTTACGATACGCCACCTTTAATGGGTTTAGCGGACGGTCATTTACTAGCTTCTCAAACTGATGGTACAGTGCTGATAGTAAAAATTGAAAAAACCGATCGCGGCATGGTAAGTAAAGCCTTAGATCAACTAAAGGTAGCCGATTTTAAAGTATTGGGAGTAGTAGCTAATGGGGTTAAATGAGGGTAAAATGGAGTGAGAGAGCCGAAGGAAGAAGTAAGACAATTATTTTATTTTTATTTTTGAGAAGTAATAAATTACAGGATATGGGTTTGGAGTTAGCCTATAGTTGGATTATTTTGGGAAACTGGTATAAGAAATTGATGTAAAATGCAAGATTAAGTAAATTAACCTAATTAAACGTAAAACGATCGGGTTGTTAGCTCCCCGATTTCTTTAAGAAATCGGGGAGGTAATTAGATCGATACTTAAGAAAGAGCCTTTCTAGCACGTTCCGATCGCTCTTCTGCGGTATCCATAACATCCGCCATTTTATCCACCATTTCCCCGGGGTAATTTTCCAGTACCCGAGTAGAAAGCGAAATCCGGCCGCGACCTTCATCGAGGTCAACTACCAGCGCTTTCAGGGGTTGACCGGGAGCAAAGAGCTTTCCAAGGTTATCAATATATTTTTGGCTGACTTGCTTGATGTGCAGCAAACCGCTAACTCCTTCCAAGTCCACAAACACGCCAAAAGGCTTGATACTGCTGACTTTTCCTTCCACCAACTGGCCGATTTGCAAATCCTTGAAGGCATTCGATTGAGTAGCCATCCGCTGGGAAAGTACGAGTTTTTCTCGTTCGCGATCGACCTCCAAAAAATTAACGCTCAAAGATTGACCGATCAGCGATTCTAGGTTGTCGCGTTCCACTAAGTGCGATCGAGGAATAAAACCGCGCATTCCCTGAACATCTACAGTCACGCCGCCCTTATTCGCCCCAGAAACCCGCACTTGAAGAACTTTACCGGTTTCCTGCAATTCAATTAAATCTTCCCAAGCTTGCTGAATTTGTAACTGCCGCAGAGACAAAGTAACTTGGCCATCTGCATCTTGTTCGCGGATAATCAAAAAGTCCCGTTCCTCGTCCAGCGGAACCACTTCCGACAAATCCGTTACTGTTCTCAAAGCAGCCTCTTCGATCGGCAAAAAAGCCGAAGACTTGCCGCCGATATCAACATACGCGCCGTTTGAGTCGTACTCGAACACTTTGCCGCGCACTACTTGTCCCTTCTGGAACTCGTAATTGTGCTGTTCGAGGGCTTTAGCAAAATCATCCATTGAAAAGGATGCTTTTGCGCTTTGAGAACCTGTAGATTTGGAATTCATGTCAGTTTAGTTGTCAGTTGTCAGTAATTTAGTTGTCACTTGTCAGTAGAAAAATTTTCCCACTCTCCCCATCTTCCCATCTCCCCATCTCCCCATCTCCCACTCTCTAAGCTGGTTGAAGTTGCTGATGAAATAGCTGCTTCACCTGCATCCACGAGTCGGCTGCTGCCGTAGCGTCGTAACTGCCGCGGTGGTCGCAGAAGAAGCCGTGATCGGCATTGTAGCGGAAAATTCGGTGAGAAATACTGTGTTTTTGCAATTCTGCGGCGATTTGGTCAACTTGTTCTAACGGAATGCTGGGGTCTTGAGTGCCGAAAAAGGCGTAGAGAGTGCCTTTAATGTCTGCTGTGCGGGCGATCGTGGGGCTTGGGCCACCGGGGGTTTGAGTGGCGATACCGGCGCCGTAGAACGACGCTGTAGCCTTGATTTCGGGCAAAGTAGCGGCAAGGTAGGCGACGTGTCCCCCAAAGCAGAAACCGATGCAGCCAAAACCTTGCTGTTTGACAGAGGGTAGAGTTTTGAGGTAATCGATAGCGGCTTGGATATCGCCCAGAAGTTGGGATGCGGTGGTTTGTTCTTTGTATTTTCTGCCGATTTTGATGTCTTCGGGTGTGTAGCCGGTTTCAAAGCCGGGGGCTTGACGTTGGTAAATGGCTGGGGCGATCGCCACATATCCTTCTTTTGCTATTCTTTCAGTAACTTCGCGGATGTGCGAATTGACGCCAAAGATTTCTTGAATCACAATAACTGCGGGAAATTGCCCTTCTGCTGCGGGTTGGGCTAGGTAAGCAGCGATTTGCAAATCTCCGTTGGGAAATGTGATGTTAGCTGTGCGAATTTCTGAGTTAGCCATAGCGAGTTTTAGTGCAAATTTTGCTATAGAGCAATCTTATTTCATTTTTGAACTATATTTTTTTTAACGAACCGCGAAGGCGCGTTAGCGAAGCAGTTCGTTACAAAAATCTATTTTACAATATCGCATTACCAGGAAATCTCTGCTTTAAAACAGGCATTACCGGACAAGGTTTTTGCTCCTGCAAATTCTCCGGTTTGTTCCAAGTAAAAGGCCCTTTCTTCTCCGCAGCCATCCACAGCAAGCTTTTTGCTCGCGTCATCGCCACATACAGCAGTCGAAACTCTTCTGCTGTTTTCAAATAACCTGCTTGTTCCCATGCTTCGCCTAAATTTGGTAAAGGATATTTTTCGTGCAAACTTGCTCGAATTTGCGCTCTCGCTACCTCTGCTAAAGTGAAATCTCCTAAAAATCTGGCTTGGGGCAAAACTCGCAAATTTCCGGGGATGGTTTGTTCGTGTAAAAACGGCAAAAATACACAATCCCAATCTAATCCTTTAGCTTTGTGCATGGTAATAATTGTTAGTTGACCTTTGCTGGTGTAGCGTTCTTCTATTTTGTCGTCTGCATCCACAGGTTCAAATCTTTCGGAACTGACAATTTCGCTCAGTACGTCCAAAATATTGCGCATTGAATTATTGCCGGCTGTTTGGATTGCTACCCGTTCTGCTAATTTGTCGGCGGTGGCTAATTCTGTTTGGTCGTATTGCAGCGCTAAGGCTAAAAATGAGATGATTTGGTAGGGCGGGAGTTCTAAGCTAGCTTGCAGCAAACCGCAGCAAAAATAGCGGCATTTGCGAACTGGTTCTGACTGCTGCGGGTCTAGAGGGCCTGGGTAAAGAAATTGCTCGGGGCTGGTAGCAAAAGCATTGTAGTCTTGTTTGGGGATGAGTTGCCGATCGCTCAAAATCTTTAATGCTGCTTTTAGGTAGTCTGGAGAGTGCGGGCGATCGAGAAATTGCAGTAATGTTAAGATTTCCCAAGGCACTTGAGAATGTCTGTCGCGCTCTCCCACATCCTCAATTTTAATCCCGTATTTCCGCAAATCAAAGCTTAATCCGTGTTTTTTCGGATTCTCCAGCATTTCTTTGATAAACTTGCCTTGTTTGTTTTCTCGCACCAAAACAGCCATCGATTTAAGAGTTTCTAACGGCAATTTTTGACGATGTTCTACATCGCTCGCTTCACCCACAGCTTCGAGATTTTTCTCATTGCTTCCTAATTCAAAATCGGCAGGTAAAAATTCTTCAACTAACTCAAGTACCCGCTTGCCAATTAACTCAACTGTATGGTAAATATCGCGGGGAGTATGCAATTCTAAGCCTCGACCAATGGGGGCGGAATTTGCATTGTGCTGCGGGTCATCGCTGGGTACTGGCTTAATAGTTTGGTCGCGAAAAGGTTGTTCTGTTCCCGCTAATTTCGAGCTATTTACCCATTTCAACATAAAGTTAGCTGCATCGATAATCACCTGGGTGCTGCGACCTGCACCGTCCATTGTCGCTAACTTATTTTCGACTTCGCACTCATCGCAAAATTGGTTAAAATAAATCGGGTCGGCGGGAGTGAAAGTAGAATTAATCGCTTGATTTGGGTCGCCAACTCTGATAAAATTGGGAGGTGAGTTAGGACGCTCCGGATCGATCGCCAATGTTTCCAAAAGCCTAGTTTGCAAAGGTGTCGAATCCTGCGCTTCGTCCTCAAAAACGGCAAATACTTGCTTTTGCTCGATCGCCCTCGCCCTCGGATTGTCCAACACCCGCAAAGCCGCTAAAATCATCTCGTCGTAATCGATGAATTCGCGACTCCTCAACAAAGCCTGATATTTTTGATATAAACCCCCAGCTACCGCTAAAATCTCATAACCGTCCCCAGTATCAAGAGCGCTCATTTCTAACAACTGTTCGGGAAATAAACCCGAAGATTTTGCCTCGTGAATCACAGTTTTAGCTACCTGCGGCAAAATTTCCGTCCGCAAAACCGATTGTCGCCGCAGCCTCTCCGTTTCTTCTCCGTCGAATTGCTGTCCTTCCAACAAAACTTGATATCGGCGGGGATTTTCGGCAATCCAAAGTTCTACACAGGTGCGAATTAATCGGTGACTTTGAGTGGGAGTAACTAAAGTTGAATTTTCTAAATTTAAACCCGACAAATCAGGATGGCGCATCGCAATATTCAAAGCTAAACCGTGCAAAGTGTGCACCGCAAAACCGCCTTGAGATAAAGACAATTCTGCCAATCTTTCCCGAATTTTAGCTTTAATATTAGCAGCAGCCGATCGCGTAAATGTCACGACAATTAACTGGCGGCGGTTGTGAAGCTGGTTGCGGGCGATCGCAATTGCCGACGCAGCAGCCATTCCCGTAGACTTCCCGGCCCCCGGAACCGCCGAAACAGCAAGGGGGCCGCCTTGCCAATCCGCCATGTCCTGCTGCCCCGCACGCAAGCTTTCGCGAATTTTAAGGCAAGCTTGTTCTCGCAAAACGGCCGCAAACCCTGATTCGGAAAGCGCTGAGGCTACATCCGGGCGATCGATTTCCGTTGTCGATCGCATAAAATCAGTATCAAATTCATCTGTCATTCGATTTTAGATTTTAGATTTTAGATTTTAGATTAGAAAAATATTTGTCGCGTTCAGCCTTTTTAAACGGTATCAGAAACCGATTTGCTTTAGTTGCGATCGCCTATGCCCAGAACCCAAACCGTTAATCGATTTTAGATCTTAGATTTTAGATTTTAGATTGAATAAAGCGACCTCGCTCATAAATCCGGGGGTTGGCGATGGGGAGCGAGGAGCTTTTTTCTCGCTCCACGGATGAATCCGGGGACTTGTGACCAAATTGTTTTCGGTCATCACACCGATATTTATTGGCTTTCATCTGCGTTCATCTGCGTTCATCTGCGTTTATCTGCGGTTAAAAATCCCAAAGTATTCAACCTCTACCGTTTCCATTTCGGTATCGGCTAAACTAATCCTATCTATTCGAGCTTAAATTGAAACCAGCATAAAATTCAATACCCAAGCCTTTTTTAGAGGAGTCACCCAAAATGAAAACTCACCTCAAAATCAATTCCCCCCCGCCCAAGCCAAACCCAAACCCAGCCAACAAAAGCACAACTCGTTTTGCTGTGGCGGTATTCTTAACTTTATCTTCAGCCATTGCTTTGCCTAGCTGCGGAGGAGATTCAACCAGCAGCGCTCCAGGCGGCGCAGGTTCATCCAGCAGCCGTGAAAACCAAGTTGCCGCATTGGCTCCGCCACCCCCACCCGCACCCGAGCCACCAGCCCAAAGGTCAAAAACTCCTGGTGCATCAAAAAAAGCAGCAGAAACTCCAGCAACCCGTCCCCAACTGATTAAAAAAGCCGAACTCAGTGTAGTTGTCAAATCTATTGACGCCAGCACTAAATCTGTTACTAATATTGTCGAAAAACAGCAAGGCGATATCTTGGGTTTCCAAAACCAAAAGCCGCCGGATTCCAGTGTCCGCCAAACGGCGTCTGTGGAGATTCGCGTGCCTCAAGAACGGTTAGAAACTACTTTAGACACTTTGGCAAAACTCGGAACTGTAGAGAACCGTGCTCTGACGGCTGAGGATGTTACCGATCAATTAGTTGACAGCGAGGCTAGGCTGCGGAACCTCCGCAAATCAGAAGAAATGGTGTTAAAAATTATGGAGCGATCGGGATCTGTCGGCGACGTACTCAAAGCTGCTCAAGAGTTGAGCAATATTCGGGAGTCGATCGAACGCATTGACGCTCAGTTAAAAAGTTTGCGAAATCAAGTAGCTTATTCGACTATTAGCTTAACTCTAGAAGCAGCAGTATCGGCTCAACAAACTCAGGAACCTTCTCTAGGTTTGCGGGCGCAGGAAACTTGGGGGAAAGCGACTCATTCTGTGGGCGAATTGACGCTCGGTTTGTTTGGTTTGGGTATTTGGCTGTTGGCTTACAGTCCTTATTTGCTCTTAATTGCGGCTGCGGTTTACGGCTTTAATCGATTTAAGAAACACCATTCTGTTCCGCAAATTCAAGAACCGAAACCGCCTCAGTAGTCAGTAGTCAGTAGTCATTAGTCATTCCACTCACATAAAATTTATGTATTGTGGAAAGGCCGAGAACCCGTTCTTAAAACCAACGACAACTGACAACTGACAACTGACTAATCATCAATTTGCCATCCATCTTTGGTATAGTCTTCATCCACAATCTTTTTCGGACGCATCACCAGAACAACTCGCCCCAAAATAGGAATATCCGGGGATTGTTCAAACCAGTACAGTTCTAAATTGCCAGCGTTATCGGCGAGGAAATAACTTTCAGCATCCCAGTGTCTTTGGGCTCGATCGGCAATAATCAAAACTTCTTCAACTTTGCCTTGCAGCGGTACCGGCAATCGATCGCTCATTCCCAAAACCGCCACCGGATCTTCAGCGTTCAAAATTACCTGCCATCCGGGAATCGCCACCCAAGCTCCCGCTCCGGAAAATTTTACCATTCGGAACGGCTCAATTTCCTCCGGTAAAGGCAC
The DNA here is from genome assembly GCF_013179805.1 of Microcoleus asticus IPMA8. GTDB lineage: Bacteria > Cyanobacteriota > Cyanobacteriia > Cyanobacteriales > Microcoleaceae > Microcoleus > Microcoleus asticus. The sequence goes on along the minus strand of NZ_SRRZ01000090.1, from coordinate 7,127 downwards.
TGCCAGCAAATCTCTGGTAGAAAGCGGCAATTTGCCTACAACCGGGACAACGCGCGGCAATTGTTCCTCGGTATCGAGCCGGTAGACTGGCAAGCGGGGCGCTTCCCGTCTTGGAACTACGGTAAAATCGACGAGCAACTGCTCGATTTGCGCCCTAGCGGTTGGGCTGCTAGCTAATTTTAAACCGCGAGCAATTAAGCGCGATCGTTCTTGCAAATCGCTTTTCTGTCTCGCCAATTGCCAGCATTGGTAAGCCATAGCATCGCCGGGAGTGTCTGTGAACCCTTGAGGGAGACTCCCGAAGTGCGAAAACTCCTTGATCGCTTTAGCAACTTGGCGAGCATCGTCAACATCCAAATTGTGGGTTAGCATCAAAGCTGCTGCCCCGGCCCGCTCTACTTGAGAGAGAATCCGAAACTCGTATAAGATATCGCTACCTTTGCCCAGGAAGTGCGATCGAACTTCTTCTGAAGCCCCAGCATTTACCATGCTGGTGTAAACTTGGGCTGCGACGCTTACTTGATTTTGCTGAATTGGCTCAAAACCAGTTTCTTCAAAAATCCTTTGAGAGTTGTAGCCAGCTTTTAGCAGTGCGGTGCAGGCCTGTCCCCACTCTACCCAAGTGCCTTCTTTTCGGCGGAGCGATCGAATTAACTTTTCGGCATCCACAGCATTTGTGGAGGATGCAGATGCAGGAGGGGATGAATCTTGCGGTGTATCAGTCATAATTGAATCAAAAACTAGCGCTAAGTTATGTGTGATTGGATACCGGCAAGGCTCGTGTCGCGGCAGAGCGATAGATTGATAGTAAGTGAGTTATGAGACTATTGTTACAGAATAGTTGCTCGCCTAAATTTACAAAGGGGAGTTTATCGTATTGTTATGGATAATGCCATTTCAGAGCTCGATCAAATTAAACGCCAGCTCATGACACTACACCGACCGAAAAAACCCAAAATGCTGGTAGTAGACGACGAACCAGACAATCTGGATTTACTCTACCGCACTTTCCGACGAGATTTTAACGTGCTCAAAGCTGAGAGCGGAATTCGCGCCTTGGAAGTCCTCGGCATCGAAGGCGAGGTCGCCGTGATCATTTCCGACCAGCGGATGCCAGAAATGAAGGGAACGGAGTTTCTGAGCAAAACCGTGCCTCAGTTTCCGAATACGGTCAGAATTATCTTGACTGGTTTTACGGACATTGAAGACTTGGTGGATGCCATTAACTCAGGACAGGTTTACAAGTATATCACCAAGCCTTGGGACCCGAACGAATTGAAAATGGTGGTGCAAAAGGCGGCCGAGACTTATGAAGTTCTCAAGCAGCGGACTGAGGAATTGCACCGCTCCCAAAATCAAATACAACTGTTAGCAACAATCATGCAAACGGCTGTGGATTATCCGAGTTTGGATGCCAGTTTAGAGCCAATTGCTACTGCTATAAGCGATAATTTTTTGGCGGATGCTTGCATTTTGCAACTGGTGGAAGGAAATGTTTTAGTGCCAGTCCAAGGCAGTCACACCACCAGCAAAACTGTGGAGAATTGGCTGGCAGATGATCCTCTGGTTCGAGAAGCAATTACCTCTCAAACTATTCAGGGTGCTGTGAATATTGCGAACGACCCAGCCCTAGCGAGCCTGCCGCACTATCAGAAATGCGGCATTCAAGCTCACCTGAGCGTCCCGGTGACTCACAAGGGTCGATCGATCGCCCTGGTTTCCATCCAGTGGAAGCAACCTTGTTCCCTGCGCCCCGACGAACTCACAACAATTCACCTCGCGGCCCAAGAAGTTGCTTTGGTATTGACGAGTTTTCAGGGTCATTAGTCATCAGTCATCAGTCATCAGTCATCAGTCATTAGTCCTTAGTCCTTAGTCGGCTCTCAATCTTGAGTCGAAAATGATAGCAAACCAATGATTCTAGACACTAGAACCCGGATCGCTAACAAATAAAAAAGCATTAATGACTGGCGACCGCATGACATGAATAGACGGATTAAGTATTTTTTATGGTTGACCAATTACCAATTACCAATTACCAATTACCAATCACCCATGACAAATGACTAATAACGCCGAACAAATTAAAACTATATTTAATCGAATTGCACCAGTTTACAACCAATTGAACGACTGGTTGAGCTTTGGGCAGCACCGGATTTGGAAGCAAATGGCGGTGAAATGGAGCAGTGCCGGCCCCGGCAATACTTGTTTAGATTTGTGCTGCGGCAGCGGGGATCTAGCTTTGCTGTTGGCAAAACAAGCAGGGCCGACCGGTTGCGTATTTGGAGTAGATTTTTCCGCCGAACAATTAGCTGTTGCGGCCAGGCGCGATCGACCTTTTCTCACCCCTGCAAGTCCCATTTCCTGGGTAGAAGCTGACGCCCTAGACTTGCCTTTTGCCGACAATTACTTCGACTGCGCCACAATGGGTTACGGCCTGCGCAACGTGACTGACATCCCCCGCAGTCTTCAGGAATTGCACCGCGTACTCAAACCCGGTGCAAAAGCCGCTATTCTCGACCTCCACCGCCCCAGCAATTCCCTAATGCGGAGCTTTCAGCAGTTTTATCTAGACACTCTCGTAGTGCCCATTGCTCAGCAATTTGGCATGACTCAAGAATATGCCTACATTAATCCTAGTTTAGAAAAATTCCCGATCGGCGATCGGCAAGTCGCGATCGCCCGCCAAGCCGGATTTGCCACGGCCACCCACTACCCCATTGCCGGAGCTATGATGGGAGTATTGGTACTGGGCAAAGCAATTTAAAATTAAAAATGCTTGCAGTCTAGATCAGCTATCTAACTGTAGGGTGCACCGATCCCTGCGCACCTTACCCTATTTTAATCCCTTATGAATCCGTCTGACATTTGGCTGTTGTTGGCCCCACCTGTAGTGGGAGGAATTATTGGCTATTTCACGAACGATATAGCAATCAAAATGCTGTTCCGCCCCTATCGAGCTATTTATATCAAAGGGCGGCAGTTGCCTTTCACTCCAGGCTTGATCCCCCGCAACCAAGAGCGCTTGGCAAAGCGAATTTCCGACACAATTATGGGTTCGCTGCTGACGCCGGAGGAACTGCAAAACTTGGCGCGCCGCCTCCTACAAACAGAACGGATGCAGTCGATAATTCTCTGGCTTTTGCAGTTGGCGCTGGATCAGGTAAAAGCAGACACGGAGCAAAAAACCGCTAAAATTCTCGCTAACATTCTGCGAGATTTGCTGGGGGAATCTGTGCCGCGAATTCTCAAAGTTTTGGCGCGCCGGGAAGATTTTTTAGAAGTTCAGCTAAATCAAATTTTTGACCAAGTTTTGCTGGAGATTCAGCTAACAGAATCTCAGGCGGCTCAGCTTGCTGATTGGTTGTTGCAAGTAGTAATACCCCCGGAAGTGCTGCGGCAGGCTTTAATTGACTTTTTGACCGATCGCAATATTTCGATCATCGATGAAGGGTTTCGAGAAAAAACCAGTGGCACTTATTGGGTAGTAGCAAATTTGTTTGGTTTGCGCAACACTTTAACTCGGCTGCGGACTTTTTGTCTAGATGACAGAGAAGCGACAAATCAGCGGTTAGCAGAGTTAACTATTTCTTTGGGAATTCGCGGGCGAATTCAGGAATGGCTGCAAAATTTGTCGATGCAAAATTTACCGGTTTCGACTGTGAGACAGTTGCGAAAAACAATGCGCGACAGCGTTCGCAGCTACGTTCAACAGCGGGGTACAGACGTACTTGAGGGGTTGAGTAAATCTATTGACTGGGAAAATATTTCGCGGTTGATTCTCAATCGCTTGCAAACTTCAGCAGTGATGAGCGCTTCCTTGGAAATTGTCAGCAAAGAACTGGCTTTGGTTTTAGAGCGCTATCTAGAGCGGGATTTAGAAAATATTGTAGCTCAGGCTATCCCGATTTTGAATATCGACCAGGTGATTGTCGATCGAGTAAAAGGTACTTCTCCTGAAGAGTTGGAGTTAGCAATTCAGGGAATTGTCCAAAGCGAGTTGCAGGGAATTGTAAATTTAGGAGGCCTTTTGGGTGTTTTTGTCGGCTGTTTGCAGACTATTGTAGTTTGGATTCAGCGGTGATTTATTTCGGCAGTTGTCAGATATTTGTTGTAGTCTAATATTCACTCGATTTGCGCACACAGTACCAAAAACGCGGTTTTGCGGCCGTATTTGCCACCTCAGCCAGAGGGTTTTTGGTAGAAACCGGGTTTTTGTAGCCCCATCCTAATTTACCTATTTCCTAAATCTATGCCAGCCCCAAATTCGGACGATCGCAAATACATCCCAAAAAACCCGCGCAACCTCAGCCGCCAACAATACGAGCGTTTAACCGCAGAAATGGCCACTCCCTACCGGCCTCTGCGCCAGTTTGTCTATGTAGCTTGTGGCGCTTCGGGCTTTATCGGCGGCTTGGTTTTCCTGGCTAAAATTGCCTCGGGCCGGGAAATTGGCTCTGCTTTGCCCAATTTTGCGATCCAAGTCGGAGTCGTGGCTCTGATGGTGTTCCTGTTTCGCTGGGAGCAGCGCGCCGAGAGCCGATCCCCGAAGTCGAAGTAACAAAAGTTTACAAATCGAGACAAAAATCTATCTGAGGCAAGGAAAAGTTAGAAATATAAAGAAATTATTATGAAATCCTGGTTTGTCAGCGATCCCTGTAATGATTATGATGTGGCTTCAATTGGGGTCAGCAAATTTAAAGACCCTAATCATAAACCGCTTGTAATTCGTTCAATTGGGGTCAGCTTTCATAAAGACCCTAAATATATTAAATAAATTTAAGCCCAGCGCCAGCCTTCACTGAAAGAAGAGCTGGCGTTCGGCATTTTGCGAGGCTCGGGAGATTGGGAGATAGAATCAGTAGGGTGCGCACCGCGCACAGAGAAGCTCGTACCAGCGCCCTGAACCGAGTTTTTTGCCTAGCATCCGATATCGGTAATACCAGTTCCCAAAAATCATGCAACTCTAGGCCCATACTCGAAACCACGATGATCGGTCATTTGCAATTCTAAAATCTAAAATCTAAAATCTAAAATCTAAAATGGTATAAGTGCTGGGCGATCGAATAATTTGGCATTTCCCGAAGAGCTTAGTCTGTGCAGTAACTAATGAGATGTGTCAAAGTCGAAGTAGAAAAAGATGTTGGGAGGTTTTACTGTGGGCAGATCATTTTTTAAAGAGCGGTGGACGTTATTTTTAGCAGCAGGTGCGGGAATTGTATTTTACAGCAGTGCTGCGGCGGCTGCCGAAAAGGTAGTGCTCAAATACAGTGCGATCCGAATGACTTTACCAGTCAGCGAATTAGAAATCTTTGCAGAAACTGGGAAAATGTCGCCCGCGTTAGAAATGCTGCTGGGAAAGGCAAAAAAAGATCCGCAAGCTGTTCGCAGCAGTCTGAATAGACCGGTGAAAGTCAGTCAAAGCTTTTTGGATCGGACGCTCAACAGCCAGGTTGGGGAAATAATTCTCGATGAAGTGGGTCAGGTAATTCGCACTCCTTCTGGGAAGGCAAATCGAGAAGCTTTGCGCGAGGCCTTGGTGCTGTCTGCAACTAATGATAATGAGATTACGCTGCTAGAAGCGATGAAAAATTATCCTACTCCAGAAGTTTATGTTGAGGGCGATCGCTTAGTTGAAGCTTACGGTAAACTTGTAGCTTTGTCAGAACAATTGGGCGGCGTTTCAGAACGGCTGCAAGATATTTTGAACAAGATTCGTCTGCCTAGATTGTAGTGGATTTTGTCCAGCAGGGTTGATTGCTTCGACCTAGCACAGAATGTTGCTCAACCTGAATAAATTACAGGGGAGTCACATTTTATTTGTGCAAAATTTGCCTAATTTTGACACCTGTTTAAAAAAAGAATTCAACGGTAGACAAGCTCCAAACCTGACTGCAATCAGTCATTCCCAAATCTTAAATCTTAAATCTTAAATCGTATAACTTGGCTGTACAATCTATCTCTGGATAGATGTTCGACAGTTTACAAAAAGTTGAGATCATCGAGTATAGGTATTTGTGGTGAGGAAAGTATTTGAACCAAAAAATGCGGGAAAGAGCTTGTGTATCCCTGATAAACTGAAATAATATCGGGTGGACATTGCAGATTATCTATCTTAAGATATGGAAACGCTGTCAGAGTAGAGCGAGGCGGAAAAACGGCTGGTCATCAGTAAGCTCGTGGTATAAAAGATGCCATTAGGCAACGTATTAGCAAAAACTCTTGAATCAAAAAAAATGAAATAAAAAACGCAGAGACACCATTAATTAAAACAGTCCATCCATCAACTCTACTTACTGAGTAACATTAGGAAAATGAACAACAATCCAATTCGTTCAAAAGACCGTTTCTTGGTTTTCGGCGCTCCGGCGATCGAAGATGCTGAAATACAAGAATTGGTGGCAACCATGAAAACAGGTTGGTTGGGTACAGGCCCGAAAGTCATGAGATTTCAAGACGAATTCAATGCTTACAAGGGTTCTCAGTACGCGATAGCAGTCAATTCTTGTACGGCGGGACTACACTTGAGCGTCCTCGCTGCTTGCTTGGAACCGGGGGATGAAGTCATTACTACTCCGATGACTTTTTGCGCTACAGTTAATGCGATCATCCACGCCGGGGCAACACCGGTATTGGCGGATGTAGATCCGGTGACAATGAATATTGACCCGGCTCAAGTCGAAGCTAAAATAACTTCAAAAACTAAAGCAATTTTGCCGGTTCACTTCGCGGGTCGTCCCTGCGATATGGATGCGCTTTGCGAAATTGTTAGCCGTCACAGATTGAAGTTAATTGAAGACTGCGCTCACGCGATCGAAACAGAGTACAAGGGGCGGAAAGCAGGCACATTTGGCGACTTCGGATGCTTCAGCTTTTATGTTACCAAAAACATTACGACGGGCGAAGGAGGAATGATTCTGGTCGCCAGTCAAGAAGATACCGACAGGCTCAACATTTTAGCGCTGCACGGTATGAGCAAAGATGCTTGGAAGCGCTTCGGAGACTCGGGTTACAAGCACTACCAAGTGGTGGGAGTCGGTTTTAAATACAATATGATGGATCTGCAAGCTGCGATCGGCATTCATCAAATGAAACGAATTACTCCTTATTGGCAGCGGCGGGAG